>NZ_JALAAR010000028.1:0-21368 GCF_036984005.1 Rheinheimera muenzenbergensis
GCTATGCGAGAGTAGTTCACCGCCAGGCACCTCATTCAAGCAAAAGGCCTACCCTAACCGGTAGGCCTTTTTGCGTTCCTGCGCCTGCCTGAGCAATGTAGTTCAACGCTGGCAGGCCAGCCGCGCAACCACCTCATTAAACAAATGCCATCTAGCAACCGACGGCCTTGTGCGTAGTTGAAAATAGTATCTTCGTTTAGATAAATAATGTGTTTTTTATTTATTTATATTTAATAAAATATATGTAAATTACTGCGCTCTCTGGCGTCCGCTACAGTGTATCCAAAGGGGCTCCCCTTTTATTTAGTATGTTTAATAACCACTGATAGGGATACTTATGAGACTGACTAATTTACTTTTATATATACTGCTAAGCATTAATCTGTCCGTCGCTGCAGTAGCTACAGAGAAATATTCATCATTAAACCATTCATTAATATACAGTTATGAAGAGATGTTTAATTTTGATATTGAAGCTTATCTTGCTAATCAGGCTCCGCATTTACTACCATACGCCGAAGTGATTTCGCACTGGTCCGGCTACAGCAGTATTAGCCCCAGAGTACTGTTAGCCTTGATAGAGCAGCAAAGTGGATTGTTGACACAACAACAAGTAGCAGCTGCAGTATTGGAAACGCCTTTTGGTAAGTTATCCGATAAGCGTGGCTTTGCTGAACAATTCCAGGATGTTGCCGATAAATTGGCTAATCTGGTGTATACCCAAAGTAAGCAAGAGGGCATTGCTGAATTTACAGGCCAAATTGATCCTCGCTTATCTGGATTGGATATACTGTTTACGGCTGACAATACACAAGCCGGATGGACTGAGCTAGAGATCCAGCAGCTCGAAGCAGATAAGGTCGCGTTTACTGAGCTGTATTATCGGCTATTTCGCCAGGAGTATTTGCCATTTAAACGACAACCTGATGACAAAGAAATGCAGGTTCAAGCCCCTAATGGTTTTTTACAGTTTCCGTTTCCATTAGGCCAGAGCTGGCATATTGGTGGCGCTCATACTAATACAGGGAGTGGCAGCTATCCGCTATCGTCATTAGATATGAGTATGGGCGGAGGCTGGGGCAGCAATCAGTACAATACCTGGGTTTCCGCTTCCGCGGCGGGACAATTCAAGCGCCATTCCTCTTGCTTTGCCGAGATAGTACATGCTAATGGTTGGTCAACGACCTACTATCATTTAATGAATATTCAGCATTCTACCGGCGCCACAGTGAATAAAAACAGCCGTGTTGCCAATCCGGCCAATACCCGCGGCCAAGCCTTGTGCAATGGTGGTCAGTCAACCGGTCCACATCAGCACTGGAGCCTTAAACGTAATGGTAGCTGGTACCATTTGAACGGCGCCTATTTATCAGGCTGGCGAATTACTGCAATTGGTTACAGTTATGACACAAACTGCAACCGATTTTATTTGAGCAAAAACGGCTGGTGGGGCTGCGCCGGATACTATCGGCATTAAGCATTAAGCATTAAGCATTAAGTAGTTGCAGTGGTTAAGCCCGTCCCAGAAACGGCTCCCAATCTTTCCAAACAGGTTGCAGGCCTTGCTGCAATAAGGCCTCTGCTACCTGTTGCGGTGAGCGGTGATCATCAATACTAAACTGCTCGAGGTTTTCTGGTTCTACACTGTAACCGCCAGGTTGGGTTTTGGAGCCGGCGCTGATGCTGCTGATAGCCAACGGCACCACATGCTGGCGAAACTGAGCAGACTCACGAGTTGACAGGCTGATCTCCAGCTCTGGTGCAAATAGGCGAAAGGCGCAAATTAATTGGATCAGTTCTTTGTCGCTAATGGGGTTGGCAACAGTGGCGCCACCGCTACATGGCCTGATCCTTGGTACAGATAAACTAAAACGGCTTTGCCAATAGTGCTTTTGCAGGTAACGGATATGATGCGCCAGTAAGATGGCATCGGTGCGCCAATCGGTTAGCCCAAGCAATATACCCAGGCCAATTTTGTCAATGCCTGCACGTCCGACCCGATCCGGGGCATCTAAGCGCCAGTGAATATCACTTTTTTTACCTTTTAGATGATATTGTTGATAAGCCAATTGGTTGTAAGTTTCTTGATACAACATCACCGCATCAACGCCGGCCTGTTTCAGGCGGCGGTAGTCTTCAGTACTCAACGGCTGAACTTCCAGTTGTACCTGGCTGAAGTGAGGTCTGACAACCGGTAGGATCTGGCAGAAATAGTCGATACCCACTTTACGTTCATGCTCACCACTGACCAGCAGTACCTGATCAATCCCCATAGCTTTTATGGCAAGGCACTCCTGTTCAACCTCTGTGGTTGTCAGAGTACGGCGTTTAACTTTTTGACTTAACGAAAAGCCACAGTAAGTGCATTCATTAGCGCAAAGGTTGGACAGGTAAAGCGGCGCAAATAACTGAACGGTGCGGCCGAAGCGCTGTCGGGTTAAGTGCTGCGCTTTATTTGCCAGCTGTGGCAGAAAGGGGGCAGCCGCTGGCGAGAGCAAGGCTTGCAAATCGCTGAGATTAAGCTGTTGCTTTTGCAGCGCATGCTGTACCTGTATGGCACTGAAGCTACGGCTGTACAGCTGTAGCTGCTGCCAATTCTGATGCTGCCACTGCGCAATAAAGCCACCGTCGCAGGACGATGTTGTGTCGGCTACTGCTATCATAGTGCCGCCAGAAAGTCGGTAAAGGGACTGGACGCTATCGCCTGGCTGCTGTGATGCGCCAAGCCAGCTGTAAAGGCACTATGCCCGGCTTCAACTGCCAGAGCAAAGGCGTGCGCCATTGCCACCGGGTTTTCACTGCTGGCAATAGCAGTATTAACCAACACTGCTGCGGCGCCGAGCTCCATCGCTGCTGCAGCATGCGAAGGTGCACCAAGGCCGGCGTCAATGATCACCGGCACTGTGGCTTGTTCGATAATAATCTCCAGCATAGCGCGGGTTTGTAAGCCTTGATTAGAACCGATAGCGGCGCCAAGTGGCATAACAGCAGCACAGCCAACTTGTTCCAAACGTTTGCACAACACTGGATCGGCACTGCAATAGGGCAGTACGACAAACCCCAGTTTCACCAACTGCTCAGCCGCCAGCAGGGTTTCTATCGGATCTGGCATTAAATAACGGGCGTCGGGATGAATTTCCAGCTTAAGCCAATGGGTTTGCAAGGCTTCACGTGCCAGTTCAGCGGCAAAAACAGCCTCTTTCGCAGTCTTTGTGCCTGAGGTATTCGGTAGCAGCTGAACATTCATTGCCTTAAGCGGCGACAACAGGTCATCATGAGCTTTATCAAGCTCAAGTCGTTTCAACGCTAACGTGACCAGCTGGCAATTACTGGCTGCTACAGCTTGTTGCATCAGTTGCGGGCTGGCAAATTTACCGCTGCCAAGTAGCAGGCGGCTGTTAAAGGTTTTATCTGCTATGCGTAGCATTTTCAGCCCCCGGTTACGATGTGAAATACATTTACAAAGTCATTGTCACGCAGCTGATGCTGTGGCCATTGCTGTTTTGCAATAACAGTATTATTTATTGCCACGGCAAGCCCTTGTGGTTGTATTTGCTGCTGTATCAGCAACTCTGCTACGGTGCAATTGGCAGTGAGTTGCAGCAACTGGTCATTAAACTTGATGTGCATAGTGTTGCTCCACACGCTGTTTTAGCTGCGAAAAGGCTTGTTCAGGCTGTTGTTGTGCTGTGATGGCAGACACCACAGCGACACCTGATACACCACAAGCTAATACCGCATCTATTCGTTCTGCATTAATGCCGCCAATTGCGACCGTAGCAACATCGCTGCACAGCGCAGCATAGCGTTTTAAGCGGGCGATACCTTGAGGTTGTGACGGCATTTGCTTGGTTTGGGTGGCAAAAATGTGGCCCAGAGCAATATAGGACGGCCGGATCTGTCTGGCCCGCAATAGCTCGGTGTAACTATGAGTGGAGATACCCAGGCGTAAACCCGCAGAGGCTATAGCCGCTAAATCGGCTGTGGTTAAATCTTCCTGTCCCAGATGTACGCCATAAGCACCATATTTAATGGCCAGTTGCCAATGGTCATTAATAAACAGCCTCAGTTTATAGTCGCGGCTTAACAGTACCGCTTCAGAAATTTGCTGTTCAATGTCTTCGGCTGTTCCTTGCTTGATGCGTAGTTGAATGACATCGGGTTCAAGCGGCAATAAACGTTTTAGCCATTGTACGCTGTCAATAACCGGATAAAAGCCGATAGGCGCAGTAATGCCGGCGAAGCAGAGGTTGTAGTCAATCGCTGCGTCATTATGTTGCAACTGCGGAAAAAAGTCAGGGCTTACCGGCCAGCCATGGTGTTGCAAGCTACCGGCTCCTTTACCAGTGGCATAGCTAAAGCTGAGTGCCTGCTGCAGATAAGCGCGCCCTATAATAGCGCTGTCGGCGAGGGCATAGCCATGTGCGCAGGCCGCCGTTATAGCACTGGATAGTACGCAGCCGGTACCATGGTTATGTGTTACGTCAAGTCTGGGCTGTTTTAATCTAAAACGGTTATCTGCAGTAATTAGCACATCGGTAACGCTGTCAGCAGTATTGTTGTCGCTAGCGTCTAAATGGCCACCTTTTACCAGTATTGCCTGGCAGCCAAGTTGCAACAATTGCTGCGCCTGTGCGTCGTTATTTTGATGCGGCAAATTACTTAGCAAGGCCAGTTCGGGGATATTGGGCGTGAGTAAATCCACTAATGGTAACAACTGTTGCCGCCAGATCTGCAAAGTGCTTTGCCGGACAAAATTATAGCCAGTGCTGCTACTAAGTACCGGATCGGCGATAACAACAAACTGATGTTGGGCTTTATGTTGTGCCAGCCAGTTCGCCAACTGCGTCAGCAACTCAGCATCTGGGATCAGGCCAATTTTAACCGCAGCGGGCGGCATATCCTGGATAAGGCAATTTAGCTGGGTAATAAACAGTGCCGGGCTAATGGTTTCATAACCGACAACTTCAGTGCTGTTTTGCGCTGTGACAGCGGCAATAACACTACAGCCATGGCAGCCCAACGCGTTAAAGGTGTGTAAGTCGGCCTGAATGCCGGCACCGCCACCACTGTCAGAGCTGGCAATCGTCCAGACGATCGGTTTGGTTTCAGATACTGGCTCAGGCATCATTTAATGCCTCTTCCTGCTGAATTTGCTGATTAAGCCGCATTGAGCAAAATTTAGGTCCGCACATGGAGCAAAATTGCTCGCTGTCGGCACCTTCATGGCTTAGGGTTTCATCGTGATAAGCTTTGGCAGTAAAGGGGTCCAGTGCCAGGTTGTACTGATCCTGCCAGCGAAATTCATAGCGGGCTTTTGACAAGGCATTATCTCTAAGTTGTGCTGCCGGGTGGCCCTTAGCCAGATCTGCGGCATGGGCCGCAATTTTGTAGGCAATAAGGCCTTGTTTAACATCTTCTTTATTTGGCAAGCCTAAATGCTCTTTTGGCGTGACATAACACAGCATGGCGCAGCCAAACCAGCCAATCATCGCCGCACCTATGCCAGAGGTAATATGATCATAACCCGGCGCAATATCAGTGGTTAAAGGGCCCAGTGTATAAAACGGTGCCTCATGACAATGCTTTAACTGCTCGGTCATATTCTCTTGAATAAGCTGCATGGGCACATGGCCAGGGCCCTCAATCATTACCTGCACATCATAGAGCCAGGCAATTTTGGTCAGCTCGCCTAATGTTCTAAGTTCGGCAAACTGGGCTTCATCATTGGCATCGGCAATGCTGCCCGGGCGCAGGCCATCACCTAAGGAAAGTGAAATATCGTAGGCAGCACAGAGCTGACAAATTTGTTCAAAATGCTGGTATAAAAAGCTTTCCTGGTTATATAACCGGGTCCACTGCGCCATAATAGCGCCGCCCCGTGAGACAATACCGGTAACGCGGTTAGCCGTTAAGGCGACATAGTCTTTTAGTACGCCGGCATGAATAGTAAAGTAATCTACGCCTTGCTCGGCTTGCTCAATCAGTGTGTCGTAAAATACCTGCCAGTTTAGTTTGCTGACATCACCGTTTACTTTTTCCAGCGCCTGATAAATGGGTACTGTGCCTATCGGTACCGGGCTGTTGCGTAAAATCCAATCACGGGTTTGATGAATACGCCGGCCGGTGGACAGATCCATTACCGTATCAGCCCCCCAACGGGTAGACCACACCAGTTTTTCTACTTCTTCTTCAATGCTGGAGCTGACCGATGAGTTGCCGATATTGGCATTGACCTTAACTTTGAAGTTGCGGCCGATAATCATCGGCTCGGCTTCCGGGTGGTTAATATTGGCCGGAATAATGGCCCGTCCGGCTGCGACTTCCTGCCGCACAAACTCTGCTGTGATCTGTTTGGGAATTGCAGCGCCAAAACTTTCGCCCTGATGGCTTCTGACACCATCGTCTGTTAGCGCCATATTTTCCCTAAGTGCAATAAAATGCATTTCCGGTGTAATAATACCGGCGCGGGCATAGTGTAATTGGGTTACAGTTTTGCCGGCTTTGGCTTGCAGTGGCTGATGATCAAACTCGGTAATTTGTTCATCCAGTGCAATATCAGCAAACGGCAGCTCGGGCGAGGGGGCGACATCACCGCGGCTGTTAATCCAATCCAGCCGCAGCTTAGGCAGGCCCTTTAGTACATCTAACTGCTGTGCCGGATCGCCATAGGGGCCTGAGGTGTCATATACCGGTAAGCTAGGATTAGTTTGCACGCTGCCGTCTGCCAGGCGGCTTGGGCTAAGGTGTATATGCCGCACCGGCACCCTGACACCAGTTTGCTCACATTGAAGATAATGACGGCTGGAGCCGGGAAAGGTTTCACCCTGCAGTGCCTGAATATAGGCACGGGCATGGGCGCGTAAATCACGTTTAGAAAAAGGTTTAGCAGACATAGCAAGCTCCGGTTAACAAGTTGAAGTTGCTTGTCCGGAGTGGGGCAGCTGGCAGCAAACAACTAAACCGCTGGGCGGAGTTTAGCTGTGCTAATACTGAATTTCCCCTTGTTTCCCTTCGCAGGTATTAGCCTGATCAGGTTCAACGGATCCCGTTTTCACGGTCTCAGCCCGCTGTAAACAGCTGGGCACTCCGACAAGATGGTGCTAAGTATTCACTTATTGCTAACGAAATTCAAGGTCTGATTTCAATCGGCGTTCTATAAGCTCTGCACATATAAATAAAGCGACTTAAGAATTTTCATCTTCTGCTCATCACTGGCATGCTCATGCGCCAGATTCTCCAGCGCCAGGCTAAAATCTTCCATAGTTAAATTGGGGTTATCCAGGCCGCGCATTAGTTTGTCAGTGCGATAGCGCTGCCACTTTTGCTGCTCACTATCGGTCAGGCTGTAGGGGTAGTTACGGGCGCGATATAAAAACAATAGATTGTTCAGGCGCTCGTCACTGAATACCGGAGCGTTAACGGCTAATTGCTCAGGCGGCAACTGGTGTAACTGCACCATTTTTTGCTTATCGCCGTCGCTGATAAAACCATTGTACAGCTGATAATCGGGGTTGGTTTCGGCTGGAAAGTCATTTAATTGCTGATACAGCTCTATAGCTTTAGCCTGAGTAGCTCGATGCTGGCGCAAAAAATCCAGATGTTTCAGGCATTGGGCGCGGTCGATGCCAAACTGGGCGGCGCGCTCTTCAGTTAAGGTTTTTGCCGGTGCCAGTACCGGGCATTTATTTAAATGCATTAGCTTTAAACCCAGTCTGTGCTCGCCTTCGGCCAGATCGGAGGTTTTGGTGTACAGCTTTTGCTGCAAGGTGGCGATATCGTCCTGCAGTAGCGGTGTCGGATCAGCCTGTAAGTTGTAGCAAATCACCGCATTTTTATTAGTAGGGTGAAATGCCAGTGGCACTATCCAGCTGATACAGCCTTGCGTAGCCGGAAATTTAGAAGACACATGTACCAGCGGCGTCATACCGGCGACATCAATCAGCTCGGCTACTTTGGCTTTTTTACGCAGTTCAAATAAATAGCTAAACAGTTTAGGTTGCTTTTCTTTAATAAGTTTGGCGATGGCAATGGTGGCATACACATCAGATAAGGCATCGTGAGCGTTTTCGTGCGCCAGGCCATTAGCCTTGGTCAGTTCTTCCAGTTTAAAAACCGGGCTGCCATCTTCACGTAATGGCCAGTTAATGCCATCGGGGCGCAGCGCGTAGCAGGCGCGCACCATGTCTATTAAGTCCCAGCGGCTATTGCCGTTTTGCCATTCACGGCCGTAAGGTTCATAAAAGTTACGAAACAGGCTGTAACGGGTCACTTCATCGTCAAACCGCAGGTTGTTGTAGCCCAGTACACAGCTGTTCGGCTCGCTAAAGCGCGCTAGAATACGTTGCATAAAGTCAGTTTCGTTCAGGCCTTTTTTATTGCACAACTGTGGTGTTAAACCAGTGATCAGTGCCGCCTGCGGGTGCGGCAGATAATCATTGGCTAGCTGGCAATACCAGACGTCGGGCTCGCTGATAATATTCAGGTCTAAATCGGTGCGAATACCGGCAAATTGCGCCGGGCGGTCACGTTTGGGATCAGCGCCCCAGGTTTCATAGTCGTGAAAATAAAAACTGCTTTGTGTTGTTGTCACAATAGCTTATCCGGGTTTTGTTATCTGAAAACATGTCGCCAGTTTAGCAGCTGGAGCGGCGCGGATACATGATTTTTGCCATTTAGCCTTATCGGTTACTGGCATGCTGGCATTGCTGCAATAGTAGGGTAAGCGCTTCTGTGTTAGTGTTTTTTGGATAAGCCAGGCCTATTGTCCGTTCTAGTTTCAGTTCATTTACCGGTCGGATATCGACATCATTTCGTTGCTGCATATTGTCAAAATTAGGCACTAATGCACAGCCGACTCCAGCTGATACCAGGCCTAGCGCATACTCTATAGTTTGAATATCGGCGCGGATATCGGCTTTAATGCCACGACGCACTAATTCCGGATACAGGGTATTCCAGGCATCGCATGGCGTGCGTTTTATCAATGGCAGTTGCTCAAAATCCGCTAACTCAATATGCGGTTGTAAACTCAGGGGCGAACCGGGAGGCAGTGCCAACAGGTAATTGTCATGCCATATTGGCGCAAAGGCTTCTCCGGCTTTAAGGAGTTGCGGCGTGATAATGCGGGCATCACAGCTGTCATCCGGCTCTACCAAATGCAGCTCCAGCCCGGGTAGGCTGTTGCTAAACTCGCGCAGTAACTGGCTCATACGTTCTACGCCTAAAGCCCGAATTAACCCCAGGCGGAATTTTACCCGTGCTACCGGTTCGGTAAATGAGGCTTTTAACGACTGTAACTGGCTTATGATGCGCCCGGCATGGCCGTAGAGCTTGTCGCCATCTTCAGTTGGGGTTACCCCTTTAGGCAGACGGATAAATAAACTGACCCCCAGTTCTTGCTCTAACTGACGCAGTGCGGATGAAAGTGATGGCTGCGCTACACAGCATTGGCGCGCTGCGGCGCTGACGCTGCCTTGCTCATACACCGCAACAAAGTAATTTAGCTGGCGAATATCCATAGTTTTAAACTATACCTGATACAGAATTATTATATTTTAACTGTACATTAAAGCAGGCTAATCTGGCGATAACTAAAAATATTTCGCTGGTTTTATTGAGGAATTTGCTATGGCACGCCCACATTTTGATTGGCAGGACCCGTTTGCGTTCAGCAACATGTTAACCGAAGAAGAGCGGATGATCCGCGACACTGCTCATCAGTATTGTCAGGAAAAACTGCAGCCGCGGGTATTGATGGCCAACCGCGAAGAGCATTTTCACCAAGAAATTATGACAGAACTGGGTGAGCTTGGCCTGCTGGGGGCAACCTTACCGGAAAAGTACGGCTGCTCGGCAGTAAACTATGTTTGTTATGGTTTAGTCGCGCGCGAAGTAGAACGGGTAGACAGCGGTTATCGCAGTGCCATGAGTGTGCAGTCGTCCTTAGTGATGCATCCTATTCATGAATACGGCACTGAAGCACAGCGGCTGAAATATTTACCCAGGCTGGCCAGTGGAGAATGGGTTGGCTGCTTTGGTTTAACTGAACCGGATGCGGGTTCAGATCCCGCAGGTATGCGCACTACAGCGAAGAAAACAGCCGGCGGTTACGTGCTAAACGGCAGTAAGATGTGGATCACCAACTCGCCGATTGCCGATGTGTTTGTGGTGTGGGCCAAGTTAGACGGCGAGATTCGCGGTTTTGTGCTGGAAAAAGGCATGAAGGGCTTATCGGCCCCGAAAATTGAAGGTAAGTTTTCGCTAAGGGCGTCGATAACCGGCGAAATCGTGATGGATAACGTCGAAGTAGGCGAGGATGCGCTGCTGCCTAATGTCAGTGGCTTAAAAGGCCCGTTTGGCTGTTTAAATAAAGCTCGCTACGGCATTGCCTGGGGCGCGCTGGGTGCGGCAGAATTCTGCTGGCATGCTGCCCGCCAGTATACGCTGGACCGTCACCAGTTTGGCCGGCCGCTGGCGGCTAATCAGCTTATCCAGAAAAAATTAGCGGATATGCAAACAGAAATCAGCATTGGTTTACTGGCGTGTTTACAGGCCGGCCGGTTGATGGATCAGCATTTGCTGGCACCGGAGACTATCTCGCTAATAAAACGTAATTCCTGCGGCAAAGCGCTGGATATTGCCCGCGTTGCCCGTGACATGCACGGCGGCAATGGCATTGCTGACGAATTCCATGTTATTCGCCATGTGATGAACCTGGAAGCGGTAAACACCTACGAGGGTACGCACGATGTGCATGCACTTATTTTAGGCCGGGCACAAACCGGTTTACAGGCGTTTAGCGGCGTTTAAGCCAGGCAGTTGCAGTGGAGTAAGCCTTATGTCAGAAGCCGTACATCCCTGGGTCAATGAATACCGTGAGCGCTTAAAAAGCGGCAAGCTACCGCCGCATAGCAGTAGTCACAGTATTGAATTCAGTACCTTATATCAGTTGTGGCACAGTCAGTTATGCAGCCGTCTGCTGGATTTGCAATCACGTTTGTTACAAGCCAAAGGCCAGAGCTTTTATACCATCGGCAGTGCCGGCCACGAGGGTAACGCTGCTGTGGCTGCGGCCTTAAGGCTTACAGATCCGGCGTTTTTGCATTATCGAAGTGGGGCTTTTTTTATTGAACGTAGCAAACAATTGCCGGGTAGTACGCCGTTGTATGACATGTTGTTGTCGTTTTGCGCCAGCAGTGAGGACCCGATCTCAGGTGGCCGGCATAAGGTGCTTGGCAGCCTGGCGCTGAATATACCGCCACAAACCAGTACCATAGCGTCGCAGTTGCCCAAAGCGGTGGGGGCAGCGTTCGCTGTCGATCTAAGCAAGCGGCTGGGGCTTGACGGCCAGTGGCCGGCCGATGCCATAGTGCTGTGCAGTTTTGGCGATGCCTCGGCCAATCATTCAACTGCGCAGGGCGCGATCAACTCAGCTTGCTGGGCAGCTTATCAGCAGGTACCGGTACCGGTGCTGTTTGTTTGTGAAGATAACGGCCTGGGTATTTCCACACCAACCCCCAGCGGCTGGATAGAGCAGGATTTAGCCGACAGGCCGGCACTGAAGTATTTTGCTGCCGACAGCCGCGATCTGGCGCAGACCTATCATGTTGCCCGCCGCGCTGCAGATTATGTGCGCAGTAAACGTAAGCCTGCAGTTTTGCATCTGTCCACGGTAAGGTTGTTTGGCCATGCTGGTGCTGATGCTGAAGCGGCATATCGCACCAAGGCACAAATTGAAGCCGAGCTTGAGCTGGACCCGCTGCTAAGCAGCACAGCAGCACTGCTAGCCAGCGGTGACATAACCGCAGAGCAGTTGCTTGCTCAATTAAATGCTTTGGTAACGCAAATTAATCGCGTTGCGACTGTTGCCAGCCATCAGCCAAAATTAACCACTGCGGCACAAGTGATGGCCTCCATCGCGCCTGAGCGTGACGCTGATAAAGTACCTGTGGTACCGGCCAGCGAGCTGCGCGAGCAACTGTTTGCCTTTGATCAGCATAACATGGGTAAAAAGCAGCATTTGGCCAAATTGCTAAACTGGACGCTGCATGACATCTTGGCGCAGTACAATAATACCGTGGTTTTTGGCGAAGATGTCGGCAAAAAAGGCGGCGTTTACGGCGTTACCCAGCATTTGGTGCATGCTTTTGGCAGTAACAGAGTCATTAATACTCTGCTGGATGAGCAGAGTATTCTTGGTATGGCGATTGGTTTGGCCCAGCAAGGGTTTATCTCGATACCGGAAATTCAGTTTCTAGCCTATGTGCACAATGCCGAGGATCAAATTCGCGGTGAAGCAGCGACCTTACCGTTTTTCTCTAACGGCCAGTATCACAATGCGATGGTCATTCGTATTGCCGGTCTGGCTTATCAGCGCGGCTTTGGCGGCCATTTTCATAATGACAACTCGTTTGCGGTGTTTCGCGATATTCCGGGTGTAATTTTATTTTGCCCGTCAAACGGTCATGACGCGGCTTTATTGCTACGTCAGGCCGTGCAGCTGGCCCATCAGCAAAAGCGGCTGGTTATTTTTCTTGAACCTATAGCGCTGTATATGACACGGGATTTGGCCACAGCCGGCGATGGTTTGTGGTTACATGATTACCCAACACCTGATACGCCGCTGCCTGTATTAGGCGAGCCGGCAGTCTATGGCGATGGTGACGAGCTGGCCATTATCAGCTATGGCAATGGCTATTATTTAAGCCGCCAGGCTGAGCAGGAACTGGCCGCGCAGGGCTATCAGATCCGGCTGTTAGATTTGCGCACCTTAGTGCCGCTGCATACCACGCTGATTATCAAAGCGCTTAACGGCTGTTCCAAGGTATTGATTGTTGATGAATGCCGTCGACGCGGCTCGTTAAGTGAAGAGCTGTTTACCGCTTTGCATGAGGCTAAACCGGGGCATTTTACTGTATCGCGACTATGTGCTGAAGATAGCTTTATTCCGTTGGGAGCGGCGGCTTATGCCGTACTACCGTCGAAACAGCAAATTGTGCAACATGCACTTAGCTTGCTCACCGTTGCCAATGAACAGGTGTTGTTATGAAGAAAACTGCGCTGCTAGTCTGTCCCGGCCGGGGCACTTACAACAAGGCTGAGCTTGGATACATCAGCCAGCACGCTAAAGATAAAACCTTGTTGTCGCAATGTGATGCCGTCAGGGCCAAAGCCGGGTTAGCCACCGTCAGTGAACTGGACAGTCAGGCTGTGTTTAGTCGTGCGACGCATTTAAAAGCGGAAAACGCCGCCGCGTTAATATTTGCCGCCGGCATGCAGGATTATCACGATATTAACCCTGAACAGTTTGACGTGGTAGCGGTAACCGGCAATTCGATGGGCTGGTATACCGCGCTGGGCTGTACCGGTGTGCTGGCACCGGATAGCGGTATGCAACTGGTCACTGATATGGCGCAGCTAACCGCCGGTGGTGCCGGTGCTCAGTTTATATATCCGCTGATTGACGACAACTGGCAAAGTGACACTGAGCGTCAGGCTCTGGTGCAGCAGCAACTGCTGAGGCACCGGGGGGAGCTGTTTATGTCCATTGTCTATGGTGGCTATGCCGTTTTGGCGGGCAGTGAAGCGGCGGTGACAGCTGCAATGCAGGCATTGCCTGTTTGTGATGAGCGCTTTCCATTGCTGCTGCCAGGTCATGCCGCTTTTCACACCCACTTGATGCAGGCCGCGTCAGACAGCGCTTTATCAGTTTGGCCGGCGGCACGCTTTAAACAGCCACAGCTGCCGATGATTGATGGCCGTGGTCATATCTGGCCCAATCTGGCTAGCGATTTGTCAGCACTGCAACGTTATACGCTGCAACATCAGGTGTGTCAGGCGTATGATTTTAGTAAAGCCTTACAAGTGGCTGTAAAAGAGTTTGCCCCTGAGCATATTATTTTGCTCGGCCCGGGCGCCAGCTTGGGCGGCGCTGTGGCACAAAGCCTTATCCAGATTGGCTGGCAAGGGCTTAAAACTAAGCAGGATTTTATTAGCGCACAACAAGCTGCCCTACCTTATGTTATCAGTATGGGCATACCAGAGCAGCGGCAGCACGTTAGCCGTTAATGCACGCTGGCCACTTGCAGCAGACTGGTCAGTTTACGTTGGTATTGCTCTTTGTCCTGGTCTGATGGTGCCGTGCGTTTGGCCCGCTGCAGATAACGTTCAGCCTGTACCGTGTCATTTAGCTGGAAATAAGCTTTAGCCAGGCCAAAGTAGGCTTCGTGATTGTTTCTGTCCAGCCTGACGGCATGTTCATATTGCGATATGGCTTCGGCAGTATCGTTACGTCGCAGTGCTTCATTACCTAACATCAGATAATAGTAGGGATTATTTTTACGGGCCTGGTTTACATGTTGCATCAGTTGCTCGGCCTCGTGTTGCCGATCAGATCTGTGATACAAATAGGCCAGATTTGACATGGTGTTCAGTGAGGTAGGGTCTAGCTTTAAGCTGTGCTGATACGCCTGTTCCGCATACTGATCTAAGCCGTATTTGCGATACAGTACCCCAAGGTTCGCCCAGGTCACCGCAAAAGTTGGATCTATGTCAATCGCCGCTAAATAGTACTGATATGCCTGAGCATCCTCCGAGCTATTCAGTTGCTCGGCAGCCTTATTGTTGTAAAACATTGCGGTTACGCGTTGTTTGTTCAGTTGAGTGGTTGAAAAGCGTTGCTTTAAAATGGTCGGGTCAAAATCTACCACGATATCTCTGCCAAACAGGATCACACCAGAGTGGTTTTCGGGTAATGTATTTTGCACTATGCGTAAATTAACATGACCATTGAGCCAGGTAGTGTTTTGTTCGCTGGTCCAATACTCGGGTATAGCTACATCCTGAAAAACCGTTTTTAACCCGACTTCATTTGCCATACTGTACGCCAGGATCGACAAACTCAGGCAGTTAGCTTTGCCTATAGCCAGTGTTTCGCTGGCTGTTTTGGTGGCACTGTTATCGTATATCAATTCATCATGAGCAAAAGTAAAGATGTATCTGAGCAATGTTTTAGAACGTTCGGTTATACCGGACGTGGCGTGCAGAATACGCTGCAACTCAGATTGCACCTGTTCGGGCAGAGCATAAATCTGCTGTTCGGTTTCCACTGGTGTTATATCGCCGGCAAAGCCGGGCTCAGCAATTAGCAATGATTGATAATCGTAGGTTAATTCAGGCTTAGGCGCCGACTGGCAGGCCGTTAACGCCATTAAACCAGCTATCAGGCTTATGTATGTTTTCATCGCTAATCTCCACAACTGCGATGAGTTTACTATAGCGCAAACTCAATGAATTATCCCTGTTCTGCTATAGCACAGCCTGTTGCTTGCCTCTGCAAGCTAAGTGACAACCGGTTGTGATTTTGTGGTAGATCAAGTACAAAGTACTAACCAATAGCGCGGGAATTTATAATGAAAACACTAATGTTTGCGGCGGCAATAAGCACCTTCGCTTTAACGGCTTTGGCTAAAACACCAATAGGTATAGTGCTGCATGGCGGCGCAGGTACTATTAGCAGAGACAACATGACCGCCGCACAGGAGCAGGCTTACCATGCCATGCTGGCGCACGCCATTCATCAGGGATATAGCATCTTAGAGCGCGGCGGTAGCAGCGTAGATGCAGTAACTGCGGCAGTAACAGTGCTGGAGGATTCGCCGCTATTTAATGCCGGAAAAGGTGCGGTATATACCTTTGATGAAAGCCATGAGCTGGATGCATCCATTATGGACGGCAGAAACCGCAATGCTGGCGCTGTAGCCGGGGTAACTAATGTAAAGAATCCGATACTACTGGCGCGGGCAGTGATGGAAAAATCTGTGCATGTAATGCTATCAGGTAAAGGCGCTGAGCAATTTGCCTCAGAGCAGCAACTGGAATTGGTAGACAACAGTTATTTTAATACCCAGTTTCGCTATGATGCGTTAAAACGCGCCAAACAAGCTATAGCGCCGCAACCCCATCAGGCCGCAGTGCCTTACGATCCGGCATGGAAAATGGGCACTGTCGGCGCGGTTGCCATTGATAGGGAAGGAAATCTGGCTGCAGCTACATCCACTGGTGGTATGACAGCCAAGCGCTATGGCCGTATTGGCGATGCGCCTGTTATTGGTGCCGGCAATTTTGCTGACAACGCCAGCTGTGCCGTATCGGCTACCGGCCACGGTGAGTATTTTATCCGTTATCAGGTTGCCAGCGACATTTGTGCCCGGGTTAAGTACCAAAAAATGTCTGCTGCTGTAGCGGCTAAACAGGTACTGGCGGAACTAAAGCAAGTAGGTGGTGACGGTGGCGTAGTGGTGGTTGATAACAAAGGCCAGCTGAGCTGGAGCTTTAATACCGAAGGCATGTATCGTGCGCGCAAATCTGAAGGTGGTGAGCTGGTCAGCGAAATCTTTGCCAGCAGTAACTGATTATGCGGCAAAGCGGCTAAATTCGGCTACCCTTAACAAGAGCCTGAAGCTCAGTACCACAGTGCAGGGGGAAGCATGGATTTACTTAAAGTGGCAGATTATATGAACCGGCATCCGGTAACCTTTACCGCTGACATGCCGGTTGAAATGGCTGTTGATCGCCTGATTAAAGGTCGCCAGACCGGCGGCCCCGTTATAGATGAACATAAAAAAATTATTGGTTTTATTTCCGAACAGGACTGTTTACAACGCATGTTAATGTCGACCTATCATGATCAGCAGGCTGCCAGAGTGGCTGATGTGATGAATCCGGCCGTGTTAACGGTAAAAGGCTACGATGGTGTTATCGATCTGGCGCAAATCATGCTGAAAGCTAAACCTAAGTTGTATCCGGTGGTAGATGACGATGGGTATTTACTCGGGATTATTACCCGCTCGGACGTGCTGGGGGCAATAGACAAAGAGTTGCACTCGCATTACGGTAAAGTCGGTTAGCGTTAGCGCTGGATTTTTACCTGCCGCTCTTGGTAGCATGGCGCCCTCTGTTAACGAGGGCGTTGTTTTGTCTGAAGCTGTTATCTCTGTATCCGATTTGAATTCCCGTATTGCGCACTGTCTGTTAAAAGACCAGTTTCGCCTGCGCCGTCGTCTGCACAACTGCAAAACGCTGGCTGAACAGGCCAAGACGACGCAGCTGCAACGAATAGCCGCCGATATTAGCCGCTCAGAAGCGCTGCGTTTTGCCCGCGCGCAAGCGTTGCCTCAGGTCAGCTATCCGCCACAGCTGCCGGTGTCGGAGAAAAAAGACGATATTAAAGCGGCTATTGCCGCTAATCAGGTGGTGATTATTGCCGGTGAAACCGGTTCGGGTAAAACCACACAAATTCCGAAAATTTGCCTGGAATTAGGCCGTGGTGTGGCCGGTATGATTGGCCATACTCAACCTCGGCGCTTAGCGGCTCGCAGTGTTTGCGACCGTATTGCCGAAGAGCTGCAGTGCCAGGTAGGCAATCAGGTTGGCTATAAAATCCGCTTTGGCGACCACACCAGCGATAATACCTATGTGAAGCTGATGACCGACGGTATTTTGCTGGCAGAAATTCAACAAGACCGCTTTTTAAACCAGTACGACACCTTAATTATCGACGAAGCACACGAGCGCAGCCTGAATATTGACTTTCTGCTCGGCTATTTAAAACAGTTGCTGCCCAAGCGCCCTGATCTAAAGCTGATTATTACCTCTGCCACTATCGATCCGCAGCGTTTTTCCCGGCATTTTTTTAATGCGCCGGTAATTGAAGTCTCCGGCCGCACTTTTCCTGTTGAAACCCGCTACCGGCCAGTAAGCGAGCAGGAAGATAAAGACGCTGATCAACTGCAAGGTATTTTTGATGCGGTAGAAGAGCTGTACCGCGAACCGCCGGGCGATATCCTGATATTTTTAAACGGCGAGCGTGAAATACGTGATACTGCCGACGCTCTGGAAAAGCTTAAGCTACCGCATACCGAAGTATTGCCCTTGTATGCCCGCTTAAGTGCCGCCGAGCAAAACCGCATTTTTCAAAACCATGCCGGACGGCGCATTGTACTTGCCACCAACGTGGCGGAAACGTCACTGACAGTGCCGGGCATTCGTTATGTTATCGACCCGGGTACAGCGCGTTTATCGCGTTATAGCTACCGCTCTAAAGTACAACAATTGCCGATTGAAGCCATTAGTCAGGCCAGCGCTAACCAGCGTAAAGGCCGTTGCGGCCGGGTTGCCGCCGGTATTTGTATCAGGCTATACAGCGAAGAGGACTTTAACGGCCGGCCCGAATTTACTGATCCGGAGATTCTGCGCACTAACCTGGCGTCGGTGATTATGCAAATGCTGGCACTGGGGCTGGGTGATATTGCCGCCTTTCCGTTTTTGCAAAAGCCAGACAGTCGCTTTGTCAATGACGGTATAAAGCTGCTGGAAGAATTGGGCGCTATCCCCCTTAAGCGTGATAAAACCGGCATCAAGCTTACCGAGTTGGGTAAAAAGCTCTCAAGGTTGCCAATTGACCCGCGTTTAGCCCGCATGGTGCTGTTTGCCGCTGACAATGGTGGCTTAAACGAACTGCTGGTACTTGCAGCGGCGCTGTCTATACAGGATCCACGCGAGCGGCCGCTTGATAAACAGCAAAAGGCCGATCAGTGTCATGGCCGTTTTGCCGACACTGACTCAGACTTCGCCGCCTGGCTAAAACTGTGGCAATACTTACAGGAACAACAAGAGCAACTTAGTAACAACCAGTTTCGCCGTCTGTGCCGGCAAGAGTTTTTAAATTACCTGCGGGTGCGCGAATGGCAGGATCTAACGGGCCAACTTACTCAGTTGATGCAGGAGCAGGGCTATCAGATAACTGCACAACCGGCAGGGTATCAGGCTATACATCAGGCGGTATTAAGCGGCTTGCTGGGTCAGGTCGGGTTTAAAGACTCTGAAGCGGATTATTTAGGCCCGCGCCAGACCCGGTTTTATGTGTTCCCAGGCAGCCATTTATTTAAACGTAAACCCAAGTGGGTTGCTGCGGCCGAGTGGGTAGAAACCAGTAAGTTGTATGCCCGTACACTGGCGAAAATTGAGCCGGAGTGGCTGGAGCCACTGGCCGAACATCTGGTGACGCGCAGTTACAGCGAACCGCACTGGGAGAAAAAGCGCGGTGCCGTTATCGCTTATGAGCAGGTTAGTTTATATGGTCTGGTTATCGTGCCAAAACGCGCGGTGCTGTACAGCAAAATTGACCCGGCAGTGTGTCATACCCTGTTTGTACGCGAAGCCCTGGTGAATCAGGAACTGGGTAGTAACGAGCGTTTTTTGCAACATAACCAGCGCCTGGTTGACGATGTTACCGCCTTAGAAGAAAAATCACGCCGGCGCGATATTCTGGTAGATGAAGATACGCTGGCGGCATTTTACGCCGAGCGGGTACCAGAGTGGGCCAATAACCGTATCGACTTTGCCAAATGGTGGAAGAAAAAACGCACGGAAGATGCCGGTTATCTTAACTTTGATCCAGACAGTCTGCTAAACCGCGATGCCAGTGATATTACCGCCGATAAATTCCCGTCAAACTGGCGTCAGGGCAATTTAACCCTGCCACTGGAATATCATTTTGCCCCCGGCGAGATAGATGATGGTGTCAGCGTGATTATTCCGCTGGCACTGTTAAATCAGCTGGATGACACTGGCTTTGACTGGCTGATCCCGGCGCTGCGCCATGAATTGCTGGTGGCGCTGATAAAATCATTGCCCAAGCAGTACCGGCGCAACTTTGTTCCGGCACCAAACTATGCTGATGCGTTAATGCAAACACTGGTGCCGCACGAAGGTAAATTACTTGACGCTGTCGCTGTGCGCTTAAAGCGGATGTCGGGCCTGACTATTCCTGACGATGCCTGGGACTTAACCAGCCTGCCACTGCATTTGAAAATGAATTTTAAAGTAGTCGACGATGCGGGTAAGACACTGCAGCAAAGCCGGTCACTGAATGTGTTAAAGCAAGGCCTGCAGGGCGAAGTGCAGCAAAGTTTAAGCCAGGTGGCAGAGCAGGGCATAGAGCAGGACAAACTTACGCAGTGGAGCTTTGGTGTTTTGCCGCGTGAATACGTTAAATTACAGGCGGGCTATGAAATTAAAGCCTTTCCGGCTTTAGTTGACGAGCGGGATTCGGTCGCAATAAAGCTGCTGGACAACCCGCAGCAGGCATTGGACACAACAAAACAGGGTTTGCGGCGCTTATTGCTGTTGAATATTCCGTCGCCGGTAAAATACCTGCAGGAATCACTGCCGAATAAAGCCAAGCTGGGCTTGTATTTTAACCCCTTTGGCCGGGTGCTGGAGCTGATAGATGACTGCATTGCTGCTGGGGTGGATGCATTAGTAGCTCAGGATGCGCTGCCGCAAAATGAGACTGATTTTGCTGTGCTCAGAGAAAAAGTTCGGGCAGAGCTGGGCGATACTGTGCTGGCTATAGCGCTAAAAGTCGAACAAATATTAACCCTGTGTCACGATATCCAAAAACGCTTAAAAGGTAAGGTCGATTTAGCCCACGTGCAGTCACAGGGCGATATCAAGCAACAATTGAATGAGCTGATTTTCAAAGGTTTTGTCAGTGGCCATGGTGCCACGCGGCTGGATAACATACTGCGCTATTTACAGGCCATGCAAAAGCGGCTGGAAAAACTGCCGGTTGATCCACAACGCGACCGGTTATTGATGCACGAGTATCAAAAAGCTTTTGATGCTTACAACAACTTACTGGGTAAATTTGCCGGCAGTAAAGTGCTGCCAGAGCCGGTACAGGCAATATACTGGATGTTGCAGGAGCTGAAAGTATCTTTGCATGCTCAACAACTGGGTACGCCTTATCCCATATCGGTGAAAAGGGTACTGCATGCGGTACAGGAAATTAAAGCCTGATAAGGATATTTGCTGTCTGGCTGCTTACAGCGGGCTTTACAGCCGCAGCGGAACGTTCTATAACTTAACGCTGATGTAGCTAGGGGAGGCGTTATGTTAACAAAAGGGGACAACCGGCACTATTTCAGGATGATGGTTAACGCAGATGTGAAGCTGATGATTAACGATCCGGAAGCCGGCCGCACTATAGATGGTATATGCCGCGATTTGAGCGCAACAGGTATGTCGGTAGAAGTTGATGAACCACTTGAGATGGGCACACTTATTCGCGTCAGGCTTGACTCTGCTAATGCCAGTGTGCCGCCGTTGGATGCCAGCGCAAAGGTGATGCGCTGCGCGCAGGAAAGCGAAGATATTTATCAGTTGGGTTTAGCTTTTATGGAGCTGAACTAATAGCTAAACAGCATAAAAAAAGCAGCCGTGGCTTAATGCCGGTCAGTTAAGCTGACCGGCATTTTTCTTTTTAACGGGATACTTAAGTTTGCTCGATTTAACACTTCTTG
>NZ_JALAAR010000029.1:0-20592 GCF_036984005.1 Rheinheimera muenzenbergensis
ACCACCGAAATACAAACAGGCTTTAATAACGCAACCTTCTACTTTCAGCGTCAATTAAAAATGGGTGTATTACCATGAAGCAAGGTATGCATCGGCGATTCCAAAAGAGGTGTCGCAACTATTAAATGAATTTCGAAAATTTAATTATCGTCGTGAAAACCTGTATAGCCTTATCGGCTCTCCTGTGCAAAAGGAAAGCCTGTTGAGTTGGCAAATTAAAGACGACGATTTAAATACTTTAGAAATTTTACTTCATGTTGACGATAATTGTGAGAAGACCTTGTCTGTAAAGTGGAACGATTTGCAGGGTGAGCATAAGATAATTAAAGAAAATTTTTACGATAAAAAAAATTAAATTTTCTGCTTAGCCCAAGATTAGCTGTTTAGATTGCCGGAGCCTGCCAGGACTATGAAAAAAAGTAATATATTTCGTTTCAACCAGCATAACAGGCTAACTTTTCGTGCTGGCTGGCAGCGTTTGTCGCGGGTTCGAAAGACAATTGCCGTACTTTCTTTGATAATATGGAGCACTTTCTGTTTCATTGCAGGCTTAAGCAGTGACCGAAGTTACCTGCTTATTTTATTGGTTTCCGGCATTTCGATGTTTGTAACTTACGTGACCCAAAGACCACCAGCGGCAAAAGATGCAGAGCTAAATGATAGCATGCTAGCGAATTTGTCAGTACAGCATGACCGGTTGTATATTGCTGGTGAGGTGTTACCGGCTAATGTAAAAAAACTGGTGCTGGGCAAAGACCACGACCGCGGTGTCGCATTTATTCAACTGGCTTGGAACAATGGCGACGAGTGGCAATTTGCAATTGATGAATACCAGGCAGTGGCTGAGTACCTTTCTCGATATGCTCCACAGCTTAATGTAGTGTATGAATAACTTTAACGTAATACTTTTACAGCAGTGACGCGGCGAAACCCTGGACACCAGTGCGGCTAATTGCCGGTATAAATCGCCCGAGGGACACCAAGTAGCGTAGCAACCGCAATTACACCGCCGATGACTGCAATCAACGGGCCGGTGATAAAGCCACCAAGCTGAAAATAGCCTATCACTGAGCCGGTTATCATTAGCATTAAACCAAGGTTTTTTACTACGGCTGCTTTGCGGTTTTCATGGCTCCATTGTTGGCAATTAGCGCACTGCAACATAAAGATATCGTTAACTTTTTTAGTTGATGCAGCCTGTTTTAAACTCACCTGGAGTTTGCATGCAGGGCATTGCAACATTCTCATCAGTGTATTTCCCTTACCAACCTGAAGCCAACTGATGGGTATTTAGCGTCAATAGATAAAGCGCTCCGGGCAGACAAACGAATGTTGTGTGCCCGGTCTGAGTAACTGCCGCCTTTGACAATGCGGTATTCGCAATCGCCTGATTCTACTGGTTTTGTATCATTTGAACGACGGTTTTCATCATCGCAATCCAGTACCCACTCTGCTACATTAGATGAGACGTCATAAAGGCCATAAGAGTTTGCGTTGTAGCGGCCAAATATCCACGGTTGCGCCGCTTCAGTGCCAGTTGTGCAATTACCAATATCCCGATCACAGTGTTCTTTACTCTGAATGTATTCATTACCCCACCAATACACTGTTTTGGTGCCTGCTCTGGCGGCATATTCCCATTCTGTTTCAGAGGGCAAACGGTAATACTGGTTAGTTTGTTCTGTTAACCATTTAGCGTAGGCTGTAGCGTCCATCCAACTGATATTAATCACCGGCATATCGCCCCGGCCCCAGCCTCTGTCGTCCGGTAAGGCACGATTAGTGGCGTTAGCAAATTTATCGTATTGCGCAAACGTAATTTCAGCGCGGGTTATGGCAAAAGCAGTGCTGTTTTTTATAGCGCGTTGCGGGCCAAAGTATCCGGTTGAATTCGTGTATTCTTCACCGGCAATGCCTGCCCCTGTCGGGATAACACTTAGCTGCGGCCCGTTACTGCCATCGCTGAGCTTATCGGAAAAAAATTCAGCGGTGTAACTGGAAGGCTTACCACAAGACACAATAAACAATGACAGTGTCGATACAGCCACGATGTTTTTCAGCAACGACATATTCTTCCTATTCATAAACGCTGTAATCGGGAATAAAACTATGTAACGATAGCTTGGTTTTAAGGCTTACTCAGACATCCCCGTTATTTGCAGAATGTGTTTTTAATTGAAAACACATACTAAAACAAGGCTTACTTGTGCCTGATATCGATATATTCACCCTGCTGGTTATTGCTATGGCTGTGCTATTGACCGGCATTTCCAAATCCGGTTTTGCCGGTGCTATCGGCGGTATTACCGTGCCGTTAATGTCGCTGGTAATAAGCCCGGCGTTGGCGGCGGCGTTGTTATTGCCTATTTTAATCATTGCCGATGTACTTAGCCTGCGTCAGTGGTGGGGGCAGCACAGTAGAGCGCATTTAACACTGTTACTGCCGGCTGCTGTGCTGGGTATAGTGCTCGGCTACATCAGCTTTGGCTGGTTAGATGAAACCCGGTTACGCCTTTTACTGGGAATAATTACGTTGCTATTTGCGCTGAACATGTTGCTAAAGTTGGTTAATCAGTCAAGGTTAACCTCGGCTTGGGCTGGCCGTGTGCTTGGCGCACTAAGCGGCTTTACCAGCTTCGTAGCTCATGCCGGCGGGCCGCCGCTGAATATGTATTTATTACCGCAAGGCTTAGCAAAATCGCAGTATCTGGCTACGGCGGTTGTGTTTTTTGCCGTGGTCAATCTGCTGAAATTGCCGCCCTATTTAATGCTGGGGCAACTTAATATGGCCCTATTCGGTTATGCGTTGCTCAGCTTGCCGCTGGTTTGGCTGGGGGTAAAGCTTGGCATAGTCCTACAACATAAATTCAGTGAAACCGCGTTTTATCACCTGATTAGCATCAGTATGTTGCTGCTGGGTAGCCGTTTAATTTATCAGGCGTTGTAGTTTGGGCTCGTCGGTTGCGGCCATTGCCTCCAGCCGTGTGATAGCGGCTTCAGAATAAACGCTTTGATATAATTGCCGCATGGTGCCGTCGCGGTAACTTTGCTCCAGCGCCTGTTGCCAGGCCGCTATTCTGTCATCACTGACATCGCGTGAAAATGCCAGATACAGCTCGGTTTCCTGCAGGGTATTAACGCGAAACAAGCCACTGTTACCGGCTGCCTGCAAGCTGGCTTCTACTTGTGCTGCTGCGGCATCATTGAGAATAATTAAATCGACTTTACCTGCGGTAAACAGATTAAAGCATTCGCCATGTTTGCTGGTTAGGATCAGATTGCGTGTGTCGTCAAAGCCAGTACTTTTTAAGAAACTGATATTTTGCGAATTAACGTAGTCACATGCTATCAAACGTGGGTTTAGCCTTGCAGAGTTCAGGTCCGGTTCGAAGCGGCTGCTATGGCCATACAGCGCAGTTTGAATAAGCTTCAGCGGGCCAACCCATTTAAACAGATTTTCTCTGTCTTTGCTGCGGGCCGTTTCAAACAGGGCAATATTAGATTGACTGCGTGCCAGCTCGAAGGCTCTGGCCCAGGGTAATAATTCAATTTCGCCCGCTTCATTTAACCGGCGCTGCAAAATGCGTATCAGGTCAACGGTAACACCCGCGACTTTGCCTTGTTCGTCCAGATACATACCCGGCGGGCTGTGTTCGGTAAGCAGACGTAGCGGTGGGAACTGTTCCTGGCGTGACTGTGCTGCTGTGGCAGCAGGTAAGACGGAAGCGACCATTATTAACAGCAAGGTACGAATGTAGGCCATTGCAGCTGATCCCTATAGCTGAACAGATGTTAATCAGTTTAGATTAACAATCTTGTCAGTACCACGACTTTATGTCTAGCGCACTTTGCTGTTACGGATCATTTTATACAGAAGTTCAGGCGATAAGCGCGAAACCAGTGCGGCTAAACGCTCTTTTAAGCCGCCGATAACTATATAGCTTTTACCTTTTAGCAGCGCTTTTACGGCTTGTTCGGCAAAGTCTTCAGCGCTCATGGCATTGGCCTGAGCGTCGTCCATAGTTCCCAGCGCGCTGCCATTGCCGGTTAATGCATTGCGCGATACGTCGGTTTTAACAAAACCCGGGAATATCGTTGCAACGCGCAAGCCCTGATCAAAAAATTCTGCACGTAAGCTGTTAGCCCATAAATGCAGTGCAGCTTTAGCGGCGGAGTAACTGCCGCGATACTGGGTGCCAACCAAGCCGGCAACAGAAGATACAAACACAACTTTGCCACCGCCGTCGGCCAGCAGTAGCGGCAACGCCTGGCGGGTTAAATTAACCTGAGCAAAATAATCGACTTCAAACAGTTTGCGATCTGTGTCTGGCGTGGTATCGATGATAAGGGCGCGCTGGCTGATACCGGCATTGTTAATTAGCCAGTCGAGGCCACCGATCTGTTGTTGAATAGTGTCAATGGCATCGGCAACGGCGCTATTGTCGGTGATGTCCAGTGGCAGTAACAGATGCTGGGCACTGTTTGCCAGACTACTGCGTACCCGTTCCAGTTCACTTTGCCGCCTGGCGCTTAACACCAGTCTGGCGCCATCGGCCGCTAACTCACGGGCCAGGGCCTCACCGATACCACCCGAGGCACCGGTGATCCAGATCACACGGTCTTTAAGCTTCGCATTTTGCATTAGCAGGTTCACTTTATTTTTGTCACAAACATTAAGGCAGTATTAGGCTTGTTGTAAAGCGTTGTTTTGCTTGGTTTCCACTTTGTATTTGCGCTGAAAGTAGCCTTTAAACAAGATGATGGAGCCAATGCCTATTACTGGTGCTGCCAGCCAGGTTAGCATCATCCATTGTTCTGGCAAAAACTCGCTTACAATGCGACGGCCGCCCGCAGCAAAGAATGCTGTATAAACCGCAATGCCGGTACCTACCATTGAGGTGAAGTGTTCAATAATCCATTGCCGTGGTTTAATTTCTGCTTTAAATACATAGACACAAATACTTGCTGCGGTATAAAAACTCACGCCGGCAAAAATCATTAGTAATGTTTGGTTAAATTTGTATCCTTGCCAGGCGACAAACAATGATAATGGCAGCATAAGCAATACTGGCCCAAGAAAACTAAGGCGTTTTAACAGGTTGCGATTGGCTTTGGCTAACAGCACGCCAATAGCATGGCGTACGGACACCCAGGTAAGCAGGCTTAACAACAATAAAAATTGTGAAAATACAACGCGCCAACCCAAAAAGCGCTGCAGCTCAATTCCGCTTAAATTGGGCATAGGATAGATGGCGAGCGGATCGTAGATGGTTAAGCCGCTCATCACCATGCCAGAGCCGGATACCAGTAGCATGATGTAATAAAATACTTGCCCGGCGTTGTTATGTAACTTGCTACCTTTTTTAACGATAACCGGTAGCCAAAAAAGCAGTAATGCAATGCTGCCAAGTGCGATGTGTGTGTATAACAAGATGCTGTGTAATGCCGACATAATCAGTCTCCTAAGTGGTTGTACTCAGTGTATTGCGACCGACTGTTACGCACAGGTGCCAGAAGTCAGGATTTTTCACTATGACTTCTGGCCTATTGCGGATATTTATTTGTTGCGCATAATGCGCTGATGAAAACAAAATTTGATTTCGCTACCCTGGCCGGTGTACTGACCTGGCTGATGGTGTATGGCATCAGCATCTTTTTACTGCAAAATGGCCAGGCTGGCCAAAACCTGTGGCAGGTGCATCTGTTATTCCTGCTGTATGGCGGTTTGTTTATCGCGTTGACACAAGAACAATTTGACTTCGCCCTGCGTGGTCGTTTTGGCCCGCCACTGTTGGCCCTGCAACTGGTGTTTGCCTTTGCACTGCTGTGGCTGTTACCTGCCGGACAATTCGAGTTTCTTGCTATCCTGACAATTATCTGGGCGGCGATGCTGCCTTTTGTAATGCGTACTGCTGTAGCAATGCTTGTGGTGGTAGTGGTGGTGGCTAGCTGGCATGCCATGGTGGCGTGGCAAACGGGCAATACAGTGTGGATCACCGCGCTACTATATGGCAGTTTCCATCTGTTTGCTGTGCTGGTACAAAGCGCCAGTCGCGATGCTGAGATGGCCAAAGACGAACTGGAGCAAAAACATCAGCAACTGCAGGCTACCCAGCAATTGCTGCAGGCGGCCTCCCGCCAGAGTGAACGCACCCGTATTGCCCGCAATTTGCATGATTTGGTCGGGCATCATTTAACGGCACTAACCATACAGCTGCAGGTAGCGGGGCATTTAACCGAGGGTGAAGCCAAACAACAGGTAACCAAATGCCATCAGCTGGCCAAATTATTGTTGGCTGATGTCCGTGAAGCGGTCAGCACCATGCGTCAATATGCAGACGTTTCGCTGTTAGACGCGATACAGCCGTTAGTGGCGCTATTACCAGAGCAGCTTAAGGTCAGGCTGCAGATCCCTGACGATATTATGCTTAATGATTTGCAACAAGCGCAGCATTTACTCTGTATTGTGCAAGAGGCGATTAGCAATTGCCTGAAACACAGTGGCGCGACTGACCTGCAGATCACTGCCGCTGTTACTGACGGTGAGCTGCAACTGAGCATGGTGGATAATGGTAAGCTGGCGGCAAACTGGCGACCGGGCAATGGTATTAAAGGTATGCAGGAACGACTTGCCGAATGTGGTGGCGTACTGCTGGTAGACTCGACGCAACAGGCCATGCACCTTCGCCTGAGGCTGCCGTATATGGAGAGTGAAAATGCATAAGGTGCTACTGGTCGATGATCAAAAATTGATCCGCGATGGTATCAACAGTTTACTCCGGCTATCCGGCCAGGTGACAGTCGTTGCTGAATGTGCCGATGGCAGCGGTGTAGTTGCCGCCTGTCAGCAGCATCAACCGGACGTTGTTTTGCTGGATTTATCGATGCCGGTAATGAATGGTGTGCAAACGCTGGCGGCGCTGCAACAAGCGGCTATCTCAGTACCGGTACTTATTTTAACCACCTTTGACGAGCATGAGTTAGTGCTGAAAAGTATCAGCCTGGGGGCGCGCGGCTTTTTACTAAAAGACGTGTCGCTGGAAACCCTGGTCGAGGCCATTGCCACCCTTGCCAGCGGCGGCAGCTGGTTTGCGCCGAATATTACCGAGCGCCTGTTAGGTACGGTGCGCAATAGCAGTAGCGATTTTACTATGCCGGCGCAGCTTGAGCCTTTAACTGATAAGGAGTTGCAGATTTTGCAGCTGATGGCAGCAGGCTATAGCAATAAAGAAATTGCTGCTGCGCTGTTTAAATCTGAAGGCACGGTAAAGAATCAATGCTCGGCGATATTATCTAAGTTGGGGGTGCGCGATCGCACCCGTGCCGTATTGTTGGCGTTAGAGCTGGGGCTTATCAGTTAGCGTTGTAGCCATTGGGGTTAGTAGATTGCCAGCGCCAGCTGTCGCGTACCATATCATCCAGCGTTTTTTCTGCTTGCCAGCCCAGCAGTTTTGCCGCCTTAGCTGGCTGTGCGTAGCAACTGGCAATATCACCCGGCCGGCGGGGGGCTATCTGATAGGGGACCGCTACCTGATTCACCCGGCTAAAGGTATTAACCATATCCAGAACGCTGTAACCGGTGCCTGTACCGAGGTTTATCGCTTCTATGCCGCTATGCTTTGCCAGATATTGCAGCGCTTTAACATGGCCGCGGGCTAAATCAACCACATGAATGTAATCGCGCACACCGGTGCCATCCGGGGTAGGGTAATCATTGCCAAATACACTGAGTTTGTCACGTTTGCCAACTGCTACCTGGGCAATAAATGGCATCAGATTATTTGGTATACCGTTAGGGTCTTCACCGATCTGGCCGCTTTCGTGGGCGCCTACCGGGTTAAAATAACGCAAAGTACAAATGCCCCAGTCAGGTTCAGCGCGTAGCAGATCTTCAAGCATATGCTCGATCATCAATTTACTCTGGCCGTAGGGATTGGTCGCCGAGCGTGGTGCCGTCTCCGGAATTGGTACCTGCTTAGCGTCACCGTACACGGTAGCCGACGAGCTAAATACCAGCTTTTTTACACCGAATTCGCGCATTACCCGGCACAGGGTAAGCGTGCCCGTTACATTGTTATCGTAGTAATGCAGTGGTAGTTGTGTTGATTCGCCCACCGCTTTTAAACCGGCAAAATGCACCACAGCACTAATGTTGTAATCAGTAAATAGTTGACGCAGCGCTGCTTCATCACGAATATCGCCTTTAATGCTTATTAGCGGTTTAGCCGTGAGTTGTTGCACGCGGCCAAGTGCTTCATCTGAGCTGTTACTGAAGTTATCAAAACTCAGCACATTAAAGCCGGCGGTGAGAAGCTCCAGCGCGGTATGGCTGCCAATATAACCTGCTCCGCCGGTAAGTAATACATAACTCATGCGACTGTCCTTGTTGCCTGTCATTTACGGTAATACTTTTTTAAAGGGTTTTACTATTGAACGGGCGTACACGCCGGCGGCCAGGTAGGGGTCGGCATCGGCCCAGCTTTGGGCGTCGGCTAAGCTGGCAAACTCTGCGACGACTAACGAGCCGCTAAAACCGGCAGCACCCGGATCAAGGCTATCAATGGCTGGCGTAGGGCCGGCCAGTAACAAGCGGCCTTGGTTTTTCAGTTGCTCTAAGCGGGCCAGATGTGCTGGCCGGGTAGCGAGACGCTTTTCTAAACTGTCAGCAACATCTTCAGAATAAATCATGTAGAACATAGTGGGTTGTCCTTTTGCAGAGCCGGTTTTAACTGGCGCAAGATAGCAGATCCACAGCCTGGTTCCAACGTTAATGAACGCATCGGAGCAGTACAGGCTAGGATTTAACGCAACAGCCTGTTAGCATGCAGGGCGCTTACAAAAAAATGAGCACTGCTCAATTATTCTAATAAGAAAGATTCAGGGAGTCCGCGTACTAATGAAACGTGAACAATTTAGCTCCAGCCTGGGCTTTGTACTGGCAGCCGCCGGTTCAGCCGTAGGTATAGGTAATCTGGTCGCCTTTCCGGTAATGGCCAGCAAAAACGGCGGTGCCGCCTTTTTAATCATGTATGCTTTTTTCGTATTTTTTATCTGCTTGCCAGTGATGCTGGCTGAGATGAGTTTAGGTCGCCATACCCGGCAGAACCCGCTCGGGGCTTATACTGAAATTGGCCAGAGCCGGGCCTGGCGTACTGCAGGCTGGATGTCGGTGATCACGCCGTTTATGATCGGTGTGTTTTATCTGGTGATCACCGTATGGATTTTTGGCTATCTGGCTAAATCTATTATGGGGCAGTTAACCGAGCTTGCTGCGCCAGACAGCTTCAACAGTTTTATTAACAGCAATGAGCTGTTTATCTATATGGCGATAGTGATAGGTCTGACCTTTGCTATTTTGCAAGGCGGGGTAAAGCAGGGTATAGAGAAGGCGGCACGGGTATTGATGCCAATGCTGTTTGTTATGCTGATAGCGCTGGTTATATACGTTTTTACGCTGGATAACGCCATGTTGGGTGTTAAGTTTTTCCTTATTCCTGAGTTTGACAAGCTAACCGGCAAAGTATTAAACGGCGCACTGGCGCAGGCGTTTTTCTCGTTGTCGCTGGCGATGGGTATTTTAATTACTTACGGCTCTTACATTCAGAAAAACAACAATATCGTGCAGGCTGGCAAAATGGTGGCGGGTTTGTCGGTATTGGTAGCGTGTTGCTCAGGCTTATTGATCCTGCCTGCGGTATTTTCCTTCAACCCGGATATTCAGCTTAGCGAATTATCTGAGTCCAGCATTGGCATGATTTTTATGTTCCTGCCAAAAATCTTTCTGGCGCTGCAGGCTGATATTGGTTACTTCGGTGCATCTTTTATTGCCAGTTTCTTTTTCCTGCTGGTGTTTTTTGCCGCGTTAACCTCACTGGTTTCTATTATTGAAGTGCCGGTAGCCAGTTTAATGGATGGCAAAGGGGTATCACGACGTAAAGCTTTGTATACTTTAGGTGCCGTTATGATCGCGCTGGCCGTGGTAAGTGCGTTGTCGTTTGGCCGGGTCGAGTTTCTGACTAACCTTACCAGCTACGGCCTGGGCTCGGATGGCATGCCTACTGTTAAATCGTTTTTTCAGATAGTGGTAGATGTGTTTTATGAGACGATATTGCCATTAAATGGCTTGTTGCTGTGTCTGTTTGTCAGTTATCGTTGGAAAAAGCACAATCTGGATGCCGAAATAAGCCAGGGCAACAGCAGCTTTGCCGGGTCCTTACTGCAAAAGTACGTTAACTTCTCGCTGGGTACCTTTATTCCACTGATCCTGGCAATAATTTTCGTTAATACCGTATCAACCATCTTCTTCGGTAAAAACCTGCTGTTTTAACTAAAAAATTAGCAAGACTAAGGCAGCTTCGGCTGCCTTTTTTAATCACTAAGGTTGTCAGCGCCTGATTATGTATTAATATCTAATACAGTTATATGGAGGCTTTATGGCACGTAATACATCTGTAACCTTGGGCGAGCACTTTGAGCATTTTGTTGCCGAGCGGGTGCAGCAGGGGCGCTACCAGTCTGTTAGCGAAGTAGTGCGTGCAGGACTGCGCTTGTTGGAAGAAGATGAATTTAAGCTGGCAGAGCTGCGGCGCAAGCTCGAAGCTGCAGAGCAAAGTCCTAAAGTGGAAAACTTTGATGAGCTTCGCTTTGTCGCAGAATTGAAGCAGAAATACGGTAAATGAACCGGCGTTATCAGCTTAGGCAGCATGCCAAAGATGATTTAGAACAAATTTGGCTGTATAGCGTAGAAAACTGGGGCAAGGCACAAGCGGATCGTTATCTGTCTCAGCTATTCCACAGTCTTAATCAATTGGCACAAAACCCTGCACTTGGCGTTAAGCGCGAAGATGTCCGTGCTGATTACTTTAGTTTTAGTGTGTTGCAGCATCGGGTGTTTTATCGACTAAATAGTACTGGCATTGATGTGTTAGCGATAATTCATCAACGGATGGATGTAAAGTTGGCTAACATTTAGAAACAAAAGGCAGCGAATTCGCTGCCTTTTTTGTCGCTAATAACCGGCTTATTTCGCCAATTTTTGTGCCATAGCGTCAACCACAGCGGCGATATCTAACATCTCTTTTTCGCCGCTGCGACGGTTTTTGTATTCCACTTGCTGGTTGTCCAGGTTACGCTCGCCAACGACGATGCTGTGCGGAATGCCCATCAGTTCCATATCGGCAAACATCACGCCGGGGCGCTCTTTACGATCGTCAAACAGCACCTCAAAACCGGCAGCAGTCAGCTCGTTATATAAACGCACTGTGGCTTCTTCAATGCGTGCCGACTTGTGCATATTCATCGGAATAAGCGCAATTTGAAACGGTGCTATTGCATCCGGCCAGATAATGCCGTAGTCATCATGGTTTTGCTCGATAGCAGCAGCAATAATGCGCGATACACCGACACCATAGCAGCCCATGGTCATGATCTGGTGTTTACCTTCTTCGTTCAGCACGCCGGCTTTTAATGCCTGAGAGTAGCGATCGCCTAATTGGAAGATATGACCGACTTCTATGCCGCGTTTGATAACCAGCTTACCTTTACCGCACGGGCTGGTATCGCCTTCAACAATATTACGCAAATCGGCCACGCTGTAGTCTTTAATGTCACGGTCCCAGTTTACGCCGGTTAAATGATAGCCATCTTTATTGGCACCGCAGATAAAGTCAGCTAAATGCGCGGCGCTGCGATCAACAATAACCGGCAGCGGCATGCCTACCGGCCCCAGTGAACCCGGACCTGCGCCAATGGCAGCGCGGATTTCTTCCTCAGAGGCAAATACCAGTGGGCTTTGTACCTGCGGCAGCTTTTCAGCTTTAATTTCGTTTAGCTCGTGGTCGCCACGCAGCACCAGGGCTACCAGTGTTTGCGCTGCTTTGTCGTCGGCTTTGGCGGCGTATACAATCAGCGTTTTGCTTACCAGCGCCATATCCTGCTGCAATAGCGCTGCTACGTCAGCGACGGTTTTGGCGTTAGGTGTAGCAACTTCTGCCAGCGCTTGTGTTGCGCCGGCGCGTTCGCCAGCAGGCGCCAAAGCTTCTGCCATTTCAATGTTCGCTGCGTAATCGCTTTCATCTGAGAAGGCGATGGCATCTTCACCAGAGGCGGCCAGCACGTGGAATTCATGTGACATACTGCCGCCGATAGCACCGGTGTCGGCCAGTACCGGGCGGAAATCTAAGCCTAAACGGCTAAAGATATTGCAATAGGCCTGATACATGGCGTCATAGGTTTGCTGCAGGCTGTCCTGGCTTAAATGAAACGAGTAGGCGTCTTTCATTAAAAATTCGCGTGCGCGCATTACGCCAAAGCGTGGCCGGCGTTCGTCACGGAACTTAGTCTGAATTTGGTACAAATTCAGTGGCAACTGTTTGTAGCTGGTGATTTCGCGCCGTACTAAATCGGTGATCACTTCTTCGTGGGTTGGGCCCAGTACAAAGTCGCGGGTGTGGCGATCTTTAAAGCGCAGCAGCTCGGCGTCCATTTTGTCCCAGCGGCCGGACTCCTGCCACAGTTCGGCCGGTTGCACCATTGGCATTAGCACTTCAATGGCGCCGGCTTTATTCATTTCTTCGCGTACGATTTGCTCAACTTTACGCAATACCCGCACACCGGTAGGCAGATAAGTGTACATGCCAGACGCAACACGACGCACCATACCGGCGCGCAGCATAAGTTTGTGGCTGATGACTTCGGCATCGGCCGGGGTTTCTTTAACGGTAGATAGTAAGTACTGACTGCTGCGCATCGTATTCTCGTATGTCGTGCTAAAAAATTGCCGCCATTCTAGCAAGGCGGCAGGGGCAATTCTATTGGAGTTTTATCTGGTGTTTAATCAGTTGCGGGCTGACTTGCTGGTTATTTTGCATACCACCAACTGAGTAAATGTCGCCATCTATGTCAATAAGGCCGCGTAAGTCCATAACTGGCGTAGTGTCGGCTGCTTTTAGCAAGCGCTTTTCGTCGAGCGAGAATACCCAGACTTTGCTGTCAGGCAATGCCGGCGTGCCATTGTAGCCAATACCATTGTAGTTATACGGGGTAGTGCTGCCACCGATAAACACCAACATATCTTTACCGTCGATTTTAGTATTGATGCCGGCCATGCGGTAACGGGCGGTGCCGGTTGGGTGCTCAATAATTCGCCAGTCGATCTGATTTGCGTTTTCGCCTACGCTGCCGAGGTAGCAAGCCGGTTCAGCTTTATATTCGCGCTTCTTATCGGCGTAATATTGCAGTGCTACGCCATCACATAGCAGCATGTGGTTATCTGCCATAGCGCCAGCTAAGCCAAACACTGCCTTACCGGGAAAGGGAGTGGCCTGCGACCAGCGCTGGGTAAAGTTATCAAAAACCTGCACCAGATTAACATTGCCATAATCGCTCCAGCCGCTGACCAGATAGATATAACGGTTTTGGTAAGTTAACGCCACAGCATCATCGACCGGCACCGGTATATCGTTAAGTTTGGTGTAACGTCGGGTAACCGGATCCAGCCGGTAGCTGTCTGCGGCAGTTTGTTCAGTGCCGTCTGCGTTAACAGTAAAGCCACCAAAAACAAAAAAGTTATTGTTTAGTGCTACCGCACTGGCTGCAATGCGGCCATTTAAACGTTGCTGGCTTGGTACCGCCGGTAACGTTTGCCAATTAAATTCGCCGACCGTATGCATAAAAACTTTGTTGTGAATATCAGCGTGCTGTTTGCCCGGGCCTATGCCCATAAAACTGGCGATATAGGTTTTACCTCGCACCGAGGTGGTGGCAACCGCATTATTACTTACCGGCTCGGGTAAGTCAGGTAGCGCAGTGGCGGACACGGCAACACAGGTTGTTGCAGCTGCCAGACTACTCAGGTAGCTGAAGGATTTCAGTAACATGGTTATGTTCTCCGTTCACGGTCCATTTAATATTGTAGTTATACAGCGTCATGCCGTAACTTTGTTCACCTTCACGCTGCTTTTTATACGACGGTCTGGGGTCCTGCTTTAACACCTTTTCAATAAATATCTTTAAATCAGGGTGTTGGGTTTGCTGCAGGCAAAAATGGCTGGCTTGTTCGGCAAAGCTTACCGTCATCGCGGTAAAAGGTGCCGCATCGGCAAAACCACCGGCGGCGTCGGGTAGCGCATCGGCGTAAGGCAAGTAGGGTTTAATATCCAGTACCGGGGTACCGTCAAGCAAATCAATACCACTGAGTTTTAGCATTAGCTTGCCATTTTTGCGCTCAACACCCTCCAGTTTTACAACAGACAGTCCAACCGGATTTGGCCGGAACGTTGCGCGGGTGGCAAAAACGCCCTTACGTGCATTACCGCCTAAACGTGGTGGCCGCACCATGGGGGACCAGCCTTTGTCTGCTGTTTCGTGAAACACAAATAGCAACCACAAATGGCTGAAACTGTCGATGCCGCGCACAATGGCGTCGTCACTGTAGTCATCTTCCAGCACTAAATAGCCGGTAGCCTCCGCTATCAGGCCGGGTTGGCGCGGAATAGCAAATTTTTGCTTGTAGGGCGAGCTGATATAACCCACCGCATTAAACTGATACGACGCCATATTCTCCTGAGCAGACACTTATAAAGGTAATGAGCGGTATTATGCGGTTTTTTGCCAAAACAACAAGTTAAGTAGAGGACGTCTGAATGTCTTTGACGCTATAGCCTAAGATGGGGTAAAACGTAGGTTAAATTGAACAAGGTAATTCACTATCATGGAACGGAAGATTTTATTAACCGAGTGTCCCGATTCTAAAGGGCTGATCGCACAAATCACCAATATTTGCTACAAACACCAGCTGAACATCAGCCGCAATACCGAATATGTTGATCCGGTAAGTGGCCGCTTTTATATGCGCACCGAACTTGAGGGCGTGTTTAACGATGCGACGCTGTTATTTGATTTAGACCGTGCCCTGCCAGCGGGATCCGAGCGTAGCTTAGTCAGCCAACGCGCCAAGCGGGTGGTGGTATTAGTAACTAAAGAAGCGCATTGTCTGGGTGATATCCTGATCAAAGTATTTGATGGCTCGCTGGCGTTAGATATTGCAGCCGTAGTGGGGAATTACCCTGAGCTGGAGCAGCTGGCGGCCCGCTTCGATTTACCCTACCACTATGTCAGCCATCAGGGGTTAAGCCGCACGGAGCACGAAGCGGCGTTGCTTGAAGTTATAAAACCTTATGAACCGGAATACCTGGTGCTGGCCAAGTTTATGCGCATTTTAACCCCGGCTTTTGTCGCGCAGTTTCCGGAGAAAATTATTAATATACATCACAGCTTTTTACCTGCTTTTATCGGTGCTAACCCTTACCAGCAGGCATTTGAGCGTGGCGTAAAAATTATTGGTGCTACCGCGCATTTCGTAAATGATGATTTGGATGAAGGTCCTATTATTCAGCAAATGGTGGCGCCGGTCGATCACAACTATAGCGCTGATGATATGGCACGTGCCGGCCGCGATGTAGAAAAAGCCGCGCTGAGTAAAGCGTTACAGTTGGTTGTAGAAGATCGGGTATTTGTACATGGCAATAAAACGGTGATCCTGTAATAGCGGTTTTACAATGCGGGTGTTTTCTTTGATACTTGGCCAATTAATAGCGAAAGGAGTCAGGTTATGCGGAGTGTTGTGAGATATTGTTTACCAGCGTTAATGTTACTGTGCAGTACGGCGCTGGTTGCTGCCGGTCAAGGCGAGCTGCATCCGAAGCTGGAGCCGCTGCGGCCCTACCTGGAGCAGCACTGGCAAGGTGAGCTCAGTCAGCCGGGAGCGGCAGAAAAAGTCATCGATCGAGCATTGTGGAGCCGGGCGTTAAATGGCCAGGCGATAAAAACGGTTCATTCAGTTAATGACGGTCAATATGGTGGAGAGTCGTTTATTTTCTGGGACGAGAGCAAACAAAGCCTGGCATATTACTACTTTACTACAGCAGGTTTTTACACCCATGGCACTATGAGTTTTGATAGCCAACTTGGTGAGATAGTGGCACTGGAAATGGTAGAAAATAACCAGAATGGTATTACCCAGGTAAAGTCATTTAGCCGCATTATGCCCGATGGCAGCCTCCATACCAAATCAAGTTATCTGCAAAATGGTACCTGGGTTGACGGCCACAGTGCTACCTATAAACCGGTAGCACAGCAGCAAATCAGGTTTAAATAACTATTTTTCGCTCACGCTGGCATCTGTCAGATCCAGCGTGTAAATATCGTCAATTTTATCGGCGCAGGAGTGGCTGACACGTAAATCTTTTATCCGGCCATTGCGTAAACTATAAACCCAGCCATGAATAGTTAATGGCTGGCCGCGCTCCCAGGCTTCCTGCACGAAGCTGGTGTGGCACAGGTTGCGCACCTGCTCCATCACGTTTAGCTCAATCAGCCGGTTTAACCGCTCATTCTCATCGGCAATACTATCCACTTCATCCCGATGTATAGCGTAAACGTCTTTAACATTGCGCAGCCAGTTATCTACAAAGCCAACTCGTTGCTTGGTCATCGCCGCTTTGACGCCGCCACAACCATAGTGGCCAACGACTAAAATATGCTTAACTTTTAAAATATCAATTGCATACTGCAGTACCGACAAGCAGTTCATGTCAGAATGCACGACTAAATTCGCAACATTGCGATGCACAAAAAGCTCGCCCGGTAACAGGCCGACTATTTCATTGGCCGGCACCCGGCTGTCGGAGCAGCCAATCCACAAATATTCCGGCGCCTGTTGCTCAGACAATTGTTTAAAGAAACCGGGTTGCTCTTTTTCAATCCGGTCCGCCCAGTTTTTATTGTTTAAGAACAGTTGTTTAAAATCTGGCATAAATCTACCCTGCATAGAAAATGGCGACACGATAGCCGATTTTAGCCGCTTTTAGAGCACCGACCAGCTAAATATATCCGCAAAAGCCAACAGGCGATTACAGATAAAGCTAATACTGCTGCTGACGACGGCTGCTGTCTGTGGCTATACTGTGCGCTATATTGCGGTTAAATGGAAATTTATTGAAAGGAGTCAGTATGATACCCGTTATTTTGTCCGGTGGTTCCGGAACCCGTTTGTGGCCTTTATCGCGGGCGAAAAAACCTAAACAATTTTTACCGCTGCTAAATGATAAAAGCATGCTGCAAAACACGCTGCTGCGCTTAAAAGGTTTGCCAGCGTTAGAATCACCAATGGTGATTTGCAACGAAGATCACCGCTTTATGGTGGCAGAGCAGTTACGCGAACTGGCAACTGAGCAGGCCGATATTATTCTGGAGCCGGTTGGGCGCAATACGGCACCTGCCATTGCGATTGCCGCTGTTAAAGCCGTGGCCGACAACCCGGATGCTTTGCTGTTGGTGTTGGCTGCCGATCATGCCATCCGCGATATACCGGCGTTTCACCAGGCCATTGAATTGGCTACACCGGCGGCACAACAAGGCAAATTGGTGACGTTTGGCATAGTACCGACCTGTGCGCATACCGGCTATGGCTATATTCGTAAGGCCGAGCAGACGGATGCAAGTTTGACTGCAGAGGTTTTTACCGTAGCCGAATTTTGTGAAAAGCCCGATCTGGCAACGGCTACCGGCTTTGTCAACTCAGGTCAATATTACTGGAACAGCGGTATGTTTCTGTTCCGGGCCAGCAGTTTGCTGGCAGAACTTAAACAATTTGCGCCACAGATTGTAACTTGCGCTGAGCAGGCAATGTTAAAAGCAAGCCGCGATTTGGACTTTATCCGTTTAGATAAAACCGCTTTTGCGGCCAGCCCGTCCGACTCAATAGATTACGCAGTAATGGAAAAGTCAGCGAATGCTGTGATGGTGGCGCTGGATGCCGGTTGGAGCGATGTCGGAAGCTGGGATGCGCTGTGGGACGTGATGGCAAAAGATGAGCAGGGCAATGCTTGTCGTGGTGATGTACTGCTGGATCAGTGTCGCAACAGTTATATCAATGCTGAAGAGCGGCTGGTGGCGGTAATAGGCCTGGATGATGTGGTGGTGGTAGAAACCAAAGACGCCGTGCTGGTCGCCAGTAAGAGCCATATTCAAGCTGTGAAAAATATCGTGACCAAACTGCAGAGTTATGGCCGTAGCGAAGTGGATTTACACCGTGAAGTGTTCCGTCCCTGGGGGAAGTATGATTCTGTTGATAATGGCAACCGCTATCAGGTGAAACATATTACCGTGAAACCTGGCGCTAAGTTATCGGTGCAAATGCATCATCACCGGGCAGAACATTGGGTGGTGGTGAGTGGCTCTGCATTGGTGCGCAACGGCGACAACGAATTTTTAGTTACCGAAAACGAATCAACCTTTATTCCGGTAGGGACCATACATTCGTTAGAAAACCCCGGCAAGATACCATTAGAATTGATAGAAGTGCAGTCAGGCAGCTATCTTGGAGAAGATGACATTGTCAGGTTTGAGGATAAATATGGCCGCAACTGATAACGCCCTGCGCTGTTTTAAAGCCTATGATATTCGTGGCAAGCTGGGGGAGGAATTAACCGAACATCTGGCCTGGTGTATTGGCCGGGCTTACGCCAAAGTGGTACAAGCCGGCACTGTGGCTTTGGGGGCTGATGTACGCGCCACATCCGAGCCGTTAAAGCGGGCTTTGGCTTTGGGCTTGCTTAGCGAAGGTGTCGATGTAATTGATTTAGGTATGACTGGCACTGAAGAAGTGTATTTTGCTGCCCAGTATCTGCCAATTGATGGCGCAATAGAAGTAACCGCCAGCCACAACCCTATTGATTACAATGGGATGAAGCTGGTAAGGCATAATGCCAGACCTATAAGTGGTGACAGCGGCCTGAATGATATTAAGCAACAGGCCATAGCTTTACTGGAAGAACCTTTTCCGGCTGCCGAATTTAGTCAGTTTTGCCAGTTAGCTGACAGCTCAGCGGCATTTAACTGGGCACAGGCAAGCTGGCAGAGACAGTCAATACTGGATGCTTATGTAAGCTGCATGCTGAGTTTTATATACCCTGCACAGCTCAAACCATTGAAGTTGGTTGTTAACGCCGGCAATGGCGCTGCCGGCCATGTTATTGACGCCATTGAGGCCATATTTGCCCGGGACCTCGTGCCGGTTGAGTTTATTAAAGTACATCATCAGCCAGATGCCCTTTTTCCAAATGGTATTCCTAACCCATTATTGCCAGAAAACCGTGCTGCGACTTCAAAGGCGGTAATTGAACATCAGGCTGATTTTGGTATTGCCTGGGATGGCGATTTTGATCGCTGTTTTTTGTTTGATGAAAAAGGCCAATTTATCGAAGGCTATTATATTGTCGGCTTATTGGCGGCAGCATTTTTGCAAAAAAGCCCGGGCCAAAAAATTATTCATGATCCACGTTTGTATTGGAATACCCAGCACATAGTTAACCGGAATGGCGGCATAAGTGTCATCAGTAAAACCGGTCACGCTTTTATTAAAGAGCGTATGCGTGCTGAGGATGCAATTTACGGCGGCGAGATGAGTGCACATCATTATTTTCGTGATTTTGCCTATTGCGACAGTGGCATGGTGCCTTGGCTTCTGGTAGCAGAGCTTGTGTCAATTTCAGCCAAATCGCTATCACAGCTGGTAGAAGATATGATTGCGGCGTATCCATCATCTGGCGAATTGAATTTTCATATTGACCAGCCGCAACAAGCGGTGCAGAAAGTGCAACAGCATTATATGCCGCTGGCCAATCAAACCGATTATACCGATGGCCTGAGTATGGCCTTTGATGGTTGGCGCTTTAATTTGCGCAGTTCAAATACAGAAAATGTGTTGCGGTTAAATGTAGAATCGCAACAGAATAGTGCGTTAATGGAACAAAAAACGGCGGAAATAGTTTCAATCTTAACAGACGCTGAATGAGTTGAAATGTTTAATATAAAACAGTGTCATAGTTAACTTTATTTTATTCGTTGAATTGCTTATGCTAGGGCAATGCAATATCAACGGAGAATATAATGTCCATTTTATTAGATAAACGCGAACTTAAAAAAGCAGCTAAAGAGCTTTCCCTGGTTAAGCTGACTGATGTCATTAATGTATTAAATGCAGTATTAGCCGAGCGGCAAAAAGAAGTTGAATTAATTGCTCAACTGGAGCAATTAGCAAAGTCGCAGGGATTCACGCTGGAACAGCTGGGCTATAAGCTAAACAATGATGTAGTGGTACTTGAAGGTGCTGAGCAGCAGCCTAAAGCTGACAAGCGTCCAACTAAGCCAAAGTTTAAAACTATCAACAAAGAAAGTCAGTACTTTTATGTTGAAGATGGCAAGCTGCAATTATTACGCACTCATACCATGAAAAAAGGTTTACAAGAGCGTGGTATTGAAGTGGTACCTGTTTCTAAAGTAGATAAGAAATACGCTAAACAAATTGATGGCCTGATTACTGAAGCAACGGCACAGGCGGTTGAAAACTTTAACGCAAAAGTTGCAGCCTGGAATGAATGGGCCGCTGCTAATGCTGAAGAAATTCTGACGAAGAAATAATAGCCAGAATTTAGTGATAAAAAACCCGGCATGGCCGTAATGCCGGTCAGTTAAGCTGACCGGCATTTTTCTTTTTAACGGGATACTTAAGTTTGCTCGATTTAACACTTC
>NZ_JALAAR010000002.1:0-281153 GCF_036984005.1 Rheinheimera muenzenbergensis
ATAAAAAAGGCCTACAGAAGTTATTCTGTAGGCCTTTATATACCAGCCTCTGGATCGGTCAACTGATCTGAAAAATTTTTATCTGATCGGCATTACGGCCTTTGCCGGGTGTTTTTTTGCTGCAGCTAGCGGCAGACAATAGCGGCTTACTGCGGCGCCGACACCGCCGGTGCTGTAAAGCCGGCTGCAATAACATCGTGGTGCTGCGGTAACAACTGAGAAATACTAACCAGCTGTATGCCTTGTTGTTGCAATTTAGGCAGTTGTTTACGCAAAAAGCTATAGGTTTCAGGGTACGGATGCGCAATGGCGATAGCGCTGTTGCGTTTACGGGCAATACGCAGCAAGGTTTCAAACTGTCTGGCAATGGCCGCTTCGTTCTGATCGTTGTCCAAAAACACTTGCCGGCTTAAGTTTGTCACACCGTACTGGCGGGCGTATTTTCCGGCCTGGCTTTTTGCTGTGGTCAGGCTGTCTACAAAAAACAAATGTCGCTTGCGCAAATACTCCATGGTCCAGGCCATTGGCTCGGCTAACTCCGTGTAGTGGCTGCCCATATGGTTATTTATCCCAATAGCATAGGGAATGTCGGCCAGAGCGGCTTGCAGCGTTTGTTGTACTTGTTGCTTACTCATTTCGCCGGTCAGGGCGCCGGGGCCTGGCGCTTTGCCGTTACTTGCCTGCATTGGCATATGCAGCATAATATCTTTTTGCTGCATAAAAGCATGTTTTGCCGCTTTATTGCCATAAGGCGTGTGTGGCAGTACCGCAAAAGTTAACGGAAACGGCAGATCTATCAGTTTTAAATCGGCTTTCTGATAGCCGATATCATCAATGATGATGGCAATTTTCGGTGTGTCAGCAAAGCTGGGGCTGGCAAAGCTCAGCAGGCTAATTGCTAAAGCAGTAAATAGTCGCACGATATTATTATTCTCAGTTGCGTCCGGCGCTTGTGTTGAAATCCATTGTCATCAGTATAAGTGCAAGCCTTGGTGATGGCATTATGTTTTTTATCTTGATTTGTTTAACCATTGCAAAGGGTTAACCGCTTCGCCTTTATTGCGTATTTCAAAATACAAGCCAGCACTGGCCTGGCCGCCACTCATACCGGCCAATGCAATGCCTTCGCCGGCGCTGATGCGGGCACCGGGTTGTTTTAGCAGGTTCTGGTTGTGGCCATACAAACTCATGTAGCCATTGCCATGATCCAGCACTATCACCCAGCCATAGCCTTTTAGCCAGTCGGCATAAATGACCTGGCCATCGGCAATGGCATGCACCGTTGCGCCTTCACTGCTTTGGATCAGAATACCACGCGATGACATACCGCCCTGGCGACTTTCACCAAATCGTTGCAGTAAAGTGCCTTTAAGCGGCCAATTTAACGTGCCTTTTTGGCCACTCAGGCCAGCCAGTTCGAGACTTTGTTGCGCCCGTTTACGCAGCTCTTCCAGTGTGGCCTGCAAGCTGGCTTCGTTTTGGCGCAGATAATCCAACTGGCGGCCTTGTTGCGTTAAGGTTGTTTGTAATGCGGCTAACGCTTGCTGTTGGCTGGCTTTGGCACTCTGCAGTTGTTGTTGCTGCTGTTGCAAGGTACGCAGCGTATCGGCGAGTTGTTGCTGTTTGTCGGCAAGTTCCGCCAGCACCTGCTGCAGTTCGGCGATGGTTTCGTTGAGCTGCTTAAGTTGCGCCAAACGGGCGCTGTTGAAATACTGGTAATAACTTAACACCCGTTCCAGTTTGCCGGCATCTTGTTGATTTAACAGCATGCGGCTGTAGTCGTGCTGGCCCAGACTGTAGGCACTTTTTAACTGCGAAGCCAATAACTGCTGCTGCTGTGCCAAGCGTTGCTGCAGTTCGGTTTTTTGCTGGTTGAGCTTTTGTTCCTGCCCGATCAGTTGCTGCCGTTGCTGCTCAGTGCTGTGCATTGCGGCTGACGCTTTCGCCAGGGCGCGATCGGACTGCTGCAATTGCTGCTCGGCCTGCTCCAGTTGTTGCTGCTGCTGTTTTAGCTGACGTTCTGTCAGCTGAATTTGCTGCTGCAGCTTGGCCAGTTCCTGCTCTTGTTGCTGCTGTGCCAGCGCCGGGCTTAGCGCCAGTGCAGCCAGCAGGCTACAGCACAGCAGTGAAAACAAATTAGTGGGCATTACTTAGGCTGCAACAGTATTTTGCCGGTCATTTCTTCCGGGATAGCTAAGCCCATCAGGTGCAGCATAGTCGGCGCTATATCGCTTAAAATGCCGCCTTCGGTTACCGTCGCGTCGCGGCCAACATATATTAAAGGTACCGGGCCGCTGGTGTGAGCCGTGTGCGCCTGACCTGAATCGGTATCCAGCATCATTTCGGCATTGCCATGATCTGCGGTGATCAGACACTCGCCACCCACTTCCCGCAATGCAGCTACAACCCGGCCAATACAGCTGTCAACAGCCTCAACTGCCTTAATTGCAGCCGACATTACACCGGTATGGCCAACCATATCACCGTTCGGGTAGTTGCAAATAATCACGTCAAAATCACCGCTGTGAATGGCGCCAACCAGCTTGTCCGTTAACTCGGCAGAGCTCATTTCCGGTTGCAAATCATAGGTAGCCACCTTAGGTGAGTCGATTAAAATGCGCTGCTCACCGTCGAATAAATCTTCGCGGCCACCACTGAAGAAAAAGGTAACATGAGCATATTTTTCGGTTTCGGAAATCCGTAACTGGGTTTTGCCGAATTTGGCTAACCATTCACCCAGTACATTGTTCAGGCTTTGTGGCGGATAAGCACACTGAGCTTTTATATCGGCGGCATACTCGGTAAGCATAACAAAGCTGCCAAGAGCAGGACGGTGCTGGCGGTTAAAACCGCTAAAGTTGTCATCGGTAAAGGCCCGGCTAAACTGGCGGGCCCGGTCGGCACGAAAATTCATAAAGATTAACGCATCGCCATCCTGCATCTGCACCGGGCTGGCGCCAGCAGGTATTATGGCCGTAGCTTTTACAAACTCATCATTTTCGTCGCGTTGATAGGCCATGTCTAACGCCTGCAGCGCATTGTCGGCATGAAACTCTGCTTTGCCCTGGGTTAACAGATCATAGGCCTGCTGTACTCTGTCCCAACGTTTATCACGGTCCATCGCATAGTAGCGGCCAATAACCGAGGCAATTTGACCACTGCCGGTACGGGCAAAATGCGCCTGTATTTTTTCCAGCGACGCTTTGGCGCTGCGCGGCGGCGTGTCACGGCCATCCAAAAATGCATGCAGGTAAATCGGGCCTGCGCCTTCACGCTCGGCTAACTCTATCATCGCCAGTAAGTGATCTTCATGGCTGTGTACGCCACCTGGCGATAACAAGCCCATCAGATGTACCGCTTTTCCTTGCTGTTTGGCTTGCTGTACCGCACCCTGCAGTACAGGGTTAGTATAAAAATCGCCGTCACTAATCGCCTTGGTAATGCGGGTAAAATCCTGATACACCACGCGGCCAGAGCCAAGGTTTACATGGCCAACCTCAGAGTTGCCCATCTGGCCATCTGGCAAACCGACATCCAGGCCCGAGCCTGAAATTAAACTGTGCGGGTAGTCGCGCCACAGGCTATCCATGATCGGGGTATTGGCCTGCGCAATGGCATTATTACTGCTTTCTTCACGATAGCCCCAGCCATCAAGAATTAATAACACCAAAGGTTTTTTGCGACTGCTCATGAGAACTCCATATCAGAATAAAAGAAGGCGAAAACGGCGACTATCTTACCGCAATTTGTACAATTCTCCAGCCCTGAACAATATTCGCCTGCCATTACAATGCTGCTTTTAGCCATTAAACTGAGTATACTCTGCGCTGGTTTTTACTTCGATAATAAGCAGAGACGCTATGCAGCAGTACATTGAGTTTTTCAGTAATCATCCTATTTTAAGCGCTATTTGGGTGGTGTTGTTTATCATGCTGATTGCCAGCTGGATAAAATCACTATTTTCCGCGGTAAAACAAATTACCCCAACCGAGCTTACGCTACAGGTTAACCGGCACAATGCCCAGGTCGTCGATATTCGCCCCGAAGCCGACTATAACAAAGGCCATATTACCGCGGCGCGTAACATCAGCCTGGCAGATATTGAAAAACAACAGCTGGCAGGGCTTGAAAAACACAAAGCTGAGCCCATTATTCTGGTATGCCAGGCTGGTATCAATGCACAAAAAGCTGCGGCCAGTTTGTTAAAGCAAGGCTTTACCACTGTATCAGTGTTACAGGGCGGCATGGGCAGCTGGACCGGTGCCAGTTTGCCGGTAGTGAAATCGAAGAGGTAATGATGTCGCATGTGACTATTTACACCAAAGCGTATTGTCCTTATTGTGTTCGCGCCAAATCCGTACTGGATAATAAAGGCGTCAGCTATCAGGAAATCCGTATTGATGAGCAGCCAGAGCTGCGCCCCGAGATGATCGAGCGTGCCGGTGGCAGAACCACAGTGCCACAAATTTTTATTGGTGAGCGCCACATAGGTGGATGTGATGACATGCTGGCGTTAGATGTCAGCGGGAAACTCGATCCGTTATTAAATTCATAATTTTATTACAGGTATTATCATGGCCGAACAACAAGCAAACGGCGTTGCAACTGAGCAGCAAGGTGTACAATTCGCAATTCAGCGTATTTTTGTTAAAGATATTTCGTTTGAAGCGCCAAATGCGCCAGCTATTTTCCGCAAAGAATGGAAGCCGGAAGTGAAGCTGGATTTAGACACCCGCAGCGAAAGACTGGAAGACAATACGTTTCAGGTGGTGTTGTCACTAACGGTTACCACTACTGTTGAAAACGAAGTAGCCTTTCTTTGTGAAGTACAACAAGCCGGTATCTTCTCTATTGGTCAATTAGAAGATGCGCAAATGGCACATATGTTGGCATCATTTTGCCCTAACGTACTGTTCCCGTATGCACGTGAAGCCGTGTCAAACCTGGTTAACCGTGGCACCTTCCCACAACTGAACCTGGCGCCGGTAAACTTTGATGCGCTGTTTGCACAATATGTGCAGCGCCGTCAGACCGAAGCTCAAGCTGTTAAAGCAGACGCTTAACGCATGCAAGCTGCCGCGATAGCAGTACTGGGGGCAGGGTCTTATGGCACTGCCCTGGCTATTTGCCTGGCACGTAATGGTAATAGCATTACGCTGTGGGGCCGCAATGCGCAGGATATGGCTGATATGGCCCGGCAACGGCTGAATCAAAAATACCTGCCGAATATCACATTACCTGACACATTGCAGCTGACCGCTGATTTAGCCGCAGCGGTGGCCAGTAGCAGGGATATATTGCTGGTCGTTCCCAGCCATGCTTTTGCCGAAACGCTGCAACAAATTAAGCCTTTTTTGCGTGCCGACGCCCGTGTTGCCTGGGCAACCAAAGGGCTGGAGCCAGAGACCGGCCGACTGTTGCAGGATGTCGCGCATGATATCCTCGGCGACAAGGTATCATTAGCGGTGTTTTCCGGCCCGACTTTTGCCAAAGAAATGGCCATGGGAATGCCAACAGCCATTTCACTTAGCTCTACCGACAACGCCTTTATTCAGGAATTGTCAGACTTACTGCATTGTGCCAAAAGTTTTCGCGTTTATACCAACCCCGATTTTATCGGTGTGCAACTTGGTGGTGCGGTAAAAAATGTTATTGCTATCGGTGCCGGTATGGCCGATGGTATTGGTTTTGGTGCCAATGCTCGTACCGCATTGATCACCCGCGGCCTGACAGAAATGTGCCGGCTGGGCTGTGCCTTGGGTGCCAAAAAAGACACCTTTATGGGCATGGCAGGGCTGGGTGACTTGGTGTTAACCTGTACCGATAACCAGTCGCGCAATCGGCGTTTTGGTTTGCTGCTGGGGCAGGGCACTGCCGTTGATGAAGCGATGGCGCAAATTGGTCAGGTGGTAGAAGGCTACCGTAACGCCCGCGAAGTATATAATCTGGCGCAACGCGTGGGGGTAGAAATGCCGATCACCGAGCAAATATACCAGGTGTTGTATCAAAACAAAGACGTTAAGTTGGCGGCAGTAGATTTGCTGGGCCGCGAGAAACGTGACGAAGTCAGTTAAATTAATTTAGTACCTTGCGCACCAGGCGGTTCTCTTTTGCCAGCACCGCCGGTATGTCTGATGCAGGAATAGCTTTGCTAAATAAATGGCCTTGCAGAATATCGCAACCCATTACATGTAACAGGTAAGCCTGCATTTCATTTTCTATGCCACTGGCCACTACATCAAGATGCAAATACGACGCCAGCCGGATCAAGCTGGCGGTGATGTTACGTTGTTGCTCGTTATGCTCCATTTCTTTGATGTACGCCGGCGCAATTTTTACGCTGTGTAGCGGCTGTTGGCGCAATACTGACAGTGACGACATGCCCTCACCAAAGTTATCCAGGGTCAGATAAAACCCGAGCTGCGCCAGTTGCTGTAAGGTTGCCTGTACTTGCTCATCGGCCTGCAGCAGCGTGTCTTCATCCAGTTCAAACTCAAACATGTCTGCGGTTAGGGCAAAGGCAGCCAGTTGCTCGTTGAGGTAACTGACAAAGTCGGATTGTTGCAGGCTTAACGCCGAAATATTTAAAGCCATGCGGCCACGGTTGATATCTGTTTTACGCCACAGCTGCAACTGGCTGCAGCATTTGCTAAATGCCAGCCGCTCCAGTTGTATTGTCAGGCCACTTTCATCTGTAATAGCCAAAAAGTGCTGCGGTAACAATATACCGCGCCGTGGATTGTGCCAGCGTAACAGCGCCTCGTAGCCTACCACCCGGTTGCTGCCGATACTGATCCGTGGTTGATAGTACAGTTCAAATTCATCTTGCGTGATCGCTTTTTGTAACTCAGATTCTAACGCCTGATATTCGCTGCCGCGATGGGCAAAGGGCGCATCTGCAAACGCCATGCGACTGTGGCCGGCTTTGGCTGCTTCAACCAAAGCGGCTGAAGCGGCAAGCACTAATTCAGTGGCGGAATCAGAATCTGTCGAAAATACGCTGATACCTATGGTGGTTTGTACTGGTCCGCCGGACGCAGTTGCGGTGAGCTCTGCCAGTTTTAAGATTTTGTGGCCTAACCGGTTTAGCTGTAACTCTGTATTATCCTGGCACAGGTGCTGCGGAACCAAAATGGCTAGGGTATCAACACTGTAGCGGGCAACGATACAACCCTGGCTCACCACATCTGACATGCGGTTGGCCAGCTGCACCAGCGCTTTTTGTAAATCAAACACCGGGGCAACCGCCGCCGGTTGCAGTAATTTGTTGAGTCTGACCAGCATCACCGCAAAAGGCAGATGCGACGTATTGCTGATCTGAACTAACGTATGTAAATACTCGGTCATTAATACCGGACTGTATAAACCGGTAGCGTTGTCGTACAGCACATTGCTGTTGTTTTGTTGTTGCTGCTGCAACAAGTTGCTGATATCACGGCCAAGCAGCAGGTGCTTAGCGTCTGGCTGCAGCGGGGCTGTTATTGCCACTGACAGCGGTATTCTGCCACTGTTGGTTTGCAGCCAGGCTTCGCCGTGCCAGCCATTGCTCAGGTCAAGATCTGATAACAGTAGCACCGCACTGTCGTTTTTAACGTACAACGGTAAGTCAGAGTTCAATGCTGTTGTAGTGCTATCTAAGCGGGCAGCCAAAGCCGGGTTAATAAAGCGGCTACTGCGATCTGACGCCAGGATGGCAATAAAGTCTTCTGATTGCTGTAAAAAAGCGTTGTGTAACCGGTTTTTGCTTAGCAGACTACGGTTTTGGCGCCGTAGTTTCTGATTAAAGATGGATAAAGAAACAATGCCAAATAGCAATAACGCTAAAGCGACGCCAGTCAGAATGGCCGCAGAGGAACCGGCGGTCAATACAATATTGTCCTGAATTGTCTGATTTGCCAGTGCCTTAGGCACTGACAAGCAGGCAGTACAAGACAACCAGCGCAGAGGTGGCATAGTTTCGACATCCTTGTTATCGAGCTCAACAGCAATAACTATAGCTGCACTGTATCAGGTATTGCAAACCGCATTTACAGGTTACGGGCACCCGGATAATCGAGTTGGCGCCAGGATTCGTAAACAAATACCGCAACAGCATTGGATAAATTCATCGAGCGGCTGTTTGCTGTCATTGGGATCCGCAACCAATGGGCAACAGGTAACTGTTGCAGTACCTCTGCGGGCAAACCGCGGCTTTCTGGGCCGAAAAGTAAAGCATCACCGGCCTGGTAGCTAACGTCGCTGTGCCGGGTATTGCCTTTAGTGGTGCAGGCAAACAGCCGTTTCGGGGCTACGCTGGCAATAAATTCAGCAAAATTAGCATGGCGTTGCACTTCAGCAAATTCGTGGTAATCCAGCCCGGCGCGGCGGATGCGCTTGTCGTCCCAGGCAAACCCCAGAGGCTCAATTAAATGCAGCTTAAAGCCGGTGTTGGCACAAAGGCGGATAATATTGCCGGTATTAGGTGGGATCTCAGGTTCAAACAATACTACATCTAACATGACTGACTCCATAATGGCAGGGCGCTAGTGTAGCAAAATCAGAGTTATGTTGGCAGCTGCTGTAAAAACTGATTAATAGCATTAAAAGCTTGCTGACGGATATTGTCTGATTCCATAAAAATTTCATGCCGGGCCTCAGCTAATGCGACTTTTTGCTTTAACACCGAGTCTGGGAGCCTTGCAAACCACAGGTTTTGCGCATGATTACTAACGACCTTGTCGGCGCTTGCCTGCAGCAGTAACAGCGGCGTCTGCCAGTGTTGCGCCTGCGATTGTATATGCGCCATAGCGTGGATGGCCGCGTTTATCCAACTGGTGGTAACTCCGCCTAGCTGTGCCTCAGGGTTGTCACGGTATAGTTGCATCAGCCATTGAAAGCGCTCTGCGCAACTGGTTAGCGGATTGTGCTCAAATGCTTTTTCTGCATAGTTACCCTGGCCGGGGAAATACCAGGGTTCAGCACTGCAAGTACGGTTAATGGCGCCAAATGCCACTGCCAGCGACAACGCCAGCCGGTAAGGTACCAGGCCGGTATAAATACCCAGCATCGGCGACGCGAGAATGGCCGCGTTGAACGGGTGCGGATGTGATTGCATATAGCCGGCCAATATCGCGCAGCCCATCGAGTGGCCTAAGGCGATATGACGCTTATGCCCGGCCGGCACAACGACATGGTCAATAAAGTGTGCCAGGTCTTGCTGGTATTGCTGAAAGCTACTGACATAGCCTTTGTGCGGATTGCGCAGCTCACGCTGCGACAACCCCTGACCGCGGTGGTCAAGTATATAGACACTGTAACCGGACTGAACCAGTTCAAAACTCAGTTCGGCGTATTTTAGCGCCAGCTCCATTCGTCCTGGGCTTATAACTATGGCCTGTTGTGCATGCTCTGAACGGTGGCAGTAATAGCGCAGTTGCAGTTTATCTGCCGTGGTTAGTACTCCACTTTGCATAGACTGCCACAGCGGCAGATATCTGTCGCGCCAGTTGGCAGATATAGCTTGGGCTGTACCCAAAGTTTCCAGCGGCAGGAAGGCAACTGTCGTCAAAATACCACACCTTGTGTTACTGATCAGTCTGCTAGTTTAACGGCAACTGAAGACTGATACAAAGGCCGCCTTCGCTACGATTGGCCGCACTGACGCTGCCACCATGTTGGCGGATAATTTGTGCCACGATAGCCAGGCCCAGACCTGTGCCGCCACTTTGGTTGTCACGGCTGTCGGATACGCGATAAAAAGGTTCAAAAATGGCCTGCAGTTTATCGTTGGCAATGCCAGGCCCCTGATCACAAATCTGAAGCAAAACCCGGCCGGGTTGTTGCTGCAACTGACAGCGTATTTCACCGCCCTGCGGGCTGTATTTAATGGCATTACGCAGCACATTCTCAATGGCACGCCCCAGTAAGCGCTGATCGGCGATAAGGCTCAGTGGCCCGCTTGTCAGGATGTTAATCTGTTGCTGTTTGGCATCGGCTTCTACCTGGTTCAGCTCTGTTAGTTCCTGCATTAGCTCGTTCAGATTAACCGCTGTTTTATTCAGTTGATATTGGCCGGCATCCAGTTTGCTGTATGTCAGCAGTTCATCCAGCATGCTATCAAGCCGCTCCAGCTCCTGGCTGATCCTTGGGATCTGTTGCAAGGTGCCTGTGCGTTCTGTCAAACCCAATGCCAGCTGGGCTCTGGCCAGTGGTGAGCGCAATTCATGCGAAATATCGCGTATGAGTCGTTGCTGATTGGTCAGTAAACCACTGATTCGCTCGGCCATAGTGTTAAAGCTGTGGCCGAGTAAACCCAGTTCATCTTTACGTTTTATCAGCCCGGTAACCCGGCTGTTGAGTTGGCCGTCAGCAAACTGCAAATTACGCTGCAGCAGTTCGCGCAGCGGTCTGGAAATTGATATTGCCAGCACAAAACTGGCCACCGCAGAAATCAGCAAGGTAAACAGCAACAATACTTGCTGCGGAACCTGGGTTAAATGCCACCAGGGCCTGGCGGGGCGCTCGCGCTTTTGGTACAACGCCAGAGTGTGTCCATCCAGGTTTAGTAAAAATGGGCCGGCCAGCGAGATGTTGTCATGGCGCAGCCAACGTGGTTTTTCCAGCCGTGAAAGTTCGGTAAGCCAATGCTGATCGAAGGCCGCTGGCAGCAAGCCGGGAGTAAGAACCGTATTGGTTTGGGCATCTACGACTAACCAGTGATCGGGCCTGGCGCGCTGTAAGCGAGCTATCAGCTGATTGGCATTTTTGCTGTTGCTAAAGCCTTGCAGTTGTTGCTGCACCTGTGCAACTATCGATGCCGGCAGTCGACGTATTTCAGTGCGCTCTGTCAGCGCACGTGACATTGCCAGGGTTACAAACACCGCACTGAGCAACACCAGCCAAAACCAGATGAAAATGCGGCCGGCCAGATAACGAAATGGATTAAGGTGGGCTAACCAGTGCATTAATCACCTGCTATGAATAAGTAGCCGCTACCACGTAGCGTCTGGATTTTTTCATCGGTACTAAACTGCGCCAGCTTTTTACGGATATTGCTAATATGCATATCCAGACTGCGGTCATACATCTGCAACCGTTTACCCAGCACCTCAAGGCTTAACTCATCTTTCGTCACAACTTCGCCGGAGCGGCGCATCAGTTGCTCCAGTAGCTGGAATTCAGTTGCCGTAAGAGCAACAGGTTGACCATTGCAGCTTAGTTGACGGTTAGCTGTGTTAAGTACAACACTGTTTAAATTAAATACTGTTTGTTCGCCAGCGGGGGCCCTGGTTAGCTCTACCCGGCGCAATATGGCTTTAATGCGGGCAACCAATTCACGCGGGTTAAACGGCTTGGCCAGATAATCATCGGCACCTAATTCTAAGCCGACAATACGATCGACGTCGTCTCCGCGGGCTGTCAGCATCAGTACAGGGCAATAGTGAGCGTCGGCGCGTAAATGCTTCAGTACGGTTAGGCCGTCCATGCCAGGTAGCATAATGTCGAGTAGAATAAGCTGATAATTGCCTTGTGTGGCCATTTCCAAGCCCTGGCGGCCATCATGTGCCGCTTTGAATTCATAACCGTCCAGTGCCAGATATTGCGCTACCAGTTCACACAAACCGGTGTCGTCATCAATCATCAGAATTGCAGGCATAGTGTCTCCTTCTTTATGCCGAGTTTACCCAATGTCAGCGCTGGGCAACACTGCTTTACAGAATCTTTACCCGGCCTTTGCGTTGCTTTGCAATCCAGGGTTTAAGCTGTCAATGTCCAAACAGAGGAGTTTGCCTAATGAAATTATCTACCCTGATGTTCACTGCAGCCGTAGTGGCTGCCGCTACAGCTAGTGCGCCGGTTATTGCCGATACCGGGCGCCATGCAGATAAACAACATGCCGGTAAAGCAATGCACGCTGGCCGGCAAGGGCCACTGCAACATTTGCTGGCAGATATTGACTTACAGCCTGAACAAAAATCGCAGATTAAACAGCTGATGCAGCAGTATCGTGCAGAGATGCGGGCGGCAAAAACAGCCAGCCGCGAGCAAATGCAAACGCTGATGCAGGCTGACAATTTTGATGAACAGCAGGCGCGTCTGTTATTACAGCAACAACAAGACAACAGAGTTGAGCGGCAGTTAAGCCGGATCAAATTGCGACACCAAATCCTGCAAATACTCAACGATGAACAGCGGCAACAGGTTAAAACGAATGCTGCCAAACGCTGGCAAAACAAAGCTGCGGCCCGCCACAGCAGTTAACAAAAATAACAGTAGCGGGTGTTGTGCCCGCTATTCTATATTCAGCTCTTTAAGTTTGCGCGTCAGCGTGTTGCGGCCCCAGCCCAGGCGTCTGGCCGCCTCTTGCTTATGGCCATGAGTGTATTGCAATGCCTGCTGCAATACAGTGCGTTCAAACTCCGGCCCAGCTTCAGCCAGAATGTTTTCTGCACCAGCATTAAGTTGCTGGCTAATCCAGTTGGCCAGCAATTCCTGCCAGCTGCTTGCCATGCCATTGCTTAGTAAAGACGGGCTTTTCGCGGGTGTCATCAGCTCGGGCGGCATATCCGCTGGCACAATTTGTTTGCCACTGGCCATTACCGTTAACCAGCGGCAGGTGTTTTCTAACTGGCGTACATTGCCGGGCCAGTCCAGCTGTGTCAGCAGTTGCTCGGCGTCCTTTGTCAGGGTTTTTGCCTCAACATTCAACTCTTGTGCTGCCTGCAGTAAAAAATGTTGCGCCAGTTTGGCTATGTCCTGTTTGCGCTCTTTTAGCATGGGTAAATGAATGCGGATCACGTTTAAACGGTGAAATAAATCTTCACGAAACTTACCTTCGCGCACCAGCTGTTCCAGGTTTTGATGGGTAGCGGCAATAATGCGCACATCAACACCAATAGCCTGATGACCGCCAACGCGATAAAACTGGCCGTCGGCCAATACCCGTAGCAACCGTGTTTGCACATCCAGCGGCATATCGCCTATTTCATCCAGAAACAGGGTGCCGCCATCGGCTTGTTCAAAGCGACCTTTACGTAAGTTGTTGGCGCCGGTAAAAGCGCCTTTTTCATGGCCAAACAGTTCAGACTCAATGAGATCTTTCGGGATCGCGGCCATATTTAACGCGATAAAAGGTTGCTCTGAGCGTGGGCTGTGCTTGTGCAGCGCGCCGGCAACCAGTTCTTTACCGGTGCCAGACTGGCCATTGATCAATACACTGATGCTGGATCGAGCTAAGCGGCCAATAGCGCGGAACACCTCCTGCATAGCAGGCGCTTCACCAATAATTTCCGGCGACAGGGCGGGGGCCTGTGATTTTGCGGTCGGCCGGCGTGAGTTAGCATGCTCCAATGCCCGGCTGATAAGGGCTACGGCATCATTAATATCAAAAGGTTTTGGCAGATACTCAAAAGCACCGCGTTTAAAAGCGTTGACGGCGCTGTCGAGGTCGGAATGCGCAGTCATGATAATTACCGGCAGCTCTGGTGCCAGCTGCTGCAACTTACTTAACAGCGCCATGCCGTCAGTGCCCGGCATACGAATATCCGATACCACTACCGCGGGTTGGTCATATTCGAGCCGTTGTAACATTAAATCGGCAGAAGCATAGCTTTCACATAATATATCCGCTCGGGCCAGTGCTTTTTCCAGCACCCAACGGATAGAATTATCGTCATCAATAATCCACACAGTATGACTCATGTATTCAATCCTCAGTGTCGGCAATAGGCAGGTACAACGTAAATTCGGTGTGGCCTGGCCAACTGTCGCAGTCGATCCAGCCACCGTGTTGATGGATCAGGGTTTGGGCAATGGAGAGACCAAGGCCGGTGCCGCCGGCTTTACCACTAACCATAGGGTAAAATAAGGTATCGCGGATCCCGGCAGGGATACCGGGACCATTGTCAGTCACTCTGATCATGGCAACCAGTTTGTAGCGCTTACCATGCAGGGTATGTTGATACAGTACACGGCTTTGCAGGCAGATTGCCGGCTCTGACGTGTGCTCCAGCGCTTGTTGGGCATTGCGTACTATATTAAGCAACGCCTGCTGCAATAATTCCGGGTCGAAAGCAAAATCAGGGATGCTGGGGTCGTAATCGCGGCTGAATTGTACAGCGGAAGGGTTGTCCATCAGGGCCAGCTGCCGCACCTGTTCTATCATCTGGTGCAGGTTGCTGTTGATCCGCTGTGCCGCCCGATAGGGACCCAGCAGCCGATCGACTAAATTACGTAACCGGTCGGCCTGGGCAATAATCAGCTGGGTGTATTCCTTTAAATCATCGGACAGCGATTCTTCCAGTAATTGTGCAGCGCCCCTTAAGCCACCCAGCGGGTTTTTTATTTCATGCGCCAGGCCACGGATTAACTCCCGCGCGGCTAAATGCTGATGTTGTTGCAGGCTTTCCAGGCTAATCTTACGTTGCTGATCTACCTGGCGTAACTCAAGCAGTAAATAACCGGCTGGCCGTTCGCTGATGGTGACACTGATATCCAGCAATAAATGGCGGCCGTCAGCCAGCACAGCCTGTACATCACTGACACTAAAACCCTGCTTGGCGGCAATGGCACCGGCAAAATGCTCAGTGCTGATATCAATATGCTGAAATAGCTCAGGAAAATACTGTTCAGACAGACGTTTTTCGCCCAGGCCCAACACCGCACAACAGGCTGTATTGAAATAACGGATATGTAACTGACTGTCCAGCAGCATTATTGCTGTGGTCAGCTGGGCGGTGATCTGGGCCGCTAACTGCGCTGTGCTGATTTCTTGTGGCGTCACTGTTCCATCCTTTGCACTCAAATGGTGCAGCTGGATGGCAGTGTAATTCAGATTTACCTGAATTGCACAGCGCCTGCACTAATTTGGTGAAATTACCGAAGCTCTATGTAAATAGAAGGTTGTTACAGGACTTGTTGCAATAAGCTTGCCGTTTTGGTCGAATAATTCCATTTGTAGTTTGTGTTCGCCACGATCAACTTCACGCAGAATAAAAACCGCAGAGTTTTGTGGTTGGCCCTGCGGCTTACCGTCTAACAGTAAACGTAAACGCAAGCCCCGTTCAAACATCGGATTCACTTTGCCTGATACGTAAACCGATCCGGTATTGTCGCGCACGGTACCTTGTTCTTCCGGTTGTACTATTTCAACGTTAAAGGCTTCAATTTCTTCTTTGCGCGTGTTTGGTAAGGTGGCGTCAGTAGCCGCCATAATATTTGCTCTCTGGCTAAGGTTTACTTCTTCGGCACCTGGTTGCGGGCTGTCAGAAAACACCAGTACGCCGTTAGCATCGCGGGTAACAAAAACTTTTTTCGATTGCTGTGCCTGTAATGGCGTGACAGCAAATAAGAAGACGGCAATAAAAAACAGTATTTTTTTCATGTGTTGTACAGCATCCGGTCATTGTTATTATTGTAGTTCCATCGGATTACTCTAGCTTGCTTTAGCTGATAATTCTACAAAAAAAAAGCCCACCTAAGTGAGCTTTTTAACAGCATTAGAAGCTTTATACGCTGTAGTACAGTTCAAATTCAAGTGGATGTACTGCGACTGCAACTTTGCGTGCTTCAGCGCGTTTGATGTCAATATAGGCATCAATCATCGCATCAGACATTACGCCGCCTTTGGTAAAGATAGCGCGGTTTTTATCCAGTTCATTTAGTGCTTCTTCCAGTGAGGAGGCAACTTGTGGGATATTCGCGGCTTCTTCTGCTGGCAGATCGTATAAATCTTTGTCCATCGCATCGCCAGGATGGATTTTATTCTGAATGCCATCTAAGCCAGCCATCAGCTGAGCAGTGAATGCCAGATACGGGTTTGCTGCCGGATCCGGGAAGCGGCATTCAATACGGCGTGCTTTGGCGCTAGGCACCAATGGAATACGTATTGACGCTGAACGGTTACGGGCAGAGTATGCCAACATAACTGGCGCTTCGTAGTGTGGTACTAAACGCTTGTACGAGTTAGTTGATGGGTTGGTGAACGCGTTCAGTGCTTTAGCATGCTTGATAATACCGCCAATGTAATACAGCGCCAGCTCTGACAAACCGGCATATTTATCGCCGGCAAACAGGTTAACACCGTCTTTAGCCAGTGACTGGTGGCAGTGCATACCTGAACCGTTATCGCCTACCAATGGTTTTGGCATAAAGGTAACGGTTTTGCCGTATAAGTGGGCAACGTTGTGGATAACGTACTTCAGTTGCTGCACTTCATCCGCTTTCTTCGTTAAGGTATTAAAACGGGTCGCAATTTCGTTTTGGCCGGCTGTTGCCACTTCGTGGTGATGCGCTTCAACGGTCTGGCCCATCTCTTCCAGTACCATACACATGGCGCTACGAATATCGTGACCTGAATCTACCGGTGGTAATGGAAAGTAACCGCCTTTTACTCCAGGACGGTGGCCTTTGTTGCCTTCTTCGTAGCTGGTACCTGAGTTCCAGGCTGCTTCAGTTGAGTTAATTTTGAAGAACGAGCCCGACATTGTGGTTTCAAAACGGATATCATCAAACATAAAGAATTCTGGTTCCGGGCCAAACAGCACGGTGTCAGCAATGCCGGTTGACTTCAGGTATTCTTCAGCACGTTTGGCGATAGAGCGTGGGTCACGGTCATAACCCTGCATGGTGCTTGGTTCAATAACATCACAGGTAATGTTTAATGTGGTTTCTTCAAAAAACGGGTCCAGTACAGCGCTGCTGGCATCTGGTAACAGGATCATGTCGGAATCGTTGATGCCTTTCCAACCCAGAATAGAAGAGCCATCAAACATCTTACCGTCTTCAAAAAAGTCGTCGGTGATCTGATTAACCGGAACGGTAACATGCTGCTCTTTACCTTTAGTGTCAGTAAAACGTAAATCGACAAACTTTACTTCATTTTCTTTAATTAAACTCAGTACAGATGATGCAGACATGCATTCCTCCAAATTGACCTGTTTTGAACTATTTAAGCGGTGTTGCGCCATTAAATGCCAGATATATGCCAATCATTTAAGTTGTTGATTTAAAATAACATGCATTATTGCGCGACGCTTAGGATTTGGCGTATTGCACGATTATGGTGCATTGCTGTGCTGTTATGGTGCGTTACGGCAGGGCTAAGTGTAGATGCTGAATTTGCTGTTGGGAAAAAAAATCGCTAAAACTGCAGTTGCTGTTTTTCTTTCCTGTTAAAAACAGAGTAGAATATGCGCCCTTTCGTTTTAGTTAGTTTTGCCTGGTGGTCATTACGGTCATCTAGTGCCACAGAGGATATATTTACATGAGCGTTACCGCGACCTACTTAGACAAGCTGCGCAATGTTGCCATTATTGCGCACGTTGACCATGGTAAAACTACTTTGGTTGACAAACTGCTACAGCAGTCTGGCACTTTCGACGCCCGCGCCAAATTACAGGAGCGCGTTATGGATTCGAATGCGCAGGAATCTGAGCGCGGTATAACTATCCTGGCAAAAAACACCTCGGTGCGCTGGAACGGTTACCACATCAACATTCTTGATACCCCCGGTCACGCCGATTTCGGCGGTGAAGTAGAACGCGTATTGTCGATGGCTGACTCAGTACTGTTACTGGTTGACGCGGTTGACGGCCCGATGCCGCAAACGCGCTTTGTAACGCAAAAAGCCTTTGCCCACGGTTTAAAGCCTATCGTAGTCGTGAATAAAATTGACCGTCCGGGCGCACGGCCAGATTGGGTTATCGACCAGGTGTTCGATTTATTCGATAACTTAGGTGCAACCGACGAGCAGCTGGATTTCCCTATTGTTTATGCATCTGCTTTAAACGGCTGGGCTACGCTGGATTACAACGAGCCGAAAACTGATATTACTGATCTGTTTGAAGCCATTGTTAAGCATGTCGCACCTCCAGCGGTTGAACTGGACGGTGAAACCCAGCTGCAGGTATCGCAACTGGATTATTCAAGTTACTTAGGTATTATCGGTATCGGCCGCATTAAACGCGGCAGCCTGAAGCCAAACCAGCAGGTTACCATTATAGGCGCCGATGGCACTAAGCGTAATGGCAAAGTTGGTCAGGTGTTTGGTTACCTCGGGTTAGAACGGGTTGAAACCACAGAAGCTTCTGCTGGTGACATTGTGGCCTTTACTGGTCTGGGCGAGCTGAAAATCTCTGACACTATCTGTGCTACCACTAAAGTAGAAGCACTGCCGGCACTGCAGGTAGATGAGCCTACTGTTACCATGACATTCCAGGTAAACACTTCACCTTTCGCTGGTAAAGAAGGTAAGTTTGTTACTTCGCGTCAAATTTTAGAGCGTTTAACGCACGAGCTGAAACATAACGTGGCATTGCGGGTTGAAGAAACCGCTGACGGCGATAAATTCAAAGTGTCAGGTCGTGGTGAATTACACCTGGGGGTATTAATTGAAAACATGCGCCGCGAAGGTTTTGAATTAGCGGTATCACGGCCAGAAGTTATTATGAAGACCGTTGATGGTGTGCGGATGGAGCCGATGGAAAACGTTACCATCGACTGTGAAGAGCAAAACCAGGGTTCTATCATGGAGCGTATGGGCGAGCGTAAAGCTGAAATGACCAACATGCAGCCAGATGGTAAAGGCCGTATCCGCATGGATTTCCAGATGCCAAGCCGTGGTTTAATCGGTTTCCGTACTGAGTTTATGACGATTACCTCTGGTACCGGTTTGATGTACCACAGCTTTGACCACTACGGTACGCATAAAGGTGGCACTATCGGTCAGCGCACTAATGGTGTGATGATCTCTAACGCCATGGGCAAAGCCGCCGGTTATGCCATTTTCTCGTTGCAAGAACGTGGCCGGATGTTTATCAGCCATGCCGAAGAAGTGTACGAAGGTCAGGTTATCGGTATTCATAGCCGTAGCAATGACTTAACAGTTAACTGTTTAAAAGGTAAGCAGTTAACCAACGTACGTGCTTCAGGTACTGATGAAGCAATAAACCTGGTACCACCTATCCGTTACACGCTGGAGCAGGCACTGGAGTTTATTGATGACGATGAACTGGTAGAAGTTACACCTAAGTCTATCCGTATCCGTAAGCGTCACCTGACAGAAAATGATCGGAAACGTGCCAGCCGCAGTGCTGATTAATAGCGTTTTTGTTTAACAGAGCCGGCAATTTGCCGGCTTTTTTATTGGCTGTAAGCCGACGGGCAGTACTGGTTGCAAGCCGGAATTTCTTGTATCCTCTGGCGTTATCAGCTGACACGGAGACCTTATGCAGCGTACATGGCTTACTTACTGGCAATCCGGCCTGCGATTTATCCGGCTTTACTTGCAGCGCTGCCAGCAAGACCAAATTGGCATGATCGGCGGTTATCTGGCGTATATTTCGCTGCTGTCGCTGGTACCATTGATTGCGGTAATGTTTTCTATGCTGAAAGCCTTTCCGATGTTTAATCAGTTTCGGCAAAATATTGAAGCCTTTGTCTATGCCAACGTGATCCCATCTCGCGGCGAAGAAATTCAGACATATGTTAGCCAGTTTATTGGTAATACCGGCGGTATGACGGCTGTCGGCATTTCCGCACTGGTGTGTGTGGCCTTGTTGTTGATCCACAATATAGATAAATCTTTAAACAAAATCTGGCGGGTCAGTAAAAGACCGAGGCCTATCATCTCATTTTCTATTTACTGGATGATTTTAACGCTGGGCCCGATTTTGTTTGGTTCTTCAATAGCGCTGAGTTCTTACCTGATTGGTTTAACCCGCTTTGCCGATGATTATACGCCGGGTTTGTCGACACTATTGCTTGGCATAGTGCCGTACCTGATGTCGTTGGCGGCATTTTTTATTTTGTATTTGGTCGTGCCGAATATAAAAGTACGTGCCCGGCACGCCCTTTGTGGCGCCTTACTGGCCATGTTGCTGTTTGAGTTATCTAAACGCGGCTTTGCACTTTACATAACTCATTTCCCGGCATACGACACTATTTACGGTGCCTTAGCATTGGTACCAATACTGTTTGTCTGGATTTATCTGTGTTGGCTGGTGGTGTTGCTTGGCGCAGAGCTAACCGCTTTGTTGCAGCAAATCGCCGCCGATACTGAACAAGCAGATATTGACGACCCGGACCAAAACAATCCGGATGACGATAGTTCAGAGACAAAGCTGTAATATGAAAGCACTAATACAACGCGTGAGTAGCGCATCGGTTGCCGTGGCCGGTGAGACGCTAGGGCAAATTGAGCACGGTTTGTTGATTTTGCTTGGTGTTGAAGCCACTGACACGCCAGCTGATATCGTTAAACTGGCGCACAAGGTGTGCCATTACCGGGTGTTTGCCGATACCGGCGGTAAAATGAATTTAAATGTGCAACAGGCATCGGGCAGTTTGCTGGTGGTGTCTCAGTTTACCCTGGCAGCTGACACGCAGTCTGGTTTACGCCCCAGCTTTACGCCGGCGGCAAGCCCCGACAAGGCGTTGGAATATTATCAGCAGTTTATTGTCCAATGTCAGGCGCTTGGCCTCAATGTTGCCAGCGGACGTTTTGCCGCCGATATGCAGGTTAGCCTGGTCAATGATGGCCCTGTCACGTTTTTATTGCAAAGTTAATGAGGAATTCCCCTATGCGGCACTGGCAAATACGTAGTCCGGCCAATGATGCCGAATGGCAGCAATACTTTCAGTTGCGTTATCAGATACTGCGCGCCCCCTGGCAACAAGCACCGGGCTCTGAACGGGATGAATTGGAAGCGCAGGCTTATCATCTGATGCTGCTAAGTCCACAAGGTGAACTGGCCGCGGTCGGGCGACTGCACCGGCTGGATGACCGTACAGCTCAGGTGCGCTACATGGCGGTAGCTGAAGCTTTTCGTGGCCAGGGCGCTGGCGCGCATGTACTGGATGCGCTGGAGCAGCAGGCTGTGGACTGGGGCTGTCACAGGCTTAAACTGAATGCCCGCGATAGTGCCAAAGGTTTTTATCAGCGCGCGGGTTATCAACAGCAAGCAGCTGCAGCGCCTATGTTTGGTATCCCTCATTGGTTGATGCAGAAATCGCTACGCTTAGAGGGTACAGAGCAACAATTTCAGCATTGGTGCAATGAGCTGAACACCACCTGGCAGCAGACCATACCGCTAACAGCTTATATGCAACTGGATATCAGCCAGTTTGATGGTGCGAGTCTGTTGTGCAGTGCGCCGCTGGCGCCGAACATTAACCTGCATCGCACTATGTTTGCCGGCAGTATTTATGCACTGGCGACGTTAACCGGTTGGGGCATGTTATATCTGCAGTTGAAGCAGCTTGGTTTAACCGGCGATCAGGTACTGGCCGATGCCAGTATTAAGTACCGCCGTCCGGTAGAGCAACTTCCCAGTGCCCGTTGCTCGTTACGTCATTGCATTGGTGACTTGTCCGCTTTAACGCAGGGTAAAAAAGTGGTGCAACAAATTAAGGTGGAGATTTACTCGGGCGATACACTGGCGGCAGAGTTCTCGGGACGTTATGCGGTTTTACCGGTTAAGGCAAAACAATGAAAATAGTCATAGTTGGCTGTGGCTGGTTGGGAACCCAGCTGGCGGGAGCGTTGTCTGCAGCTGGTCATCAGGTTTATGCCAGTCGGCGCCAGGCACAAAACCTGGTTAATTTACCCGACGCTGTCCGGCCTCTGCTGCTGGATTTATCGGCCGACAATACAACGTCGCAGGTTTATGCGGCGCTGGAAGGCGCAATAGTAATCTGTGCTATTCCGGCTGGTAGTCGCAGCGGTGCTACCGGTCATTATGCCGATGCCTTAAGCCGGTTGACGCTATTAATGCAGCGAGCGGGCAGTTTGGCGGCAATCCATTTCAGTTCATCAGGTATTTATCAGGGGCTAAGCGGCGATGTCGATGAAACGGCTGCTTTGTGCATGGATATTGAGCGGGTTGCACTTTTGGCGAACGGTGAGCAGATCCTGCAGCAAGGCATACCGCTGTGCATTACATTACGGCTGGCGGGCTTGATTGGGCCTGGACGTCATCCTGGTCGTTTTGTTGCCGGTAAAGAGGTGGCTAATCCAGAGGGCTTTATCAATATGCTGCATGCAGACGACGCCTGCCGTGCAGTACAGCAGTTGCTTAATAGCCAGACTCTGCAGTCTGCACGCTACAATCTGAGCTGCCCGCTTGCCGTAACACGACGGCAGTTTTATCAGGCGGCCTGCGATAGCCTGCAGGCCCAGGTCAGTTTTTCTGATGATAAGCTGATATCGCATCGTGCATTGGCAGAGCAATTTACGCAGCATTTTGCTTTTCAATATCGTTTTGCCAATGCAGTTGATGCACTAACCTATTGTGATTGATGAAGAAATAATCAAACCAAGCTTTTATAACGCATTTATCAGCTTCTTATCAGGAAATTCTGCCGCGCCGGCCTAATACTCTGCACTCAACGGATGGCGCTGAGGCTGTTATGAACAATAAATGGTTATTAATTTCTTCTGTCAGTACTGCACTAGGTATTGTTGCCGGTGCGGTGTATTTACTGTTTGCCGAGCATTCATTGCTGCTTAGTGATAACAGCTGGGTACTGTCGGCGTTCTGGTCAGCTTTTATGTTGTGGACCTTTGTGTTGATGTTTGTCGTAGCGCTGATTTTTAACGTACTGGCGTTTTTTGAACTGGATGAGCAGCATCAACTGTTTGGTATAGTGTCGCCGTTTAAAAACATGCTATCAGCTGCGGATAAACAACAGCAGTTTATTCAGGATGCGGAGCGCTTACTGCAGACGCAGGGCAAGCTTAGCCATTCAAACCGGGTAGGTGCAGAATATCACTGCCTGCATGGCGATACCGATAAACTGGTTTTGATCCAACAGAACAAACGACAGGTTGATATTAGTCAGGTGCGGGCATTATTCCAGCAGATGTTGGCGGCTGATCTGCCACACGGTTTGGTAGTCAGTTATCACGGTTTTAGTAATCAAGCCTGGATATTTGCGCAGGAAGCAAATATTGATTTACTGGACGCAAAAAGTTTGAAAAAGCAGCAAAAACGTATCCGCGAGCAACAGTTTGCATTAGTTTAGGCGTGATATCACTTTTTCATCGGGTTTTTTATCACTGTTTTGGCAAACTGGTTCGCGAAAGGAATCAATAAAAACAGATGGATAAAATACTTCCTGCCTGGCTGGACTCGTCCAGCCTTTTTATTTGCCTGCAAGGTTGCCTGGCAATAATCTGAGTTTTAGCTACATCACTTTAAACGCGCTGGCTGCCTGTTTTAACTCCAATGCCAGTTTAGACACTCCGTCACTGTGCTGCAGCGTACGCTCGGCTTTTTCACTGCTGACATGTGCCACTTCAATCATTTGCTGCATATTGTCGCCGATGCTGGTGCCCAAATGCAGTTGTTGCTCGGTTGCGGCCGTAACACTGCTGCTAATTTGCTGAGTGTGCGCAATAGCCTGGTTAACCAGGCTTAATGATGACACCAGCTCCTGCATTTGCGCCACACAACTGTCTGCATCACTTTGGCCGTCCGTTACGGCTTGCACAGCCTGGTGGCTTTGCTGTTGCAGTGTTTCGATCATCTGACGAATTTCGTCGGTCGCCTGTTGTGTCCGACCGGCCAGTGAGCGAACTTCATCGGCCACCACAGCAAAACCGCGGCCCTGCTCGCCGGCGCGGGCCGCTTCAATAGCGGCATTTAAAGCCAGCAAGTTGGTTTGTTCGGCGATGCTGCGGATGGTTGTTAAAATGCTGCCAATATTATTGGCTTCATCATTAACCCGGCTCATTACATCACTGGTTGCTGCCAGCTTTTCTGCCAGGTTATTAATGAGTTTGCTGTTTTGTGCCGCTATGCTGTCAATTTGTTTGCTCTGTGCCAGTGCTTGTTGCATCGCATTGGTGGTTTCATTCGATTGTGCCGCTATATCGCGGGTGCTGTCGGCTAACTGATGTGTCACCTGATTAACGTCAGCAATTTGCTGTTGCTGATGTTGTAGCGAGTCGTTTATTTCGCCGACTTCAAACGTGGATTGACGGGCGTTTTCATTAAGTTGCACAGCGTTTTGCTGAATGTTGATGATCAGGCTGCTTAATGAAGCGGTTAAACTGTTTACCTTGGCAGACAAGACGCCAAACTCGTCTTCTGTTTTTATCTGTAATTTACGTGATAAGTCGCCTTTGGCGATATCGCTGAGTACCTTGTTGATACCCGCCAGTGGTTTTAGCATAGTGTTAATGGTCAGGTAGGCAGTGGTGACGGCCAGAACAATCAGCACCAGCATTAACACTAATGTACGGGTGTTACCAGAGCTGACAGAATCTGATACCCGTTGCTGCAGGGTGGTAAATTGACTGTCGGCGGCCGACAGCAGGCTGTCCAGCGCCATGATAACTTGTTCAACCCGCTGTTCTGATAAATTTAGCTGGCTGCGCGCGGCCAGCAATCTGGTGACCTGCTGTAGTTTAATATTCGCCAGGCTGTTGTCTGCCTGCAACCGGCTTGTTAGTTGGGCTAATTGTTCGGTGACAGCTTGCCATAGCCCATCGGTTTCCTGGCCACTAAGCTGGTTTGCCATGTAGTCGATATTGACCTGCATATCACTAAGCGCAAAGCCAACATTTTCCTGGGCGGCTTCCGCAGCAGCCAGTTCACTGTTGGCAGTGACTTCTTTCAGCGTATTCAGTAAGCCCAGCAGCTGGCCATCTATGCGGTTGGCGCTACCGGCAATCAATTCCATCTGCTGTTCACCACCGGGGAATTCCAGATAGGAAATGTCGAGTAGATTGGCGCCTATATTGTCAATCAGCTGCTCCAGCGTCGTAAATTCAGTACTGGCATTTTGCTGTTGCAGGATACTTTGCTGACGCGCGTCGAACATAGCTGCAACAGCGTCGGCATATTGCTGATAGCGTTTGTCGATATCGGCCAACGTTGCGGTAAAGGCCGTCTCTTGTGAAGTTAGTTGCGTCAGACTGGCCAGTTGTGTACGCAAGGTCGTGCTGCCGCTGTTAAATTGTTGCTGGTAGTTGCTGATCTCAGTAGCGCTTTCAGCGGTGTAGCCCAGAGCAGACAGTTTGGCTAATTTTAGCAACTGGATTTGCGCAGCATTACTTTGCTGCTGCACCGGTACCGCTAATTGATTTACCTGATCACTGGATTGGGTAATAGCAGCAAAACTCAGAAGTGCCGAGCCACTGGAGAGCAACAGCAACAGAGCAATAAAACCAAAGCCAATAATGATTTTATGCGCAACTTTTAAGGTGACCACTGAGGCAAACTCCAGACTGTTGCTGTGTCTTAACCATAGACAGCAGCTGTTTGATAAACAAGCTGAAGTTAACAAAGAATCTGGTACTGGTCCAGCCAGAAAAAAGGGAACCTGAACGAAAAAAGGGCAGTAGCACCATTTTGGTGCTGCCATTCTCGTCTGACTGCTTAGGCGGCGGGGCTGCTGCCGTTGCCCTGATGGCAGTATAACAATTGTGTCACGGCCAATTCTTCCGCTGGCTCTGCGTTTTCAGGCAGTTGTGCCTTTGCCGGGTAAGGAAAAATTAAGATGACCGCCTAAACGGTAGCGGCTACCCGGTGAGGTTAAATAGGCCAGACTGACCGCCCCTTCACGGCTAAAAGTGCGGCGGGTCAGACGCAGGCAGGGTTCAGCCTTTTTTAGCATTAAATGCTTGCAGGTAAAATCATCCGGCCAGATTGCCTCGACGGTATGTTCTGCCTCAGTTAATGGCGCAATAAAGCTTAAATACTGATGTGGCGTTTGCTGATTAAAGTCCTGCTTCACATACTCCGGCACCAGCTTAGGGCTAACATAACGCGCTTCAAGCTGCAGTGGTTGCATGTTCTCCAAATGCACAATAAGAGAAAAATATACCGGCTCGTTGCGCTGCAGTCCTAACGCACCGGCAATAACCGCCGGGCAGGGCAGTGCGGTCAGTTGCAGCAGGCTGGCACTGTATGCATGACCGCGGCTGTGAATTTCATCGGCAATATTACGGATCTCTAACAGAGATGATTGTGACTTCAACGCAGCAACAAAGCTGCCAACGCCCTGAGTACGGTATAAAATGCCCTGTTCAGTCAGTTCCTGTACCGCCCGCCGTGCCGTCATGCGGCTAACGCTAAATTGTTCGGCTAACTGGTTTTCGGACGCCACCCGGCTATGTTCGGGCCAGGCACCAATCTCAATCTGGCTTAACATGTACTCTTTTATTTCAGCAAACTTAGCCAGTGCCATAACACTTTCCCTCGTGCAACTTAAAAAAGACTGCGGCTAAGCAAAAAATACTGCAGCTTAATTGTATATACAAGTTGTTGGTGTAAAATTATCGCATTAGCCGACACAGGAGAGCTCCCATGCAGCAGTTTGATGCCATCTGGATTAATGCCAACATCGCCACTATGGCTGACAATGGCCAGCCTTATGGCGCTATTGAAAACGGCGTACTGGCAGTGAAAGACGGCCTGATTGCTTTTGTAGGTGCGCGCAGCGAATTACCCTCCTTTGACGCTCTGGCCACGCCTTTGTATGACGCTGCTGGGCAATGGCTGTTACCGGGCTTTATTGATTGCCATACTCATCTGGTATATGGCGGCAACCGTGCCAACGAATTTGAAATGCGGCTAAATGGCGCCAGTTATCAGGACATCGCTGCGGCCGGCGGTGGCATCAAAGCGACAGTAGCGGCAACACGGGCGGCCAGTGAAGAAGACTTGTTTGTACTGGCGAAAGATCGTCTGAACACCTTGCTGGCACAAGGCGTGACAACGGTAGAGATTAAGTCTGGCTATGGTCTCGATCTGGCGACCGAGCAGAAAATTCTGCAGGTTGCGGCGCAACTGGATTTGCATCATCCGGTTAGTGTGCAAAAAACCTTTTTGGGCGCGCATGCCTTGCCGGCAGAATTTAGTAATGATGCCGATGGCTATATCGAAGCCGTGTGTCAGATGCTGCCTGAGCTAAATAAACTTAAGCTAATTGATGCGGTGGACGTATTTTGTGAGGGCATTGGTTTTAGCGTAGCGCAAACACGTAAATTATTTACCGCGGCTCAGGCACTGGGCTTGCCGGTTAAAGCCCATGCCGAGCAGCTGTCAAACTTAGGAGGCAGTGCCCTGGTGGCTGAGTTTGCCGGCTTGTCAGCAGATCACATTGAGTTTCTTGATGAGGCCGGTGTGGCGGCAATGGCGCAGGCCGGCACCGTGGCGGTGTTGTTGCCGGGGGCCTTTTATTTTCTGCGTGAAACCCAGTTACCACCTATCGCTTTGTTGCGGCAATACGGTGTACCTATGGCGGTGGCGACGGATTTAAATCCCGGCACTTCGCCGTTGTGCTCATTGCCGCTGATGCTGAATATGGCTTGTACCCTGTTTCGCTTAACGCCTCAGGAAGCACTACTGGGTGTAACCCGACATGCAGCTAAGGCATTGGGGCTGTTTGATCGTGGTTGTCTGGTCGCAGGGCAGCGGGCTGATTTTGGCTGCTATGCCATCAGCCAGCCGGCGGAGCTGTGCTATCAGTTTGGTGTTAATTCGCTTAAGCAACTGATAATCAATGGTAAAGAGGTAAGAGTAGCCAGCGTATAAGCTTTACAAGGCGCGCTTTTGCATTAAGCTATTAGCAGAGCGTCTTTATTGGAGTACTGCCGTGCGCTATCTATGTTTGGGCCTGTTGTTTTTCTGCACTGCAGCGCAAGCGCAGCAGCCTGTCTCGTCGTTGCAGCTAATTAGCCTGTTATCGGGCTTATTGCTGCTGGCGTTTATCTATCTGTTTAAACTCAGGTTTGACGTACATAAGCTGCAGCAGAAACTGGCGACGAAAAAAAATAATCAATTGGGCTTTTATTCATTACACGATGATATAAGTGGCTTTCCCAACAAGTTTTTTTTACAGCAGCAACTCGACGAGTTACTCAAGCGCGCGCCCGAACAATCCTACTCTTTACTGCTGATTAAAATCAGCCAGTTTGACCAAGTAAACCAGCTGCTAGGCCACAGCAACAGCAATGTGATCCTGGCGCAAATTGCCCAACGGATTAATGAACAATTAAAGTTGACGGACACGGCTTTGACCTTTGAATTCCGCCAGCAGTCAGCTATCCGTTTGTGTCATTTGGGCGGCGTTGATTTTGCAGTCTGGCTCGACAGTACCGATAAACAGCATCTGGCTGAGTTTGTCGCCGATGAGCTGGAGAAGAATGTGCCGGAGCCCATGCTGGTGCACGGCTGTGCCGTTGAGTATCAGTTGCATTCTGGTATTGCTCACTATCCACAGCACGGTACTCAGCTAAGTGAATTACTTGAACGCGCTTATCTGGCACTGCAGCATCACAGCTGGTTGCAAGGTAAAAGCCAGGTGTTTAGTCCGGAAATGTTGCACTTTACCAGTGATAAACTGTCGTTAATGGCAGAATTGCGCCAGGCCATTGGCGAGGGCCAGCTGGCACTGTATGTACAGCCGCAAATTGACATGCAAAGCCGCGAAGTTTTGGCGGGAGAAGTCTATGTGCGTTGGCGGCATCCCAGCCGTGGTTTAATGACGCCGGACAGCTTTCTGGCACTGGCAGAAGAGACCGGCGTTATTTATCCACTAACGCAATGGGTATTAAAAGAAGCGGTCGCGATGATTGCCCAGTTAGCGCAATCGCAACAAGTCAGCAAGATTGCCGTCAATATATCCAGCAAGGATTTGTTACACGATGAGCTGATAGACACTCTGGAAATGCTGTTTGATAAATACAAAGTAAAACCACAGCAACTGATGCTGGAATTAAAAGAGCAAGCGTTAGTGGCCGAGCCTGCCCGGGCTATGAGTATGATGCAGCGTCTGCACCGTTTAGGAGTCGAGTTGGCGCTGGATGATTTTGGTACCGGATTTTCTTCTTTAGCGTATTTACGCAAGTTACCTATTCAGCATGTAAAGGTTGATTGCTCGTTTATTGGCGATTTGCACCGCTCGGACATGCATTCAGCCATTACCGGCGCCATTATTGATATGGCGCGGAATCTGGAACTGGGGGTTATTGCCGAAGGTGTAGAGGAACTGGAAGTAGAGCAAAAATTGCTGCGTATGGGCTGCCAGCGCGGCCAGGGTTTTTTGTATTCACGGCCATTTGAGCTTAGCGGTTTTGCTGTCTGGTTAAAGCAATGGTATCAGCAAAATGCTAAATAGCCTGCGGCTGATCCTGTTTACCCTGCATAAAGGCAAACACTAAGGCTGACAGCACTTGTCCGGCTTCGTTCATACCGGCTGTTTTACCGGCCGGATGTTGCGCCGGTGCGGCTTCTGCCAGGTGCAGGTAGCGGCTGCGCGGTAATTTTGCCAGCTGATAAACAAACTGCTCTGCCGCTTGTACACTGATTCCGCAGTTGGTAAAGGCACTAACCGGCATCAGGCTGATGCTGTCGGTGTCCAGTTCAATGCCTATATCGCCGTCACCTTTAATGACCGTATCTATGCACTGATCCAACGCTTGCTGATAACTGAGCTGCTGGCGGACAAAGATCTGCTGATAGCTACTGAACTCAGCACCGGCTTGTTGCAGTTGCTGCAAGGTTGTCGCTGAATTTTTTAACTCATGCAGACCAAGGACATAATACTGCGCTAAACAGCCAGCCTGATGCGCATAGCTAAAGCCATTGCCACTGTGGCGGCCTTCAAGCGGTCTGAAATCCGAGTGCGGGTCAAGATTGGCACTGTTTGGTGTTTTGCCGCTACTTTGCTTAAGGGCTGCCAGCAGCGGGTAACTGTTGTTATGGCCACCACCGATAACCAGCGGATATAGCCCGGCGGCAAATACCGCCGCAACAACAGGTTGTAGCCGTTGGTCCAGCAGGCTGACTAGCTGACGCAACTGGTTAAGTTGTTCAGGCTCCTGCACGGATAAGTTAGCAGCTTGCTGCTGCAAATCGTCACAATCAATTTCACCTAATAACAGCAGCTGTGAGGCATCAATAAACTGATTAGCCTGCAAATTCATGAACTTGCTGAGAAAGGCTGGCCAGGCATCTACTGCTCCGGCCTGGCCAAGATTGGCCCGGGGGCCAATGTCCTCCGGCACGCCTAACAGCACATATTTACAGCCATCTGCTGCGGCCTGTTGTAGTAGCGTCTGTAGTGGCGCAGTAGCATCGGGTAATTTAACTTGCTGCCCCAGTCGCAATTCACCGGGGCGTGGCGCTACAAAGTGCTGCATTTTGGCAGCGCTAAAACGTGTCAGCATTGTTATTCGATATCCAGCGCGTCCGGCGAAATGATAATGCCGGTGCTGTCGGCATACAGATGATCGCCGGGTAAAAAAGTAACACCGGCAAAGTTAACCGGCACCTCAGTTTCGCCAAAGCCTTTATCGTCTGCACCTACCGGAATGGCGTTGACGGCATGAATACCGATGTCAAAATCTTCCAGCAGGTCCAGATCACGTACGCTGCCATAACACACTATACCTTCCCAGCCATTACCCGCAGCCAGCGACGCCAGCTCCGCATCAATTATTGCCCGCCTGGCCGAGCCACCGGCGTCAATCAGCAGTACTTTGCCTACGCCGGGATCATTTAACAGCTGCCGTACCAGGCCATTGTCTTCAAAACACTTAACGGTATGGATTTGGCCACCAAAAGAGCGTCTGCCACCATAGCTGGCGAACAGTGGTTCAACCACATCTACCTGATCGGCATAAAGGTCGCATAATTCTGAGGTATTGTATTCCATGGTGTGCTCCGGCAGTTACGGCATCTAAGCTGACAGTATAGCTGGCTCCGTACTAAGCTCAAACACTTATTATTATTGAGATTTCCGCTACAGCGTGTTGTCTGTGTTAATGCTAAATTTGCTATGGTGTCTGCAACCACAACTGAGGATACTGGCTGTGACCTCTGAATTGTTTAGCCGTCTGATTGTATATATAACCGAAGCCGGCGTGGCGTTGTTGCTCAGTTATTTGCTGTTTCATTTCAGTCGGGTGTACCAGCAACCCTATATCCGTTTCTGGTTTTTGTCGCTACTGATGTTTGCTTTGTATCAGCTGTTAGTTATTGCCAAATGGGCGTTGGCGGCACCTGTAGTGGCCGATACGCTATTGCAGTTCGGCATTCTGCTGACCAGTTATTTATTCGCGCTGTATTTACTGCGCGGCATGCTGGAAACCCGGGTTAGCGATGCGGCAATGTTGCGCCTTTGGTCTGGCCGGCGTTTGACATTGCTAGGCTGCATGCTGGCTGTGGTCAGTGTGCTGGCTTTTGTGTTTGGCAACAATATGGCGCAGTGGCAGGAATATTTTCAAACACACCTGCGCTTGCTGGTTATTGCGCTGTTGTTACTTACGGCTACTGTCATAGTGCTGTACCGGATTGGTAATTCGGTAGGCCAGCGTTTAGCGGCTATTATGATGGCGGTTTGGGCCGGCGTGTATATAGTGTTTGTGGTCTGGTATCTGGTTAGCGCGCAGCAACAGGCCGGTATCCGAGCGATCCTTATTTTTAAAAGTGCTGAACTGTTTTCGCTGTTTGGCCTTGGCCTGGCGCTGCTGATCTGGCAGCAAGAGCACGAGCGCACCACCAACCTGCAACTGGCAGCTAAAACCCGCTATCTTAATCGTTACGATCAGCTTACCGGCGCGTTAAATCGCGATGCGTTGCTGCTGCAATTGCAGGAACGCATGGCAGCGTCTGACAGCACACCGGTGTATCTGCTGATGCTGGGCTTAGACAAATTTAAAACCGTTAACGAATCTGTCGGGCTAAAACAAGGTGATCAGGTGCTGATACAACTTACCAAACGGTTTGAGTCGAGCATTTTAAAGCCGGCCCTGGTAGCCAGAACCGGTGGTGATATTTTTGCGTTGGTGCTTAGTGATATGCACACTGAGACCCAATTGCAATTTGCGGTACGTCATTTGCAGCAACTGGTAGAGAAAAACTTTGAACTAGCCGTTGGCCAGCTACAACTGACCTGCACCATAGGCATCGCCTGCTCTGTCAGTGACAGTAACAGTGCTGAAGGCTTACTGCAAAAAGCCAATATTGCTTTTCATCAGGCTAAACGCATTCAGCGTCAGAGCCTGGCTTATCAGGCCGGGATGGAAGATGAGACCGCGCGGCTAATTAGCTGGGAAACGGAATTGCTGCATGCCATGCAGCACAATGAATTACTGCTGTATTTTCAGCCGCAGCTGAATTTACGCGACAATACGCTGGATGCTTTTGAAGTGCTGGTTCGCTGGCAACATCCGCAGAAAGGTTTTTTGATGCCAGGCCAGTTTTTGCCTTTTGTTGAGCAACTGGGTTTAAGCCGGAAACTGGATTTTTGGATCCTGCAGCAAGCCGTTGACACCATCAGCCGCTGGCGGCAGCTTAAGGTACAGTTGCCGCTGGCAGTGAATATGTCGCCGTTGCATTTTCAGCAGGAAGGGTTAAAGCAGCATATTCAGCAGCTGTTGCTGCAATACCAGATCTCGCCGGAAATGCTGGAGCTGGAAATCACCGAAAATGCCGCTATGCACGATATGGAAAAAGGCTCCAACCATATTGTTGAGTTGCAGCAGATGGGGATCCGGGTATCAATTGATGATTTCGGCACCGGCTACTCTTCATTAGCGTACCTACGGCGTATGCCAATTGATAAAATTAAAATTGATCGCAGTTTTGTGATGGATATGGCCGGTAATGACTCTGATATGATGATCGTAAAAACCATGATCACACTGGCGCATGGCCTGGGTAAACGTATTCTGGCCGAAGGGGTAGAAACAGCAATACAGCAGGAACTGCTAAAAAACATGTCCTGCGATGCAGTACAAGGCTACTACATTGCCAAACCTCTGGCAGAGGCAGAGGCGCTGATGTATTTTCAAAAGCAACAAGCCAGCTTGTCACAGTAACGTCATAACAGCGCGCTAGGCTAAATCAAGTGCATGTAATGGCGGGGTGCAGTGATGTTACTGAAAAGACTGGAACACTGGGACCATATTTCATTTTGCCGCTTGTTTAGCCGCAGTTCGTCAAAGTTTTGCAGTAGCGGTAGCTATTGGCTGTCAAAAACGGCTGATGGGCCTTTATATTTACTGCTGGTACTCAGTTTGCTGGCGGCGGATGTGGCTGACGCTGCCCGCTTTGGCTTGCTGCTGCTGGTAGCATTTTCGCTTGAATTACCGCTGTACTTATTGCTGAAAAACAGTATACGCCGTGCCCGGCCGGCACAGGTGCTGACGGCATTTACCCAACCGCATATTACCCCTTCCGATCAATTTAGTTTACCCTCTGGCCATACGGCCGGGGCCTTTGTCATAGTAGTTGCCGTGGCGTGTTGTTATCCGTTGTGGTTGCCGCTGGCGCTGTTGTGGGGAGGCGGCATAGGCCTTTCGCGTATTTTGCTTGGCGTGCATTTTCCGCTGGACGTGTTAGCTGGTGCAGTGCTGGGAACGGCTGCGGCGACGATTGGGCTTTTTTTGCTCAACTAAGCGATAAACACTGAAATCATTGCAAAAATTAGGCTGCAGATTGCCGTGCGTGTTCTATCATCAATACTGGATGTTAACAAAAACAGGTAGCAGTATATGAACGGATTACGGCGATTGTCGATAAAGCAGCGGTTATTTATCAATGGCATAGCCCTGGTAGCCGCAATGGTAGTGATGTTGCTGATCTTATTTTATCAAAGCAGCAAATTGACCAGCCTGGCGTCGACCCAGCAATTGGTCGAGCAAATTGCGGCTGACGTATTGATGTTGCGCCGGCATGAAAAAGACTTTGTCATGCGCACTGAGCTGAAATACCAACAGCGCCATGCTGATCATTTGCAGAGTATGTTAAGCCGGGTTTCGTCATTACAGGCATTGTTGCAACAACATGCGATAGATGATGCGCCATTAATGCGTTTTTCGCAGCTAACCCAAACGTATCAGCAAAGCTTTAATGAGTTGGTGAGTCAGCAGCAACAGTTGGGGCTGACGCCGCAGGATGGCGTCATGGGCGAACTGCGCGCTGCGGTGCATCAATTAGAACAGCGTTTTGACGGCCTGGCGCGGGATGATCTGATGGTGTTGTTATTGCAATTGCGCCGGGCTGAAAAGGACTTCTTAATACGCAAAGACCTGGCTTACCAGCAGCAGTTTGCCGGTACTATGCAGCAGTTAACGCCAAAAATAGCCGCTGACAGCGACAGCAGCCGCTTTGCGCAACAGTATCAGCGCAGCTTTGACGCTGTGGTTAGTGCTTACCAGCAGATGGGGCTGGATGAAACGCAAGGCGTTACCGGCAAGATGCGCAGCGCTATTCAAAGCACAGAAGAAAGTCTTAAAGCGCTGCAGGCCCAAAGCAGTGAGGCTGTAAGTGCAGCAGTAAACAGCACTCAGCAACTGGCGTTATTAGTGTTTGCCGTAGTGCTGGCAGCGGTATTAGTACTGGTGGCGATGACCAGTCGCAGCATTTTGCGGCCAGTGCTGGAAGTATGCAAAACCATTGGCCTGATCCGCGCACAGAATGATTTTCGCATGCGGGTTGATGTCGCAGGTAAAGATGAGATGACTGCACTGGCAACTGACTTTAACAGCATGCTGAGCGATTTTCAGGATCTGATTAAAACGGTAAACCAGGCGCTGGAAATGCTGGATATTGCCACCAATGAACTGGCTAAATCGACCTCTGACACCAGTAGTGGCATGCAAATGCAGCAAAACGAAACAGACATGGTAGCAACAGCGGTGACGGAAATGGGCGCTACCATCAATGAAATTGCCAGTAATACCGAAACCACTGCAGCTAAAGCCGAAGCGATGAACCAGAATGCGCAAAGTGGCCGCAGTGAAGTGCAGCAAACGGTAGATAGGATCACCAGCTTATCAACGCGGTTACAGGATGCTACAGCAGTGGTAGCTGAGCTGGAAAAAGACAGTAAAACCATTGGCTCGGTGCTGGATGTTATTCGAGCTATTGCCGAGCAAACCAATTTGCTGGCGCTAAATGCTGCCATTGAGGCCGCCCGGGCTGGTGATCAGGGCCGTGGTTTTGCTGTGGTTGCCGATGAGGTGCGCAGCCTGGCAATGCGTACGCAGGAATCAACCCGGCAAATTGAGACCATAGTTAATGGCTTACAGGGCCGTACCAACGACATAGTACAAGTCATGCAAGGTTGCCGCCAGCAAGGTAGTGAGAGTGCTGAACAGGCCGGCATTGCCATGACTTTGCTTAGCGAAATCACTTCTGACGTTACCAACATTATGGATATGACCACCCAGATTGCTGCTGCAATTGAAGAGCAAAGCCATGTGGCTGCCGAAGTAAACAAAAACGTGGTGAAGATCCGTGACTTGTCGGATGAAACCTTTGGACATGCCAGACATAATGCCGCCATCAGTGAAGAGGTGGCGCAGCAAGCGGCACGGTTACGCCAGACCGTCGAGCGGTTTCAGGCCTGAGCCGTTGTTAGTATTGCACACGCACCGTGATGGCAGCATCGCGGGTAGCGTTGGCACTGGCAAGTTGTTGCAAATACTGTTGCCACAGGCTGTCTTTTTGCTGTGCCAGTTGCCACAAATATTGCCAGCTGTACAGGCCGGTATCGTGGCCGTCATCAAACAGTAGTTTTACCGCATAATGGCCGGCAGGTAGCAATTTTTGTATTGCTACCTGCTTTTTATTGCTTACCAGTTTGGGCTTGCCATGGCCGCGAACCTCAGCTGATGGCGAATAGACCCGCAGAAATTCAGCGCTAAAGCTGACACAATCGCCGCTGCTGAACGTAACGTCCAGCACACGGCGTTGTTGGTGATAGTGCAACTTGCTCACCTGTACTGCGATGGCATTGTTTATCACAAAATAAACCGGCTTAAGTCATCATCTTTAACCAGGGCTCCCAGGTGTTTTTCCACATAGGCGGCATCAACCTGAATATGTTCGCCGGCATGATCAGCGGCGTCATAGGAAATTTCTTCCAGCAGGCGTTCCATTACTGTGTATAACCGGCGCGCACCAATATTTTCAGTGGTTTCGTTTACTTGCCAGGCCGCTGCTGCCAGGCTGGTAATGCCGTCAGCGCTAAAGCTCAGGTTAACGCCCTCAGTGGCCAGCATGGCAATAGATTGTTCAGTAAGCGAGGCTTTAGGTTCGGTCAGGATACGCTCAAAATCGGCAGCGCTTAAGGCTTCAAGTTCAACCCGAATAGGCAGCCGGCCTTGCAACTCTGGCACTAAATCAGAGGGTTTGCTCATCTGGAAAGCACCGGAGGCAATAAACAGTATATGGTCGGTTTTAACCATACCGTGTTTAGTGTTTACCGTGCAGCCTTCAATAAGTGGCAGCAAATCACGTTGAACACCTTCGCGCGACACGTCGGGGCCGCTGGTTTCGCCGCGTTTGCAAATTTTGTCTATTTCATCCAGAAACACGATGCCGTTTTGCTCTACCGCTTCCAGTGCCTGAGTTTTAAGCTCTTCCGGGTTAACCAGTTTGGCGGCTTCTTCTTCAATCAGTTGCTTAAAGGCGTCTTTAATTTTCAGTTTGCGCTTTTTCTTTTTTTCACTGCCAAGGCTTTGAAACATGCTTTGCAGCTGAGATGTCATCTCTTCCATGCCCGGCGGTGCCATTATTTCTACACCAATATTTGGCTGGGCTAAATCCAGCTCAATTTCTTTGTCATCGAGCTGGCCTTCACGCAGTTTTTTGCGAAATACCTGACGGGTGCTGCTGTCGGTAGCCGGCTTATTGTCGCTGTCACCCCAGGCTTCTTTAGCCGGTGGCAGCAACACATCCAAAATGCGCTCTTCGGCCGCTTCTTCGGCGCGAAAACGGTTTTTCTCAATCGCCTGCTCGCGAAACATCTTTACTGCACTGTCAGTCAGGTCGCGGATAATACTTTCGACTTCTTTGCCGACATAGCCCACCTCGGTGAACTTGGTTGCTTCGACCTTGATAAAAGGCGCATTGGCAAGTTTTGCCAGGCGGCGGGCAATTTCTGTTTTACCTACGCCAGTTGGGCCTATCATCAGAATGTTTTTGGGTGTGACTTCCTGGCGCAGAGCCGGGTCTAGCTGCATACGGCGCCAGCGGTTACGCAGTGCTATGGCGACGGCGCGTTTGGCTTTATTCTGGCCGATAATATGCCGGTCCAGTTCGTGCACTATTTCTCTTGGGGTCATGTCAGACATAATCTACCTGCTTATAATTCTTCAATGGTCTGATGCTGGTTGGTGTACACACAAATGTCACCGGCGATGGTCAGACTTTTTGTTACGATATCCCGCGCACTCAGCTCAGTATTTTGTAATAGGGCGGTTGCAGCAGCCTGGGCGTAAGGGCCGCCACTGCCAATAGCGATCAGATCGTGTTCGGGTTGCACCACATCGCCGTTACCGGTAATGATCAGCGAGGTATTGGCGTCGGCCACCGCTAACAGCGCTTCGAGCTTGCGCAGCATGCGATCGGTGCGCCAGTCTTTGGCTAGTTCTACTGCAGCGCGCATTAAATGGCCCTGATGCAATTCCAGTTTGGCTTCAAAACGTTCAAATAAGGTAAAAGCATCGGCGGTGCCACCGGCAAAGCCGGCAATGACTTTGTTGTTATAAAGGCGGCGAACTTTGCGGGCGTTGCCCTTCATTACAGTGTTGCCGAGTGAAACCTGGCCGTCACCGCCGATGGCAACGTGGCCATCGCGGCGTACAGAAACAATAGTGGTCATGAATAAGCCCTGTGGCGTGATTAACTTAGGGCTTAAGTGTGGCTGAGACTGCTGGATTTCAAGACCAGTTCCAGATCTGGCAGGTATTTATACCTTGCTGGCGTAACCGGTTTCGATCGGCGGTGGCCTGGCGTTTAGACTCGTAAGGCCCCAGCACCACCCGATACCAAACGCCATTGTTACCGTCGGTGCGGCGGATTTCAGAACTAAAACCGACAAAAGCAATCTGGGCTTTCATCGTCTCGGCCTGGGTTTGCACCCTAAAGGAGCCACATTGCATCTGATAAGGTCCGGCAGCTTGCTGTTCAGTGACTTCGACTTTTACTTCTTTGTTTTCCAGTTCTTTAATGTACTGGTACGGCTCTTCGGTGGGTTTTACCGGTAAGTCATCTTTTTTAACTGTTTTCGGTGGCGCTGGTGCGGCCGTTACTTCAACGGCAGGCTGCTGGTTTAAAAACCATAGAAAATAAATAAAACCGCCAATCAACAGGCTGGTAATAGCCAGCAATAACCAGGGCTTTGCTGTGGGGGCAGTTTTAGCCGCCGCTCTTCCGGCGCCGGATTGGCGCGGTTTGCTGGTTCTGGCTTTGGGGCGGCTGGCTTTTACATAATCTTTTTGCGGCATAAGGTGCTTGAGGCTCTGACTGCTGGCAACTGGCGTTATTCTACAAGGTTAAGCGAAAAAAGAAACATAAGCCCGGCTATTGTCAGCTAAGGTCTGTTGGATCGACATCCAGTTGCCATTTAACTTTGCGGCTGTGTGGCCACAGTGTCAGTTGCGCCAGCATAATATCCAGCATCTGATGCAGCGCCGGGCGATTTGGGCTGTACAGTTGTAACTGCCAGCGATACTTGCCGGCCCGGCGTTCCAGCGGGGCCGGTATAGGGCCAAGTATTTGCAGGGCAGTGTTATCAGCGGCAATGGTTGCCAGTTGTTGCAGCCAACTCTGGCACAATTCTGACTGGTGTGCTTCGGCACTAAACATAGCCAGAAACTGATAAGGTGGCAGCCGTGTCATTTCACGTTCTTGCAGTGCAGTGCGGGCGAAGGCGGCATAACCATTCTGAATAATATCCTGCAACAAACTATGCTGTGGATAGTGGGTTTGCAATAGCACTTTACCGCCACTGCTGCCACGCCCGGCACGGCCGGCAACCTGGGTTAGTAATTGCCCCAGTTGTTCTGGCGCACGAAAATCACTGCTGTACAGAGCGCCATCGACATCGACGATTACCACAAGACTGACGTTAGGAAAATGGTGACCTTTGGCCAGCATCTGGGTGCCGACAATAAGCCGGGCACCATGTTGATGAATATCGCTTAATGCCTCGTTAAGCGCGCCTTTGCGTCTTGTGCTGTCACGGTCGAGCCGGGTAATGGCGGTATCAGGGAACAGCTGTTGCAGGCTTTCTTCTAACTGCTCTGTGCCCTGGCCCAGCGGTTTTAACTGGGTGCTGCCGCAACCGCCACACTGGCGTGGTATGGCTTTGCTGGCACCACAGTGGTGACATACCAACTGCCGGCTTTGTTTATGGTAAGTGGTAAAAGCACTGCAGCGGTGACACTCGGTAAGCCAGCCACACTCCTGACAGCTCAGCGCCGGGGCAAAGCCGCGCCGGTTTAAAAACAGCATAACTTGCAGGCCTTTAGCTAATTCAGCCCGTATCTGCGTCAGCGTTTGCCCGGCCAGGCCAAATTGCAGCACTTGTTGCTTTAAATCTACCAGGGTAAAGCTTGGCAGCGCCTGGCCGGCAGCGCGGTCGGGCAGGGGTAAATGAATAAATTTTTTGCTCAGAGCGTTGTGCAAACTCTCCAGACTGGGTGTTGCTGAACCCAGTAAGATTGGACAATGCTGGATGGCGCAGCGTTTTATTGCCAGATCGCGGGCGTGATAGCGAAAGCCGTCCTGCTGTTTTAACGACTGATCATGTTCTTCATCAATGATCACCAGCCCGAGTTGATAAAAGGGTAAAAACAATGCTGAACGGGTGCCAATGACAATAGCAGCCGCACCGCTGCTGGCTTGCAGCCAGCAATGCAGGCGTTCGCCATCGCTTAGTGCCGAATGCCAGCACAGTACCGGCACGTCAAACCTGGCCTGAAACCGTGCCAGTGTCTGTGGTGTTAAACCGATTTCAGGTACTATCAGTAACACCTGCTTACCGGCATTGAGCAGGCCAGCAATGCTTTGCAGGTACACCTCAGTTTTACCCGAGCCGGTAACCCCCTCAAGCAGCAGACGTTCAAACCGGCCACACGCCTGATTGACTGCCGCCACGGCCATTGCCTGGTCTGCGGTCAGTTTTAAACCGGTTGCGGTTGCCTCAGGCGGGGTAAAAGGCGTGGCCGGCACGCAAACTTCCTCTGCCAGGCCTTTATCCAACAATTGCTTAGCCGCAGGCCGGCCGAACTGTTGCAACATTAACGACTCGCTCAGGCGGTGCTGTGCTAACGCTTGCCATAAGGCTAACTGTTTCGGTGCGCGCTTTAATGTCGCAGCGTCGAGCTGACGGCCAGCTTCTGTCAGCTGCCAGGCTTTTGGCTGAAACGATGTCAGTTCGCGGCCTTCACGCAGTAAAGCCGGCAAGGCACTGATTAGCACTTCACCCAATGGATAGTGATAATAATCGGCGGCAAAACTAAGTAACTGACACAGCTGTGGCGGCAGTACAGGTTGGCTATCCAGTACCTGTAATATTGTTTTCAGGCGGCTGGCGGTAAAACTGTCTTCTGGCGCCAGTTGCCAGACAATGCCGACCAGTTTACGCGACCCAAAGGGCACCAGTACCCGGCAGCCAATCTGCGCGTTATGGTTAGGTTCTATTTTATAATCAAATAGTTGCCTTAGTGGTACTGGCAATGCCACTCGTACTGTGGTCACAATGGGCCCCCGTTTTATCGAAGCGCTCAGTGTAAGGACAGCGTGCTGAAATGCCAAGTAAAACAAAATTACTGTCGCGCAGTGTTTAAGCAGTTGCAACTTAGCACGCTATCCATTAAGCTACGCGCCCTAAATTAACTGTAATTACGTATGGTGTTTGGCAAATTTTTGACCAGATTGCGATACGGCCTAACGAGGTAAGCCATGAAGCCAGGTATTCACCCTGAATATAAAGAAATTACTGCAACCTGTACTTGCGGTAACAGTTTCAAAACTAAATCAGCACTGTGCAAAGACATCCACTTGGACGTTTGCTCAGCTTGTCACCCGTTCTACACTGGTAAGCAGAAAGTGTTAGACGTAGGCGGCCGTGTTGACCGTTTCAAAAAGCGTTTCTCTGTACTGGGCAACCGTTAATCGGTATAGCGTCAGCGAAACGGAAAAAAGCACCTGCGGGTGCTTTTTTTATGCCTGCTTTCCGGCTGTTTTTTACGCAAATAATCAGTATTGACCGAAAAAATATTTTTATTTGTTGAGCTGTGCCTTTGCCTGCAACAACATAACCCGCATAAACAAGCCAATAACTGTTTACTATCATATAGATAGAAAAACTTGACTGGCCAATACCTATCCTTGTTTGGCCACTACAGTCCGGCCGTAGTCGCATGATTATGCGGCCGCACTAACATCTGTATGCAGCACTGTGCCACATTTGGAATTTAGATGGCCGGACGTCTCTTGGCGCTGAGTGGTTTTATTGTTATAACAGTTACAGTTACGACTAAAGTGGTATGGTGTCCAGATGGTTTTTGCGCTGGTACGATCAGACTGATTCTGTTTCTCTTCTGTGCCTGCGCTCTTTAGAATAAGCCTCCCACAGCGTAACGACACGACAATAACTATACGCTTAGCCCTACAGACAGCAGGAAAATACCCATGGCAGATTTCAAACAGCAGGCGCTGCGTTACCATGCAGAGCCCAGACCCGGAAAAATTAGTATCGAGATCAGCAAGCCGGCCGAAACGGTGACTGATCTGGCGTTAGCATATAGCCCGGGCGTCGCCGAGCCGGTGCGCGAAATTGCCGCTGATATCGACAATGTGTACAAGTACACCGCTAAAGGCAATTTGGTTGCCGTTATCAGCAATGGTACCGCCATTTTAGGTTTAGGTAATTTAGGCCCTATGGCATCTAAGCCGGTAATGGAAGGTAAGGCTTTGTTGTTTAAACGTTTTGCTAATCTTGATTCCATTGATATTGAAGTGTCGCATCGCACGACAGAAGAGTTTATTAACACTGTTGCCAATATCGCCGATACCTTTGGCGGCATTAACCTGGAAGATATTAAAGCGCCTGAGTGCTTTGAAATTGAAAAAGAGCTGATTAAGCGTTGTAAAATTCCGGTATTTCACGATGATCAGCATGGCACTGCCATCGTTACTGCGGCTGGCATGTTAAATGCGCTGGAAATTCAGGGCAAAGATATTAAAAGTGCCATTATTGTTTGTATGGGCGCCGGTGCTGCCGCCATTGCCTGTATGGAGCTGCTAATTAAATGCGGTGCCCAGCGCGAGCATATTTATATGCTGGATACCAAAGGCGTCATTCATACCCGGCGCAACGATTTAAACCAATACAAGCTGCTGTTTGCTAACAATACCGACAAACGTACGCTGGAAGATGCGCTAACCGGAGCCGATGTGTTTGTTGGTGTGTCCGGCCCGGATGTGTTGCCACCGCAAGCGCTGCAGTTAATGGCAGACAAGCCGGTAATTTTTGCCTGCTCGAACCCTGATCCGGAAATTAAACCTGAACTGGCACACGCAGCGCGCAATGACATTATTATGGCCACCGGCCGTTCTGATTATCCGAATCAGGTTAACAATGTATTGTGTTTCCCGTTTATTTTCCGGGGTGCGCTGGATGTGCGTGCCAGTGTGATTAACGATGCAATGAAGCTGGCGGCGGTTAATGCTATCCGCGCTATTGCCAAAGAGCCGGTACCAGAGGAGGTGCTTACAGCAGCTAAGGTAGCTGAGCTTAGCTTTGGTAAGTCTTATATTATTCCTAAGCCAATGGACCCACGCCTGCTTCCCAGAGTGGCCCGGGCGGTAGCCGATGCAGCTGTAGCCTCAGGTGTGGCGCGTATTGCTTTACCGGATAATTATTATTGCTAACAGCTTAAAACCTGAAATTGAAAAAGCCGGCTAAAATGCCGGCTTTTTTATGTTGCTGATATCGCTGCTGGTTAGACCCGGAACAGTTTAGTAATGTTTTCCAGATTTTGTGCCAGCGCAGCCAGTTCACTGCTGGCTTTAGCGATATTGCCTGCGCTTTCAGAGCTGTGCTCTGTGTTGGTAAAAATTTCATCGACATGGTGCACGATATTACTGGCCATTTTTTGCTGATCGTCAGTAGCATCGGCGATTTGCTGGTTCATCAGGCGGATTTGCGCAATGCTTTTTGTGATCAGTTGCAATGCATCACCGGCCTGATTGGCTGATTGCACACTGTGATCGGCCTGGGCGGTACTTTGTTGCATCTTTTGTACGGCCAGACGCGCCGCACTTTGCAGCTGCTCAATGGTACGCTGAATTTCTTCAGTGGATTTTTGCGTGCGCGATGCCAGGGTACGTACTTCATCGGCGACCACAGCAAAGCCGCGGCCTTGTTCACCGGCACGGGCGGCTTCAATTGCCGCGTTTAGCGCCAGTAAGTTGGTTTGTTCGGCGATACCTTTAATTACGCTAAGCACAGTACCAACCTGATTGGCATCTTTCTCCAGCTGCATAATGACATCAGAAGCTTCTTGTACATTGCCGGCCAGTTGCTGGATATTTTGTACAGTGGAGATTACCGTTTGTTGGCCCTGACCGGCGGCATCATTGGATTGCGTGGCAGCAGCAGCGGCTTCGTTGGCGCTGTTAACTTCAGCCACCACGCTGGCACTCATATCATCAACCGCATGTTTGGCCTGATCGGCGGCGCGACGCTGCTGGGCAATGGTTTTATTGGTATCGTCGGTTAGTTCTCGTAAGTCTTTTGCCAGGGCAGATAGTGGCACTGCGGTATTGACGATATCCTTCACCACATGCTGCAGCTTTTGCATAAAAGTATTAAACCAGTGCGCTAAATCGCCCAGTTCATCTTTACTATTGCTGTTAATGCGAGCGGTTAGGTCGCCATCTTCTTTTGCCAGGCTTTGCAACGAGCTAATCATATTGCCCAGGCTGTTGTGAATACCTTGAGCGACCGGAAAAGCGGTACCAAACAACACCAATGTGGTGATCACGCCCATAATAATACCAACTGTAATTAGGGTGCCGGCTTGCTCGCTGGCATCATCAATACTGGCGGTAAATTGTTGTAAGCGCTGGTCACGGAATTGGCTAAGCAAGCGCGCTGTAGTGTCGTAATCAGCGTTCATTTTCTCTGAACGTTGACCCAGCGTAGAGAAATCTGCCGTGTTGTTGATCATCTCTTGTGACACTTTATACGCTACCTGATAGTAAGCGTCGTAGCTTTGCTTAACATTGCTGACCGCCCCGGCATAGTCGCGGTTTAACTCGGCAATGCGGCCTAAATCCTGGCTGAACTGCTTACTGAAATTGGCCGCGCCACCCAGCGCTTCTTCATCGCCGGTGGTGACAGCACTGGCGAGCGAGTCTTTAACCCGCTCCAGCAATACCAGCGAGCTTTGTGCTGCCTGTAACACCGGAAACTGCACGTCACGGGTTTGCTCCAGCGTATGAACGTTGTTCAGAGCGGTATTACTGGCCAGAACCAGATAAATAATAAAACTTAAGGTACCGATGAGTGGAATTAAGTAGATCTTCTTTGCGATAGACAGACGTCGTAACACATCCATACTGCAGGCCTCTGTGATATTGGAACGTTATTATTAGATGTAGCTTAACCGCAGTATAGTGCTTAATTTGTGCAAATGCTTGTTGTTGTTAGCTTTGATTGCGCTTAAAAAAAAGCCCGGCATTCGCCGGGCTTGCTTAAACTGCGGGCAGCTTATTTTTTTGCCCGTTCAAATGAGGTCATAATTTCAGCTTTGGCAGCGGCTGCATCGCCCCAACCATTTACTTTTACCCATTTGCCAGCTTCTAATTCTTTGTAACGCTCAAAGAAATGCTGAATTTGCTTTTTCAGCAGCTCATCGACATCGTTAATGTCCTGAATGTGGTCATACAGCTTGGTAAGCTTGCTTACCGGCACTGCAATAACCTTGGCATCTTCGCCAGATTCATCCGACATAAACAGTACGCCTACCGGACGACATTTAATAACTGCGCCTGGTACCAACGGATAAGGGGTTGGTACTAAAACATCTACCGGATCACCATCCAGCGACAGCGTCTGGTTTACAAAGCCGTAGTTGCACGGATAAAACATCGGTGTAGCCATAAAACGGTCTACCCATACGGTACCGGTATCTTTGTCTACTTCGTATTTAATCGGGTCGGCATTGGCCGGAATTTCAATAATAACGTTAATTTCTTCCGGCAGGTTTTTACCTGCTGCAACATCGCTTAAGCTCATGGCCTGGTCCTTAAATGTTAAAAGCCTGGTTGAAAGTGGCGCTTATTATAGCGCCGGTAATAAAAATGGCTATCGCTGATGATAGGCAATGCAGCTTTCTACTTCGTGCTTTGAGCCAAGTATCACCGCCACGCGCTGGTGAATATCGGTCGGTACTATGTCCATAATGCGCTCATAACCGGTAGAACTGATACCGCCGGCCTGTTCTACCAGAAAACTCATCGGGTTGGCTTCATACATTAGTCGCAGTTTATCCGGCTTGCTGGCATCTTTAGTGTCACGCGGGTAAGCAAAAATACCGCCGCGGCACAGTACCCGGTGTACATCACCCACCATGGCGGCTATCCAGCGCATATTGTAGTTTTTACCGCGCGGACCTTCTTTGCCCTGCAGTAAATCAGCAATATAAGCCTGCATTGCCGGTTGCCAATAACGTTGGTTCGACATGTTGATGGCAAACTCTGCAGTGTATTTCGGAATTGCAGCCTGCTCTTCAGTAAGCAGGAAGCCGCCATAGGTTTTATCTAAGGTGTACAGTCTGGTACCTTTACCTGTGGTTAGCGCCAACATGGTAGAAGGGCCATACAATACGTAGCCTGCGGCCAGCTGGGCGCTGCCGGGCTGCAAAAACTGACTGGCGTCATCAGCTGCTTTATCTGCTTGTGCCGGTAATATAGAGAAAATGGTGCCGATTAAGCTGTTGATGTCGGTGTTGGAGGAGCCATCCAGCGGGTCAAAGGTTACCAAATATTTACCATGCGGGTTACCGGCAACGGTGTCGTCTTCTTCTTCTGAGCTGATAGCTTTGACTACGCCGGTTTCCAGAATCACTTCTTTGAGTAATTCATTAGCAATAATATCGAGTTTTTTCTGGGTCTCCCCTTGAATATTCTCGCCCAGGGTAGAACCTAATACCCCAGCCAGTTCGCCTTGGCTGACACGAAACGAGATTTCCCGGCAGGCGGCGAGGATAGTTTTAATCAGTGAAATCAGGTCGCTGTCGACTCCGTCCTGTTGCAGTACTGGCGAGATGCGGCGCATGCTGGTGGTTCCTTCTCAGTAATTATTTTTGCTAAAGCGGTAGAGGCTGGCGTATTTTAAAGAATTTCTGCGCAAATTGCAGGTGTTACTGCGTTGCGGTTGCTATTTGTTACAATGGCGCAGGTTAATTTTCAGGACAATGTATGCATATTCATATTCTGGGTATCTGTGGCACCTTCATGGGCGGCATCGCCGCTATCGCAAAATCATTGGGCCATAAAGTTACCGGTGCTGATGTCAATGTTTATCCGCCAATGAGCACGCAATTGGAGCAATTGGGCATTGAATTGACGCAAGGCTGGGATCCGCAGCAGCTGGAGCCGGCACCAGACTTGGTTATTATCGGCAACGCGTTATCCCGCGGTAACCCGGCAGTAGAGTATGTATTAAATACCAATTTGCGTTACAGCTCTGGCCCGCAGTGGCTGGCAGAGCAGGTGCTATTTGACCGTTGGGTGCTGGCGGTGTCTGGCACCCATGGTAAGACTACCACCAGTACTATGCTGGCCTGGATTTTAGAATGTGCGGGCTTAGCGCCGGGATTTTTGATTGGTGGCATTCCGCAAAACTTTGATTGTTCTGCCCGGCTTGGCGAGTCACCTTTTTTTGTCATCGAGGCAGATGAATACGACACGGCCTTTTTTGATAAAAGATCCAAATTCGTGCATTACCGGCCACGAACCCTGGTAATAAACAACCTGGAATACGATCACGCTGATATTTTCCCTGATTTGGCGGCAATTCAGCGCCAGTTTCATCATCTGCTGCGTATGGTACCGGCCAATGGCCTGGTGCTGGCACCGGAAGATACGCCAGCGGTTAAACATACTCTGGATATGGGCTGCTGGAGCGAGCGGCAAAGCTATGGTACGGATTGGCGCGCCGAATTGCTAAGCAGCGATGGCAGCCACTTTGCCTTGTATTATCAGGATAAACAGCTTGGTGAGCTAAGTTGGCAGTTAAGTGGCCAGCACAATGTCGATAATGCGGTAATGGCGATTGCAGCGGCGCGCCATGCCGGCGTACCGGTAGCCATTGCGCTGGAGGCACTAACGCGCTTTGTTGCACCCAAACGGCGGATGGAGCTAAAAGCCGACATCGCCGGAGTAAAGGTGTATGACGATTTTGCCCATCATCCCACCGCTATCAGCACTACCTTACAAGGCATTCGCAATAAAGTAGGCCAAAGCCGGGTATTAGCCGTACTGGAGCCACGCTCTAATACCATGCGCATGGGCGTACATCAGGCGGCACTGCCTTTGGCGCTGGCGCTGGCCGATAAGGTGTTTTTGTATGAGCCGGCCAATGCCAACTGGTCACTGGACGCCTTAACGCGCGCCTTAGCACCTAAAGCCGCTTTGTCGCATGACATTGATGCACTGGTTAGCCTGCTTAGCGACCAGGCAGAGCAGGGTGACAGTATTGTGATTATGAGTAACGGCGGCTTTGGTGGTATTCACGACAAGCTGATTAGTGCACTAAAGCGTAAATGGGAACACTGATGAAAACTGCAAATGAGATCACGCTGGCCTTTAGCGGTGCATCAGGTGCGCCCTATGGCTGGCGCTTATTAGAATTGCTGCTGGCGCAGGGCATCAAAGTGCATTTGCTGGTATCCAGCGCCGCCAGAGTGGTTTTTGCTACAGAGCATGATATTAAACTGCCGGCTGCACCGGACAAATGCAGACAAATGTTGCTGGCACATTTTGGCTGCGATGCCGCCTTGCTTAACGTCTACGGCAAAGATGACTGGTTCTCTCCGGTAGCTTCCGGCTCAGCGGCTCCGCGACAAATGGTGATTTGCCCCTGTTCTACCGGCACCGTATCGGCAATTGCCACCGGCGCCAGTGACAACTTAATAGAGCGGGCGGCGGATGTGGTGATTAAAGAAGGCGGCCAGTTAATTTTAGTGCCACGCGAAAGCCCGCTTAGCGCTATCCACCTGGAAAACCTACTTAAGCTGGCCAAGCTCGGTGTGACTATTATGCCGGCGGCACCGGGTTTTTATCATCAACCGAAACAGATCAGTGATTTAGTCGATTTTATGGTGGCGCGTATTCTTGACCATCTTAGGTTACCGCACCAGTTACTTAACCGTTGGGGTTATGGCAGTACAGAACACACAGGAGAGCAGCATTGAGTTTAGCCTTAGATATTAAAGGCCTGCATAAGGTATACAAAAGTGGCACTGTGGCATTAAGCGGTATTGACTTGCAGGTAAAGCAGGGCGATTTTTTTGCGCTGTTAGGGCCAAATGGTGCCGGTAAAAGTACCACTATTGGCATTATCAGCTCGTTAGTCAATAAATCAGCCGGTAGCGTTAAGGTATTTGAATATGATATCGACAACCAGCTGGAAGCAGCCAAAAGCCAGCTTGGTCTGGTACCGCAGGAATTTAATTTTAACCAGTTTGAAACCGTGTTGCAGATAGTGGTAAATCAGGCCGGCTATTATGGTGTGCCGAAAAAACTGGCGCTGGAACGGGCGGAAAAATACCTGGGCCAACTGGGCCTGTGGGAAAAACGTACGGCCCGCGCCCGAGAGCTATCCGGTGGCATGAAGCGGCGTTTAATGATTGCCCGCGCCTTAATGCACGAACCAAAACTGCTGATTCTGGATGAACCCACCGCTGGGGTAGATATAGAACTGCGCCGCTCGATGTGGGAGTTTTTGCGCACCATTAACCAGCAGGGCGTGACGATTATTCTCACTACCCATTATCTGGAGGAAGCCGAAAGCCTGTGCCGTAATATCGCCATTATCGATAAAGGCCAGATTATTGAAAACACTAACATGAAGGCATTACTGGCTAAGCTGACGCGTGAAACCTTTGTGCTGGATTTAGCCACAACACCGGCACAACTGACGTTGGACGGCGTTAACTGGCGGGCATTGGATGACCACAGTATTGAAGTGGATGTGGAAAAAGCGCAGGGCTTAAATGGCATTTTTGCTCAGCTCAGCGCGCAGGATGTTAAGGTGTTATCAATGCGTAATAAAGCTAACCGGCTGGAAGAGCTGTTTGTATCCTTAGTGGAAAATGGCCGCGGAGGTGCAAAATGATTAAAGCTAACTATATGGTGGCTCTTAAAAGCATCCTCGATAAAGAAACCAACCGTTTCTTAAGAATTTGGATACAAACGCTGGTGCCACCGGCTATTACCATGACGTTGTACTTTGTTATTTTTGGCAGCTTAATTGGTTCCCGCATCGGCGATATGGGTGGTTTTAGCTATATGGAGTTTATTGTACCCGGCCTGATTATGATGTCGGTGATCACTAACTCTTATGCCAATGTGGCGTCATCATTTTTCAGTGCTAAGTTTCAGCGCAACGTGGAAGAGCTGCTGGTGGCACCGGTGCCCAACTACATTATTGTGTTGGGCTTCGTTGGCGGTGGTATGGCGCGTGGCATGCTGGTAGGGCTGATCGTGACGCTGTTATCATTGTTTTTTGTCACTATTCAAATTCACAATCTGGCGGTAATAGTGCTGACGGTGACATTAACCTCGATGCTGTTCTCCCTCGGCGGCCTGATTAACGCTGTGTATGCCAAGACCTTCGATGACATCAGCATTATTCCAACCTTTGTGCTGACGCCGTTGACCTATTTGGGTGGTGTGTTTTACTCGTTAACTCTGTTGCCCGGCTTTTGGCAGCATGTTGCGGCGCTTAATCCGGTGGTGTACATGGTTAATGCATTTCGCTACGGCTTTTTAGGTGTTACCGATGTCAGCCTGTGGTTGGCGCTGGCGGTGGTTGTGGGCTTTATCGTAGTACTGTTTAGTTATGCCATGTACCTGATTAACCGTGGCATTGGCCTGCGTAGTTAGGCACAGCACTTTTTTGCAGACATTTTTCGGCGCTTGCAGTAAAGTGAGCGCCATTTTCCGGCTGTTTTAGTAACCGCTGAAACCGTATGCAGAGTAGCAAGCGCATGACAGAATCCAGTAAACGCCAGGCAACCGCTTCAGAAGAGGCCTTATGGCGCATCTTCACGGTGCCGGAAGCGCCCGATTCAACCCTCAGCATTATTGAGCAGAATCTGTCACAGAATCTGGCCGGATTTTTGCGCGAAAGTATCGTCGCGGTAGAAAAACCTTTGTGGCAAATTGAGCGCGATTTTCAGGCGCACCATATTCCGCAAATGCCAAACTTTGTTTCCGATTACGCTGAAAGCCTGATGCAAAAGCTGGTAGCGCACTCGGTACATACTGCAGCGCCAAGTTTTATCGGCCATATGACGTCGGCCTTGCCTTATTTTGTGTTGTCACTGTCAAAAATGATGGTAGGGCTAAACCAGAACCTGGTGAAGATTGAAACCTCCAAAGCTTTTACGCCGATGGAGCGTCAGGTGCTGGGCATGATGCACCATCTGGTGTATGGCGAGGGCGACGGCTTCTATAAAAAATGGATGCACAGCGCTAACCATTCGCTGGGCGCCTTTTGCTCCGGCGGTACCATCGCCAATATTACTGCACTGTGGATAGCCCGTAACCGGTTGCTAAAACCTGACGGTGATTTTAAAGGCATCGCCCGTGAAGGCTTGTTTAAGGCGATGAAACATTACGGTTATGACGGTCTGGCAATATTGGTATCCGAACGCGGGCATTATTCGTTGGGTAAAGCTGCAGACGTGTTGGGTATTGGCCGCGAGTCGTTAATAGCGGTGAAAACCGACGCCGACAACAAAATTGATACTGCCTTACTGGCTGACAAAATGGCGCAGCTTAAAGCGGCTAACATCCGTGTGCTGGCGATTGTAGGCGTGGCTGGCACTACCGAAACCGGTAATGTGGACCCGCTAAATCAGCTGGCCGATTTAGCCGAGCAGTATCAATGCCACTTTCATGTCGATGCGGCCTGGGGCGGCGCTACGCTGTTGTCCAACAAGTATCGCCATCTGCTGGCTGGCATAGAGCGTGCCGACTCGGTAACCATAGATGCGCACAAACAAATGTACGTGCCGATGGGTGCCGGTATGGTGGTGTTTAAACACCCGTCCGCTGCGCACGCTATTGAGCATCACGCTGAGTATATTTTGCGTAAAGGCTCAAAAGATTTGGGCAGTCAGACGCTGGAGGGCTCACGCCCCGGTATGGCGATGCTGGTGCATGCCTGCCTGCAGGTGATTGGCCGTGACGGTTATGAAATTTTGATCAACCGCAGCCTGGAAAAAGCGCGTTATTTTGCCACTTTAATTGCGCACAACATTGATTTTGAACTGATCACCGAGCCAGAATTGTGTTTGCTTACCTACCGTTATGTGCCGGCGCAGGTACAAAAAGCCATGGCGGGTGCCAATCCCGAGCAGCTGCAACGCTTTAACGAGCTGTTAAACGGCTTAACTAAGTTTATTCAGAAACGTCAGCGTGAAGAGGGTAAGTCATTTGTTTCCCGTACCCGCTTAACGCCGGCAGGCTACCAGCGCCAGGAAACAATAGTATTCCGTGTGGTGCTGGCTAACCCACTCACTACCGAGCAAATTTTGCATGATGTGCTGGTAGAGCAGGATCAAATTGCCCAGCTCGATAAAGAGTTTTACCCGAAACTGCTACAGCTGGCGAAAGAGCTGGTGGTATAAAGACCTTACTTGCAATGCCACTGTGTTAGGTTGCTTTAGTTTTAGTGCTCTGAGCCAGGAGCTGGGCACTAAATACAAAACTGATGTACTGCCAGGCTCTGCCCACCTTTGTTTTAAATGTCCTCACTGCAGATCAGAGTTATAGCCTTATAGCTTGATCTGTGACATTTTTTCTGTCTAGATGTTATGTCGTAGTGCTCGAATGAGCGTGGCCAGCAACATGCAGCTGCGATCAATTAACTAACTCCCGGAGTGCAGTATGACCACGGCGCAAAGCATTATTATGCTGATTTTACTGGTCACTATTGGCATGTTTTTATGGGGCCGCTGGCGCCATGACATGGTAGCGCTCGGTGCTATGCTGGCGTGTGTCTTTAGCGGTCTTATTGACGCGCAAAGCGCCTTCAATGGCTTCGGCCACCCGGCGGTGATAACCGTTGCCTGTGTGTTGGTGCTAAGCCGGGCGCTGCAAAGTTCTGGCGCAGTAGATGTGTTAACCCGTTTGGTGTTGCCCGCCAAAGCCGGCCCTAGCTTAAGTATTGCGGCCCTAACGCTGCTGGCTGCATTGCTGTCGGGCTTTATGAATAATGTTGGTGCCCTGGCTTTGCTGATGCCGGTGGCAATTCAACTGGCAAACCGCTTACAGCTTTCTCCCGGCCAGGTGTTAATGCCGCTGGCGTTTGCCTCAATTCTTGGCGGTACCATGACATTAATCGGCACTCCGCCGAATTTGATAATTTCTGGTATACGCGCTTCTGAGGGCTCGGCTGGCTTTAATATGTTTGATTTTACTGCTGTTGGCGCCGCAGTGACGGCTGTAGGTTTGGCATTTATTATCCTGCTGGGCTGGCGCCTGGTGCCAAAACGCAAACAAGCGGGCACTGAAGGCTTCGAAACTGGCGCCTATGTTACAGAAGTGCGAATTGCTGAAGGCAGTAAAGCCGATGGCATGAAATTGCGCGAAGTCGAGGCGGTGCTGGATCAGGCTGATGCACAGGTAGTGGGATTGATCCGTAATGACGTGCGGGTAACTGCACCCAGTTCGGGCCGTTATTTGCGTGCACTGGATATTTTGATCATTGAAGCCGAAGCTGACGCACTGACTAAAGTGCTGTCAGAGCTGGGGCTCGAGCTGGCACACGCGAAAGCAAAACGCGAACCCACAGCTGAGGAGGAGACTGAACAGGCTGACTCCGCACAACACTCGGCAGCAGTGGACGATCCAGAACAGTTGACGACGGAGGGCGCGGACCAAGCTGTGGAAAAAGAGCCGGAAAAGGAACGTATACCTGACGAGATTGTGTTGTTGGAACTTGCCGTTTTACCCTCGTCAAGCCTGCTTAACCGCTCTGCCGCCGATATGTTATTGCGCACCCGCTACAGTATTAACTTGCTGGCAGTATCTCGCCATGGTCAGCGCTCGATGGCACGGTTACGTTCTTTGCCATTGCGAGCCGGTGACTTGTTGCTGATGCAGGGTGCGCCGGATGTATTACAGGATTTTGCCAATAATACGGGCTGTGTGCCGCTGGCCGAGCGTGAGCTTAGGATACCAAACAAGCGCAATGCCTTAATGTCGGCAGTGATTATGCTGTTGGCGGTGGTGCTGGCTGCAACGGGGATTTTGCCGGCGGCAGTATCTTTTGCTGCCGGTGTGTTAGCCACCATGGCTCTGCGCACCTTACCCTGGCGTTTGGTATATGACGCTATAGATTGGCCGGTAATAGTGCTGCTGGCGTGTTTGTTGCCCGTTGCCGGCGTTATGCAAAGTACCGGTGCGGCGGGCCTGATTGCCGCAGTGTTGCTTGATACGCTGGCTCAGGGCAATCCAGTAGTAGGGCTGGCGGTTATTTTGATCAGCACACTTATTTTGACTGATTTAATGAATAACGCAGCGACAGCAGCTGTGATGGCACCTATTGCACTGGGCGCCGCTAATCAGCTTGGTGTTAATCCGGACACCTTTTTAATGGCGGTGGCAGTGGGCGCATCGTGCGCGTTTTTAACGCCAATTGGCCATCAAAACAATACCTTAATTCTTGGGCCGGGCGGTTTTCGTTTCACTGATTACTGGCGCATGGGCTTGCCGCTGGATGTATTAGTAGTAGCGGTAAGTTTACCGGTATTGCTGCTAGTGTGGCCGTTACACCCGGCGTAAGAAAACGCCGGGCAGGCGCTTGTCGGTCAGATTTCCAGGTTGTCAATCAGACGGGTGCTGCCCAGCCAGGCCGCTGCCAAAATCACTTTAGCCTGCTGTGCGGTGGTGGCCAATGTCAGATCGTTTTGATCTGAGATATCAATATAATCCGGCTTAAAACCCTCAGCACTGAGCTGTTGCTTCGTCTGTTGCTCCAGCGCCCGGTAATCATGGTTGCCAGCCAGAATGCTGCTACGCAGCTGCTGCAACAGCAGATAAAGCTTGGGTGCTAGCGCACGCTGTTCAGCATTAAGATAGCCATTGCGTGAACTCAGCGCCAGACCATCGGCTGCGCGCTCGGTCGGCACGCCGATAATCTCAATCGGCATGGACAAATCAGTTACCATCTGACGGATAATCGCCAGTTGCTGATAATCCTTCTGACCAAAGCAGGCAATATCCGGCTGTACCAGGTTAAACAACTTACACACTATGGTGGATACGCCGCGAAAATGGCCGGCGCGGCTGGCACCGCAGTGTAAATCGCCCAGCAATGGCACTTCAACAAAGCTTTGTACCTCCAGACCACGCGGGTACATCATCGCTGGCGTTGGGGTAAATACCGCATCGGCGCCATGGGCGGTCAGCCCGGCGCAATCAGCCTCCAGCGTGCGCGGGTAGCTGTCGAGATCTTCGTTTTTGCCAAATTGCATTGGGTTTACAAAGATGCTTACAATTACCCGATCAGCACGGCCTTTGGCCACATCAACCAGTTTTAAATGGCCGTTATGCAGGTTGCCCATGGTGGGTACGAAGGCGATACGTTCGCCGTTTTGCCGCCAGGCACTGATTTGTGCCCGCAGCGCAGCAATAGAGTTGAGTATTTTCATCGGCTTTAAAAACTGTGCTCGCTGGCAGGGAAGGTCTGGCTTTTAACTTCGCTGACATAGGCCGCGATCGCGCTTCTGATCTCGCCGGTTTGCGCCAGATAGTTTTTCGAAAACTTTGGAATATAACCGCTACTGATACCGAGTAAATCATGCATTACCAGTACCTGTCCGTCGGTAACGTTGCCGGCGCCAATACCGATAACCGGTATGCTTAGCGTGTCGGTGATCCGTTTTGCCAGCTTGGTTGGAATGCATTCCAGAACCAGCAGCTGGGCGCCGGCATCTTGTAAGGCTTTGGCCTGAGCAACCATCGCATCGGCAGCCGCGTCAGTTTTACCCTGCACTTTATAGCCACCAAAAATATGCACAGACTGGGGGGTTAAACCTAAATGGCCGCATACCGGTACGCCGCGCTCGGTTAAGGCTTTTACGGTAGGCAGTAAAAAGTCGCCTCCTTCCAGTTTTACCATATTGGCGCCGGCTTGCATCAGCGGCACCACACTTTGCAGTGTCTGCTCTAAGGTGCCGTAGCTCATAAACGGCATATCGGCGATGACAAACGCTTCGGGTGCACCGGCGCGCACAGCCCGGGTATGGTAGGCAATATCAGTAATGGTTACCGGCAGGGTGTCGCCGTGGCCTTGCAGCACCATACCTAAGGAATCGCCAATCAGCAGTACGTCGACGCCTTGTTCGGCAAATAACTTCGCGAAGCTGGCATCATAGGCCGTCAGCATGGTGATCTTGTCACTTTGCTGCTTCATTTTCTGTAATACGGCAGTGGTGATCTTAGCCATAATCTTCTCATCCGACCATTAACGCAGGACGCGCAAGATCGCACAAAGTGCGATTAGCTGCAACTGCTGTGAAGTTTTTGCAGGCCATTTAACGGCACCTGCGCCAGTAAAGAGGATAATACAGTACCGTCCGGCAGGCTAAGTTGCGGTGCAATATCGTGAAGCGGATACAGCACAAATTCACGTACGCGCAGGCCATAATGCGGTATGGTCAGACGCTCGGTATTTATAATCTGCTTACCATACAGCAGAATATCCAAATCCAGTGCACGCGGGCCCCAGCGCTCGGCCTTACGTTGACGGCCTTGTTGTTGTTCTATCTGTTGCAGCGCATCCAATAACTGCTCTGCTGTCAGTGTGGTGTCGATAGCGGCTACCGCATTAACATAATCGGGTTGGTCTTGCGGCCCCATCGGCTTTGAGCCGTAAAAATCGGAAACGGCGACCAGCTTGCAGTGGGCTAACTGCGAAAGTGCCTGTACAGCACTTTGCAGCTGTGCCATGGGTTGTTGCAGGTTGGCACCTAAGCCAATGTAACAGCGCTGTGATGCCATTATTCAGCCGTCGGTTTGCGTTTATAGCTACGCCGGCGGCGCGGGCCTTTGTCAATGCCGTCTTTGCCCAGTTGGTTGATTAACTGCAGCCGGCTTGGTTCATCAGCAAATTGGAAGCGTTCCCACCACTGCGCCAGTTCAATCAGGCTGCCGCCTTCGGCCCGGGCACGTAACTGTAGAAAATCAAAGGCACCACGAAATTTAGGTTGCTCCAGCAATTTAAATGCACGGCGGCCGGCCCTTTTGTTTAAGCGGCTTTGCAGTGCCCAAATATCGCGCATGGCCAGGGTAAAACGCTTCGGGATCGCGATAGTACGCTGTATATCGTCCAGCACTTCTGTCATGGCAATATTCATCGCATCTATGTCGCTTAACCCGTCTGTCATCAGGGCTTGCGCCCGTACTTCTACCGGATACCACAACAGGGCGGCGAAAATAAATGCCGGCGTCACCGGCTTATCGGCCGCTACGCGCTCATCGGTATTTTGTAAAGCCTGGGTTGCCAGGGTAAAAGCTTTGCCTTCGGGCTCTTGTTTTAACAGTTTGTCTAGTTGAGGCAGCAGTTGCTTTAGCACCTTGGTGTCGCGCATCAGCATAAAGTTGTCAAAGCCTTTGCCCGCCAGCAGCATCTTAACCAGCTCATCAAATAGCCGTGGTGCCGGTACATTTTTCAGCAACACCGCCAGTTGCGGTATCGGCTCTGCTGCAGCCGGCGCGATTTGCATATTCAGTTTGGTAGCAAAACGAATGGCGCGTAAAATGCGGACCGGATCTTCCCGGTAGCGAGTTTCCGGATCGCCAATCAGTTCAATTTTACGCTCGCTGATGGCTTGCATGCCGTTGGCAAAATCATACACGGCAAAATCGCTGACTGAGTAATACAGCGCATTGAGGGTAAAATCACGACGCTCGGCGTCTTCATCTATAGTGCCGTAGACATTGTCACGTAATATCTGGCCGTGGTCGCTTAGGCTGGCGGTTTTTAGCTTAGGTGCGGTATCGTCTTCATCTTCGCTGCCACTGTGATGGCCACGAAAGGTGGCGACTTCAATCACTTCACGGCCAAATACCACGTGTGCCAGGCGAAAGCGCCGGCCAATCAGGCGGCAGTTGCGAAAAACCTGTTTGACCTGCTCCGGTTTGGCATTGGTTACCACATCGAAATCTTTTGGCTGAATGCCCATGAGTAAATCGCGGATGCAACCACCAACCAGGTAGGCGTCGAAACCGGCATCTTTTAAGCGGTACAGCACCTTTAAAGCGTTAGGGCTGATATCTTTGCGTGAAATACCATGCTTGTCACGGCCAATGCGCACGACGTCCGGCAACTGGCTGGCGCCAGGAACGGGTTGGTTACGTTTGTCTGGCGCCGCATCTTGTTGCTGCGGTTTCACCGTTTTAGCCTTACGGGCTGTGCTGGGCTTGGCTTTACCACCAAAGGTGCGGCGGCAAAAATCTAACACTCGCGTAATAATGGTTATTCTCCTGACAAATATGGCTTCGGCCGGTGCCGGCTAGTAACAAAAAAGCCGGCCAATAATACCGCAGCTGCGCTAAAAAAAGAACGCAACACTGCTGGCTTCTTAACGAAATTCTGTACTGAGTATCTCCAGTTGCGCTGGTACTTTATTAAGTTGCCATTGGCTACTGGCCCAATTTAACTGCTCTGTAACCGGCGCCTGTTGTAACTCTGTTGGCGGCATATGGTTTAAAAATCCCAGCACCCGGCTGAGTATTGCTGCTGCTGGCCATTGTGCTATTGCTGCCGCATGGTTTTGCTTACTAAGTTTAAAACCCGGTTTAGTTACCGCCAGTGGCAGATGACCATATTGGGGTGCTGCTGCGCCTAATAGTTGGCACAATGCCTGTTGCCGGGGTGTCATTTGCAGCAGGTCGGCACCACGGATCACTTGTGTAACCGCCTGATCGATGTCGTCAACCACAACAACCAACTGATAAGCGAACAAGCCATCACGGCGGCGCACTATATAGTCTTCTTGTGCCAATGAGGCGGCAATCTGCTGCTGACCAAATACCAAGTCGGTAAAATCTGTGCTGACATTGCTGCTGCGTAATCGCCAGGCCAGTGGCTCTGTTGTAAGTTGCGCCTGGGCACAGCGGTTGTCGTAAAGCCCGCCCAGACTGCTTATTTGCTTACGGCTGCACTGACAACCATAGATCAGTTGTTGTGCTTTTAGTTGTTGTAATATTTGCTGGTACCGCTCAAGCCGCTGGCTTTGATAAAGCACAACGCCGTCCCAGTGCAAACCAAATTGCTCCAGTGTGCGCAGGATATCGCTGTCGGCGCCAGGCACCATACGTGGGGTGTCGATGTCTTCCATTCGCACCAGCCATTGGCCGTGCTGAGATTTAGCCTGCAGATAGCTGCCAACAGCAGCTATTAGGGAACCGAAATGAAGCGGGCCGGAAGGCGATGGCGCGAACCGGCCAATATAGCAAGGTTGTGCTTTGGGCATCTTAGCCGCCCAGTTGCTTTTCCTTGATTTCAGCTAAGGTTTTGCAGTCGATACACATATCGGCAGTAGGACGGGCTTCTAAGCGTTTAATACCAATCTCTATGCCACAGGTATCACAAAAACCAAAGTCTTCATCTTCAATTTTTTGCAGTGTTTTCTCAATTTTTTTCAGCAGTTTGCGCTCACGATCACGGGCACGCAGTTCTAAACTGAATTCCTCTTCCTGGGCGGCACGGTCAACCGGATCCGGGAAATTAGCTGCTTCGTCCGCCATGTGGTTCTTGGTGCGGTCAACTTCTTCACGTAATTGTTGACGCCAGGCGTCCAGAATACGGCGGAAATGCTCCAGTTGCTTCGGGTTCATGTACTCTTCCCCGACAGCTTCCTGATATGGCGCTACGCCTGCAAGGGCTAGTAAACCCAGCGTTTTGGTAGTATTGCCCTCTGGCATAATCATCTCCTGTAAAATGCCCAGCAAAAAATATGGCGGCTATAGATAGCAGAATATTGCCGGCATCGCAATCAGATTTAAAAAGACGCGGCAGTATACAGAGCTCTTATAGTTACGTCATCTGTTTTCGGCAAATGCGCCAAACAGGCGTTATTCGTCCGTTAAGGGGGTTATTTGGCTTAGCGGAGCTTGTGGTACACTGGCCGATATCGCCTTTTTAAATAACGATCAAGTATACAGGGGCCAGTATGACAGACGTGGTACAGATTACACTACAAGAAGCTGCAGCAGGTGAAAAATGGGGCAAAGCACTGTTTACGCCTGCCGGTAATGGTTTTCAAATCCATCTAAATGCTAATGACGCACTGCGTACTGTGCAAAAAGCGGCCCGCAGCCTGGACAGCCTGGGGCTTACTCAGGTGCAGCTCAGCGGTGCTAACTGGACATTGCCGTTGCAGTGGGCCTTTTATCAGGGTTATTGTTCAGCAAAAAAACAAGCTGGTGTCGGTTTTTGCGGTGATGCCGCTACTGTAACGCAGTTAAAGCAGCTGGAGCGCTGTTATAGCTGGGCCAAAGATATTGTCAATCAAACGCCGGATCAATTGTATCCGCAGGCACTGGCGCAGCAAGCCGCTGCCTTTATTAGCAGCGTGGCGGCACCTGGCACCGTTAGTCAGAAGATCTTACTGGACGATGCGCTGCTGGCAGACGGCTGGTACGGCTTGCACGCAGTGGGCCGTGGCAGTGATCGCAAGCCGGCTATGCTGGTGCTGGATTATAATCCACAGGGTGACGAGGCTGCGCCGGTAGCTGCCGCACTGGTAGGCAAAGGCATTACGTTTGACAGTGGTGGCTACTCTATTAAGGCCACTGAAAGCATGCTAAGCATGAAATGTGATATGGGCGGCGCAGCTACGGTTACCGCAGCCTTAGCGCTGGCCATTTTGCAGGGGTTAAATAAACGCGTGCAGCTGATTTTATGCTGCGCCGAAAACCTGATTAGTGGTAATGCTTATAAGCTGGGCGATATTATCCGCTATAAAAACGGCACTACGGTTGAAATTGTCAATACCGATGCTGAAGGGCGGTTAGTGCTGGCAGATGGCCTGATGTGCGCGGCAGAAAGCGGTGCCGGGTTAATTATTGATGCTGCAACCTTAACCGGTGCGGCAATGGTCGCGGTTGGTGGCGAGTACAATGCCTTGTTTGCGCTGGATAAAGCCTTGGCGCAAAAAGCCTTGGCCTATGCCGGGCAGCAGCAGGAGCTGACCTGGCAGTTGCCGTTGGAGCCGTGGCACCAACATCAATGTCCGTCGCCTTTTGCAGATACTGCCAACAGTAAACCGGTAAAAGGTGGTGGTGCCGGCGGTGCCAGCAATGCAGCCGGCTTTTTGAGCCGCTTTGTGCCAAACGAAGGCAAGGGCTGGCTTCATTTTGACCTGGCGGCCGCCTACAACAGCAGTGGCAATGCCTATTGGGCTGCAGGTGCTACCGGGCTGGGGATCCGCACTATTAGCGCGACGCTGCTGGGTGAAATATAACCAATACAGATATTTTATGGCAAGGTGCTGTTAAGTCAGCACTTTGCGTTTATCGCCGGCACGCTGGCAGATTTTTACGGATGTGATAGTGCTACCTGTTGCCGAGATCTTTGCTGATCTTATCAAGCTGTTACACAGCCATAATAAAGTGTTGTTGTCAGCGCCGCCCGGTGCTGGTAAATCGACTTATTTGCCGTTGTACTTATTGCAGCATCCGGATTTTGCCGGCAAAAAATTGTTAATGCTGGAGCCACGCCGGTTGGCAGCAAAAAGTATTGCTGCCTATCTGGCGGCGCAGCTGGGCGAAGTCGTTGGCGACAGCGTCGGCTATCAAATTCGGCAGGAACACAAACACAGCGGCAACACGCGTTTGCTGATTGTTACCGAAGGTATCTTAACGCGAAAATTGCAGCAAGATCCTGAGCTTAGCACTGTGGATCTGCTGCTGTTTGATGAATTTCACGAACGGTCGCTGCATGCTGATTTAGCCCTGGCGCTGTGTCTGGAAGTGCAGCAACTGCGGCCACAGCTGCAATTGCTGATCATGTCTGCCACGCTGGATATGGCGCAGTTAGCTAACCGGCTGGATGCGCCGGTGCTGAGCAGTGCAGGGCGCAGTTATCCGGTAACGGTAGAATATGCGCTGCCGGGCAGCCAACCACTGACGCAGCAAATAGCGGCGTTAGTGCAGCAGGCGCTAAGCAAACATAACGGCAATATACTGGTGTTTTTACCCGGCCAGGCAGAAATCAACCAAAGTGCTCAGTTGTTGCAGCAACAGGGGTTAGCTGCCGATGTGCAGCTGCATCGTTTAATTGGTAGCCTGACACTGGCACAGCAACAAGCGGCTATTGCGCCGCCACCGGCAGGTATGCGCAAAGTAGTTTTGTCGACCAATCTGGCCGAAACCAGTTTAACCATCGACGGTATCAGCGTAGTGATTGACAGCGGTCTGTGCCGGCAAAGCCGTTTTAACCCGCGTCAGGGTATCAGTGTACTGGAAACCGCCGCTATTAGTCAGGCGTCGGCTATTCAGCGTGCCGGCCGTGCCGGCCGGTTATTACCCGGCCATTGCTACCGGCTGGATACGGCAGAAAAATGGCAGCGCAGAGCCCGGTTTGATTCGCCGGAGATTGAAATCAGTGATTTAACCGCATTGCGGCTTGAAGTTGCCGCCTGGGGTTGTCAGGTGGGCGATTTGTACTGGCTTACACCACCACCGGCAGCGTCTTTAGCGGTGGCAGAGCAACTGCTGCAACAACTGGGATTTATTGACACCCGCGGCATTATTACTGCCAGCGGGCGCCTGGCGCACAAATTGGGTACAGAACCCCGGCTGGCGGCCATGTTGCTGCATGGCCAACAATTGGCGCAGCAAGGGCACCAGCATGCAGCGGCACTGGCTTGTGTACTGGCTGCTGTACTGGAAGATACGCGCGTGCTGCAGGGCGATATATACAGCTTGCTTGGCCGGGTCAGGCAAACACTGCCGCAACAGTGGCAACAGGCACAAAGTTTTGCCCGTTTGCTTGGTTGTCAGTTAACAGACTCGCTACCGCTGGAATTAGCCCCGCTACTGACATTAAGAGCATTTCCAGACCGGCTGGCCAAACGCCGTGGCCAGGGCTATCAGTTAGCCAATGGTATTGGCGCTGTATTACAGCAGGACCACAGCTTAACCGGGCAAGCCTGGTTAGTGGTGCTGCATATGCAGCAATTTGGCCGCGATAACCGCATTTATCACGCGCTTGCTATCAGTAGCGATGCCATTATGGCAGACTGGCAGGCAGAGCTTGGTTGGCGCACGCAAACCTTCTGGGATGACAAAAACGGTCGTTTTTTTACTGAGCAGCAACTGAACTTTGGTCAGTGTTTGCTTGATGCCAAGCCAGCGCCGCTGCAACTGACGGCAGAGCAAAAGCAGCTGGCATGGCAAACTTATATTAGTAATAAAGGATTAAGCTGTTTGAACTGGAGCGATACTGCTTTGCAGTTAAGGGCCAGAGTAGCATTATTAAATCAGTATCAACCTGATGCTGGCTGGCCGGATTTTTCTGACGAGGCCTTGTTAACTACCCTGCCACAGTGGCTTGGTGCTTATTTAGCTCCGCTGAGTAAAAGTGCCGCTCTGGCTCAGTTACCCTTGTATGATGCCCTGTTGCAATGTTTAAGTTATCAGCAGCAACAGGCGCTAAACCAGCTGTTGCCCACGCATTGGCAAGCACCAACCGGCTCACGGCTGAGTATTGATTATCTTGCTGAAGGTGGGCCCAGACTTTCAGTACGGGTTCAGGAAATGTATGGCCAGATGCAGTCACCGATGTTGCTACAGGGGCAACTGGCCATTACTGTCGAACTGTTATCGCCTTCGCGTCAGCCATTGCAGGTTACGCAAAACCTGGCCAGTTTCTGGCAAAATGCCTGGCTGGAAGCGCGCAAAGAAATGCGTGGGCGTTACCCCAAACATTACTGGCCGGAAGATCCGGCTCAGGCTCTACCTACAACAAAAACAAAAAAGGCCATGCATAAATGAGTCGTAAAGCCGCCACCGGGAATGGCCGTAGTAAAAAAACTGCTGTGCTTAGCCACAAACCGCATTGGGCAAAGCGTAGTGTGTTGTTCGTGTTTAAGTTGCTATTGCTTGCTGTATTGGTGCTGCTGTTTTATCTGGTATACCTTGACAGTAAGATCAGTAAGAAATTTGCCGGCCAAAAATGGCAGGTGCCGGCACAGATTTATGCCCGCAGTACGGAATTACTGCCGGGCAAACTGATGACACCGCAGCAATTAATCAACAGACTCGACGCCTTGCAGTACCAGCGCAATGCCGCTTTAACCGCGCCGGGCCAATACAGTGTGTCGCGCAATCACGTTACCATTTACCGGCGGCCTTTTGTCTATGTTGACGGCTACCAGAGCGAGCAGCTATTCAGCGTTGAGTTTAATCAAAGCGGTATTAACCGCATAATGCAGCGCAACCTGAATGAGCCGGTTAATTTTGCCCGGCTGGAACCGCAGCTGATAGAACATCTGGTTGCTGCGCAGCAGGAAGACCGCGAACTGGTAGCGCTGCAGCAAGTGCCGGAGCTTTTTAAAGATGCATTGCTGTTGGTGGAAGATCGGGAGTTCTATCATCATCACGGTGTGTCACCGCTATCGGTACTGCGAGCCCTGCTGGTAAATATCAGTGCCGGACGCACAGTGCAGGGCGGCTCTACGCTAACTCAGCAATTAGCCAAAAATATGTTTTTAAGCAGCGACCGTACCTTATGGCGCAAGGTTAATGAAGCCTTTATCGCGCTGGTACTGGATTATCGCTTTAACAAAGATCAGATCCTCGAAGCCTATTTAAACGAAGTCTTTGTCGGGCAAAACTTTGCCAATGCCGTGCATGGCGTAGGTTTGGGCAGCCGTTTCTATTTTGGCAAGCCACTAACTGAATTACAGCCGGCGGAAGCCGCACTGCTGATAGGCATACTTAAAGGCCCGTCTTATTTTGACCCGCGCCGTTTTCCGCAGCGGGCACAACAACGCCGGGATCTGGTACTGCGGCTGATGTTTGAGCAACACCTGCTCAGTCGGGCGGATTATCAGCATGCCGTGCAACAAGATGTGAAGGTGATCCCCCGTGGTGAGTATCTGCAGCAGGGCAATGCCGCTTATCTGGATACAGTGCGCAAAGAACTGCGCCAGCTCAGCATAGATCCTGCTTACAAGGATCAGGGCATTAAAGTATTTACTTATCTGGACACTGTTACTCAGCAGCAGGCAGAGCAAGCCGTGAAACAGCAATTAGCACCACAGGATAAGGCACTGCAAGCGGCTATGGTCGTCGCCGACTATCGTAATGCTGAGCTCATTGCCATGGTAGGGGCAAAAGAGGCTACCCAGGGTGGTTTTAACCGGGCACTGGATGCAAGACGGCAAATTGGCAGCATTATCAAGCCGGTTATTTACCTGCAAGCTGTAGCGCAGCAAGGTCGTTATACATTGGCCAGTCAATTGGACGACAGTCCAATCCGACTGCGCAGCAATGATCAGGACTGGCAACCGCAAAATTTCGATAAGCAGTACCGGGGGCCGGTCAGCTTAATCGATGCTTTAGTGTATTCACTGAATGTACCGACGGTGCGGCTGGGTTTGCAGTTGGGCTTGCCGGCAATTCACGATGGTTTGCGGCAATTAGGGCTTAACCGCAAAGTAAAGCTGCACCCGGCGGCACTTTTAGGTGCAGTTGAACTCAGCCCGCTGGAAGTGACGCAGTTGTATCAAACTATCGCCAACAAAGGTTTGCATCAGCAACTTAGCAGTTTATTTGCCGTTACTGATCACAATGGTCATCCGCTGTATCAGCGTCAGCATCAGTTAACCCGGCGTTACCAGGAAGCCGAAATCTATTTACTGCAATACGCTCTGATCCAGGCGGCAGAAAAAGGTACCGCCAGAGCCCTGGCTACTGCATTTCCGGGTATTAAACTGGCCGGTAAGACCGGTACCTCCAGTGATTATCGCGATAGTTGGTTTAGCGGTTTTGATCAGGACAGCCTGACCACTGTCTGGCTGGGGCGGGACGATAACAAACCAATAGGCCTGACCGGCGCCAGTGGCGCTTTAGCGCTGTTTAGCCAGTTTTACAGCAGCAAAGGGGCGAATTCGCTGATCACCGCCATGCCAGAGCAAGTTTCTTTACAGGCTTTTTCGTTAAAAACAGGTTACGCTGTGTCACAAAGTTGCCTTAACATATTGTTATTACCTGCGATATCAGTTGAAATGCCTGCAGGTCCTGAGTGTATTAATTAATAAGAAGCTAAAACCAGTAATATGACGATAAAACCCGACAAGCCGCTACAGGTTGGAGACTGGCAATATTTACCTGAGCAGGACAAGCTGGTTCAGCTTGGCGCCGATGGTAAAATAGCTGTTACTGCAGATCTGGACAATTTGTCACAAAAGGTGGCGAATTATTTTATCGTCAACGCCGGGCGTTTAATTACCAAAGACGAATTACTGGCCGATGTCTGGGGCATCCGGGATGTGTCTGACGGTCGGGTAACCCGGGTGATCCGGGTATTGCGTGTCGCTCTGGGCGACGATACCCGTGAACCTAGCTACATTGAAACCATTCCTAAGCGCGGCTACCGTTTTGTTGCGCCGGTTACAGCGATACAGTTACCGGAAAAAAGCGGTGTGCAACAAGCTGATATTATAGATATTACTCAAAACGACAGTAAACCGCGGCGCTACTGGTTACCGATAACCGCTTTTGCCAGTGTATTTATAGCTGCGATGTTTTGGCTGTTAGTGCCGGATGACGCTGCAACCTCAGATGCTGATGTCATTCCAATGCTGCGCTATAAACCCCTTACCGCACTTGATGGCCTGGAGTTCTATCACAACGTCTCACCCGACGAGCGTTATATGGTGTATAGCTATGCCAGCCCTGAAAATGAGACGATCACTGTACTTATGCTGGAGGATTTAATCCAGCATAAGCGTGTTGCGCTGACAGCTAATTCTTACAGTAGTTTGGGCGCAGCTTTTAGCCCGGATGGTAAAGCGATTGCTTATCAGCGGTTAATTATAAATGAGTTATGTGAGATCAGACTGATACAGCTGCAGAGTGATTTAATTAGTGTAAAGTCGGATGACCTGCTTAGCACCTGCGGAAAACGGTCTATATCGGCACGGTTAAGCTGGTCGGCGGATGGTAATTATCTGGTTTATCCGGAAATGCGCGATGGTGATAAGCAACTTACTTTGAGTGTTTTATCTGTTAATTCCGGTACCACCGAGAAGTTAACCGTGCCACCGGCAAGCAGCTTCGGCGATTACAGTGCACGATATTCGCGTAAAGGGGATAAAGTGGCGTTTTTGCGCGAGGCAGCGGGCGTGGCACAAATTTGGGTTATAGATCTAACTACCCGAGCCAGTAAATTGTTGGCAAAAGTTGTCGATGCCTATCCGGGTAATATAGATTGGGACTTGCAGGATCAACATATTATTTTTCCATCGTCAGCTACATCTATCAGCAAGGTAAGCTTAGATGGTGAAGTTTCAGTAATTGCCCATACAGATAATAGTGCCAGTGAAATCCAAGTTACCCGCTCTGGTAATCTGGTGGCCTCTATCGGTAATTTTTCGCGGATTAATTTAAAGAAAATATCCAATAGCTTGGTTAACTCCGAACAAAGTAACGAACCTGTATTCAGCTCTAACCGAAATGAAACCCTGATAGAGGCGAATCCAAATCCAGACGGTCCTTTAGCTGTGGTATCGCGACGTTCTGGTTTGCCTCAGGTCTGGCTGATGTACCCGGATAAAACGCAAAAGCAACTAACCCATTTCTCCGAGCGCGAACGTATACGCAGCCTGGTATTTTCGCCTGACGGTACTCAATTACTGGTGCATGCTAACCAGCAAATATTTTTATATGCTTTTGATGGTACTTATAAGAAGGTTGCAGGCAGTGAAGCGGTATTGCTGGGGCTGCCATCATGGAGCCGGGATGGCAAAACCATTTACTTTGCCGAGGTGCTGCAGGGGAAGTGGCGCATTGTTGAGTTAAGTACACAGGATCTACAGTCTCGTAATATCACGGCGGTTGAACGCGAGTTTTACTATCAAAGCTATACCGCTGACTATGCATTCTGGCGCGAAAGTAACACCAATAAATTCTACCTGCAGCGCGCCGGACAACAACCTGAAGAGTTGGCTATATCGCTGCCTGATACACAAGTGATTACCAAATTTCACCTCGCAGCAAATGGCATCTATTATTCCAGGCTCGTAGATGAAATGAGTTATGCACTACACTACTACGACTTAAATACGAAAACAGTACAGGTGGTAGTAGAACAGATGAGCCTTGGCCGCTTTAGTGTCAGTGCTGATGAAAAATATGTCTACATTCTGGAGTACGAGCTGGCAGATATCGACATTGGTATTTTGGAGCAATTAGTCGATTCTTTATAAAGAATTTATATTAAAATCATAGAGTTTATTTGATTAGTTTCATTAAGTTAGAGGTACTACCCAACGTAAAGGAACTAAAAAATGAAACTTACAACCACACTTGCTACCGCTTTATTATTTGCTGCCAGTACACAGTTAACTAATGATGCGCCAGCGCAAAAACCGCAGATAGATGATACGTTAATTTCTTGTGCTTTATATCCACTATGTGATTTAGATATCTATAGCCCGGCACCGCAGCCAAGCGACAAAAAAATAGATACTAAAGATAAAGCTAAAGGCGACAAAGTTGCCTGACATATTGTTTTACAATTAGAAACGCTAAACATTTCTGATGCTTAAGGTATAATCCGCTCCAACATAGTTATGTTGGGCGGACCTTAATGTCAAATTTGGACCCTGTGGTACAGATTGGCGACTGGTATTATCAGGTCGTTTATGGCGAACTGTGGCCCGTTACCATAGCTAAACCTGAGCACCCGCACCGGCTTGAACCGCGCTTGCAAAGCCTGCTGAATTTTTTCTTACGTCATCCAAACACCCTGCTAGCTAAAGATACCCTTATTGATAAAGTTTGGCCTGCTGAAGAAGGCACTGATGCAGCGGTAATGCGTGCTGTGGGCGCCTTGCGCAAAATTCTCGGCGATGATGTACGCTCGCCTTGCTATATCGCAACAATATCGAAAAAAGGCTATTGTTGGTTAGCTGAGATTAAGGCGGTTGAGCTGTTGGCACCCAGCGCGGCACCGGATAATCCACTAACAGAGTCTGTAGCAGAGGGCGGCGCTAAACCGCTTGCTGATGATAACGCAGCAGGCTTGCCATGGCGCTTTATTAGCACGACCGCTGCTGTAGTGCTGCTATGCTGTGCCAGTCTGGCTTATGTGTTGGCTAAATATACCGCCGAGCCACTGGTGCGGTTACCAGACACCATTACACCGATAAGTGCGCTAAGCGGGCAGGAATACTGGCCAATACTAAACGCCTCACTCAGCCATGTAGTGTATCAACACCGCGCACCAGAGCAGCCATTGCTGAACTGGAGTGTACAAAATCTGGCTGATTTAAAAGTTGAGCATGTAGCACAATATTATCAGACCCTGTCAGAACCCGTCTGGCTGGACGACCAAAATTTACTGTTTCGTGGTGGCACAGCTCAGCAACAGTGTGCATTTTATCAGCAACAATTATTGCCCGTAGCCAAACCTGCGCAATTGCTGCAAGCCTGGCCTTGTCATCAGGTATTATCGCAAGCGCTGTTGCGTTGGCAGGAACAATGGTTGTGGGCCGATACAGAACCCGGCTCAAGCGACGTGTTGTTGTACCGCACAACAGGGCAAGACAGTGTTACAGCGATAAATCGTATTGCTAATAACTGGCGCCAACTAAGCGCTATGCTGTTGTCGGATGACAACTTGTATTTATTGGTACAACAGAGTGTCAGCAGCAGTACCCTGTATCGTTTAGCGCTTCCGGATGGCCAGCCGGAACTGGTGATAAGTTTTCCGTATTTAGTGCAGCAATTTTCCTGGTGGAGCAAGCAACAGTTATTACTGTCGGCAATGGGCAGAGAACTGGAAATATTTGATCTGACAAGCAAGTCTGTGCAGCGTTTAGGCCCCCTTACTATTGACCTGACTCAGGCAAGTAAAGCGCCGGGACAGGTATTGGCGACGCAGTTTCTGGATTACACCACAGATATTTACCAAATTGCCGACAATGGACAGCGCGCCTTACTGTCATTTTCTCCCTGGCATATTAGTAATCGTAGTGAGAGTTTGCTGGCGGTATCTGAGCATGGCACTGCCTTTGTTTCACAGCGTACCGGCCTGCCTCAGGTATGGCTGGCGCGAGGCCGCGACAGTACGCAGCTGACAAGGCTGAACGAGCAACAGCAAGTGCAGCAATTGTTATGGCACAAGGCTAACTTGTTGTTAATGCTTAATAATCAGTTGTTTCAACTAGACCAGCATAGTGCTGAGTTAACCTCTTATCCGGCCAATATCAATACTGCCGGGCGTGTCAGTAGTTGCAATGACCGCTTGTACTGGACAGAGCTGACAGCGCACGGCTGGCAGCTATTCAGCGAAACGGACAGCGGTAAAAGCGTAGTATACGCTGATGTGGTAGATGTGCGTTGTGGCCCTGACAATGGTTTAGTATTGCAGTTTTCTCACCGCAACGATTTGGCGGTGTTGCACGGCGGACAGTTGAGTATTTTGCCGGCACAGTTAAACTGGCGCCAGTTATCCCCTGAACAATGGTTTACTGATAGTAGCGGCATCTATTGGTTGGACACGCAGCATGATGCCTTGAAATATTACGACTGGCACACTCAGCAACTTACCGAGTTAAACTGGCCACAAAGCAATATGCCATTAGCCATTTACAGCGGGGGTAAGGGGATTGGTTTTGTCGTGCGGCAACGGCCGCACGACACTGATATTGTCTGGTTGCAAAACCGTCGTTAAAGCTGTTTAAAGCTGTGCTCTGCGGCGGCAATAGTTTGCGCCAGGTCGTCATCACTGTGTGCCAGCGATAAAAAGCCAGCTTCATAAGCTGATGGCGCCAGATAAATACCTTGTTGCAGCATCAGGTGGAAAAAACGCTTAAAGGCGTCTGTATCGCACTGGGTTGCCTGGGCAAAGTTGGAGACCGTGGCTTCCTTGGTGAAGAAGAAACCAAACATACCACCAACCTGGTTGGTTGCCAGCGGTACACCGTGTTTTGCTGCGGCTTTACTGATGCCATTGATCAGCTGCGTAGTTTTAGCGGCTAAGGCGTCATAAACACCGGCTTTGCTGATTTCGGTCAATGCAGCTAACCCGGCCGCCATGGCGATGGGGTTACCGGATAAAGTACCTGCCTGGTATACCGGCCCCAGCGGCGCTATATGTTGCATAATCTCGCGTTTACCACCAAAGGCGCCTACCGGCATGCCACCACCGATAATTTTACCTAAAGTCGTTAAATCCGGCGTTACCTGGTATACCGCCTGGGCACCGCCGAGTGCTACCCGAAAACCGGTCATCACTTCGTCGAAAATTAATACTGCGCCGTATTGATCACACAGTTGGCGCAAGCCTTGTAAAAAGCCATCTGCAGGCGGGATGCAATTCATATTGCCAGCGACCGGCTCAACAATAATGCAGGCGATGTCCTTGCCGTGCTCGGCAAACAGTTGCGTTAACTGTGGCAGGTTGTTGAACTCACTGGTTAGGGTGTATTTGGCAAAATCGGCCGGTACGCCAGGTGAATTAGGTACACCCAGAGTTAACGCGCCTGAACCGGCTTTTACCAGCAAGGAATCAGCGTGGCCGTGATAGCAGCCTTCAAATTTAACTATGGTATTACGTCCGGTGTAGCCGCGTGCCAGGCGGATTGCGCTCATCGTCGCTTCGGTGCCGGAGCTAACCATGCGTACCATTTCCATTGAAGGAACCAGTTTGCTGACTAATTCAGCCATGGTTACTTCCGCCGGGCAGGGCGCGCCAAAGCTCAGGCCTTTGCCGGCGGCTTCAATGACTGCATTACGGATGGCCGGGTGATTATGGCCTAATAACATCGGCCCCCAGGAGCCGATATAGTCAATGTAACGTTTGCCATCTACGTCAAACAGGTAAGCGCCGTCAGCCCGCTCGATAAACACTGGCGTTCCACCAACGCTTTTAAAAGCGCGCACCGGCGAATTGACGCCGCCTGGAATAGTGTGCTGAGCACGTTGAAACAGTTCTGCAGATAAAGACATAAAATCAGTTTCCGATAAGTAAAAAGAGCCGGCCGTCTGCCGGGTTAACCACTGTGCTTATTGCTGTACCAGGGCACGGCGCACTCGTAGTTGCTAATAATGTCGTCTACTCCAAGCGTTAACGCAAACAGCGCCATCCGCACCAGAATGCCGTTGTCGGCCTGACGAAAAATGGCCAGGTTAGGGTTCAGGTTTAAATCGTTATCTAATTCGTTGGCTTCTACCCGTGAGTCACGCGGCAGCGGATGCATAATTACCGTATTGGATTTGCAGTAACGGGTATAAATTTCCTGGTTTAAGCGGAATTTGCCGCGATACAGATTGGCTTCGGCTTTTGACGGAAAGCGCTCTTCCTGGATCCGCGTTTGGTAGACAATATCTGCGTTCAGGTTGCCCTCAAGAACATCGGTAACGGTAACTTGATGGCTGGCGTTTTCAATAGCACTGACGATTTCGTCCGGCATTGCCAGCTCTTTTGGGGCAATCAGCGTGAAGCGCAGGTTTTTGTATAGCTTTAACAGCTTGGACAACGAGTGTACGGTACGGCCGAATTTCAAATCGCCTACCATAGCGATATGCATGCCATCAATACTCTGACCGGACGAGGCCAGCTCGCGCTCTATGGTAAATAGATCCAACAAGGCCTGGGTGGGGTGTTCATTGGCACCGTCGCCGCCGTTTAGTACCGGCACCCGGCTACCTAAGGCAAATTCAGCCACTGAACCGGCCTGCGGGTGACGCATGGCTATCACATCACTGTAACTGCTGATCACACGGGCCGTATCAAACAGCGATTCGCCTTTTGATAATGCAGAAGATTCCATACCGGTGGTTTCACGTACTTCACCACCAAGTAAATTAAAGGCGCAACCAAAGCTGACCCGGGTGCGGGTGCTGGGTTCAAAAAACAGATTACCTAATATAGCGCCTTCCAGCACCTTGGTGCGTTTTTGCCGGCTGGCATAAGGTTGCATTTTTCGGGCTATAGTAAAAACGTGCTGGATGGTGTCGCGATCAAACTGGCTTACCGAGAGGATGTGTTCGCCTTTAAAGCTCATAGTCAGTGCTCTTTTCGCTGAGAATTAACCCGGCCCGGAACTGGCCCGGAACCGGCAATAGACCGTGCTATTATACGCGAAAACAGCCGGCAAAAGCGAATAGGGCGCTAGACTGGTTTCAGATAGGCCAGCAATATTATCGCTAATAAAATCAGCACGGGCATTTCATTAAAAATACGGTAAAACCGCGGGCTGCGCCGGTTACGGTTATGTTTGAAATCGGCTAATAGCTTAAAGCAATAGCCATGATACACATATAGCAGCATGACCAGCACTAATTTGTAATGCAGCCAGCTGCTGGCGTTAAACCAGGCAGCGCCATAGCTGTAGATCAGCAATATACCAAACAGTAGCGTTAACAGCGCAAAGGGGGTAACAAAATACAGCAAGCGACGCTCCATCACTTTAAACTCGGCGTCGCAGTCGGGGCTTTTAGTTGCAGCATGATAGACAAATAGCCGCGGCAGATAAAAAATGCCGGCAAACCAGGCCACCATAAAGAACACATGTAAGGCTTTGTATACAAGCATAATTGTCATAATAAATTGTTCTGCTTTACCAATAATCCGCGCACCTGATCCCAGCGGATAATACCTATCAGCTGCGCCGGCTGATCTTCGCGATAAATATATACCGCACCTTCACGCTTATCTTCTAAAATGGCGAATACTTCAGCCATGGTGGCCTGATGGTTAAGCCCCTGCATTGGTTGGTACTGCACGGCGCTGGCCCCGGTCATTGACAGCTGTACGTCATAACTGGCCAGGCAGTATTCATCGCCGTCTGTACCGCTGCGCTTTACAATAAGTTGTTGTGGTGGTTCCAGTTTATCCAGCACTTGCTGAATGTCATTTTCCCCGGGATTGTCCAGCAACTGGTATTGGTTGTTTACCAATGCCAGTACGCCTACTTTTTGCAATACATCATCAGCAGGTGACAGCTTATAGGGCATTTGCAGAAAATCGAGCTGCAGGGTAAATATGGATTTATTATTAAAAAACTGCACGCCGGTCACATAGGCCGTTGTGATAACCAGCATAGCCGGAACTATGATGCCAGGATTGTGTGCCAGTTCCATCACGGCGACCAGCGCCGCCAGTGGGGCATGCATAGTCGCGGCCATTAGGCCGGCCATACCCAATACGGCATAGGTGCCGGCAATACTGCTGTCGCCGAGTAGTGCCGATGGAATGATAGCCAGCAAAGTACCCAGCACTATCCCAATACCAAAAACCGGGCCAATTACACCGCCGGGTACACCCAGCCCCAGCGCAAATAAGGTAAGTAACATTTTACCAATAAAAATAGTCAGCAACAGGGCGACATCGTTGGGCGCATTAACAGCATAAAAAATTGCACCGGTTTCTGCGCCCATAGCATGCGGAATTAAAAAGCCCACCGCCGCCGTTACCGCACCTGCCAGCGTCAGCCGAAGCATTAGCGGCCAGTTACGAAACAGCTTGATCAGACGCATCAGGTTTTTATTAAACACATACGCGATGGCGCCAAATACTACGCCGCATAATACCAGATAGGGCATATGCCAGCCGCTGATGGAGACGATATTCAATAGCGCCAGCTCGCGGTCACTGCCAAACACGGTTTGAGTGATTAGTGCACCCACTACCGATGACAACATTATCGGGATAAACACATGCACCCTATATTCGCGCAGTACCACTTCCATCACAAAGATAACGGCGGCTAACGGGGTGTTAAAAGAGGCTGAGATGCCTGCTGCGATACCACAGCCTGCCAGAATACGAATGCTGTTGTAAGGCAGCTGCAGGTATTTACCAATAAAGCTGGCACCGTAAGCGCCAAGATGCACCGAGGGGCCTTCACGGCCGACTGAGAAACCACTGGATAACGCCAGTATGCCACCAAAAAACTGATTGATGGTGTTGCGCGTTGGCATCAGGCCGTATTTTAGCTTAATGCGGTGTATGACAAAGGGAATGCCTAAACGGTAATGTTTGTAGCCGGTAAGCCAGGCCAGCAGACCTATCAGTACGGCACCACCCAAGGGTAACGTCCAGCGGATATCGGCACTGATGGTTGAGAAATCGTCGGTGTGGCTAAGAAAAAAACTTTGCAGGCCAATAATGGCAAGACGAAACAGAATAATCAGAATGGCTGCGGCTAAACCGCCCAACATGCCAAGCACACACAGCTGCAAAGACGTTTGTGGAAACGCCAGTTGACGTTGCAAGGATGGAAGCCAGTTCTGCCAGCGTCGCATAACAACCAAAACCCGATGAATTTTCTCAGCAGTTTAACATAAGTTGCTGAATAAGCGCTGTAAAGTGGCACAAATAACGCAGTTTTGCTTAGTTCGGGGGTAATACTTGAATAAAACACTCAGGTATTGGATAATTTGCGCCCGCAATTTAGTATCGGAGTTATTATGTCAGAGCCTGTAGTGCCAATTGAATTTACTGAAGCGGCGGCGCGTAAAGTGGCTATGTTGGTAAGTGAGGAAGAAAACCCGCTGCTGAAATTACGGGTTTATATTACCGGTGGTGGTTGCTCTGGCTTTCAGTATGGTTTCACCTTTGATGAGAAAGTGAACGACGGTGATTTCGTCGTCGAAAAGCAAGGCGTAGCCATGGTGGTAGATCCGATGAGTCTGCAATACCTGATGGGCGGCGTGGTCGACTATACCGATGGTCTGCAAGGTAGCCGTTTTATCGTGCAAAACCCCAATGCGACAACAACTTGTGGTTGTGGTTCGTCATTCTCGGTATAACTTTGCATTTATGTAAAAAAATAAATACATTCAGGCCGGCGTAAGCAGCGTGCGCTGGTCTGATCTCAGCGCTGTGTCAAAATCATCAACAGCCACAGACTCAGTGCAATAATCAGATTAAAACCAATAATATAGCCAAAGCCTTTTATCCCCTGTTTAACGCTCAGGCCGCGTTGTTGCAAGTACCAGAACCAAAATACGCACATTAGTACGGGCATCAGATACAGCAACTTGATCATTTTATTTTCTCCCGCTGACGTTTCAATCGTCAGTCAATTCGTTTGTGTTGGTGTCGGTGTAAAGCAACTTTACAGTTTTTAACGCTTGTAGCTGTACGCTCGTCGCAACCTGTGGTTTAATTAACCGTTTTTTATTGCTTATTGCGCTGGCAATAGGGTTTGGATTTTACTTTGCAGGAAGTATTTTTACATAATAAAAGCGTAACACGCTGGGAGAAGAAAAAGTATGAAAGGTACAAAAAGCGTTATTTCTGAAGAGAACAAGCGCCTGTGTGTATGGCTGAAGCGGCAACGTCAGGAAAAAGGCCACACCATGCGTAGCTTGTCGGAGATTTTAGGAACGCCGCATTCCTTTATTGGTAAGGTAGAGAATCAGGAACGCCGGTTGGATGTAATTGAATATGTCCGTTATTGCCAGGCGTTAGAAGTTGACCCAACGGAAGGGTTAAAGCAGGTACTTACAGCCTGACTACCGTTTGGGGAGCGCCGCTAGTTTGCGGCGTTCTGCTTTAAACGCTGACGTTCAAGTAAAACAATCAAAATCAGTGCTGGTATACCCAATAGCGCAGTAAATATAAAAAACTGACTATAACCCATCTGATCGACCCATTGGCCGGAAAAACCACCGGCAAATTTAGGCAAAAGCAACATCAGCGAACTGAATATGGCGTACTGGGTTGCGGTAAACGCCAGATTTACCAAAGAGGCTAAATAAGCAAGAAAGGCGCTGGTCGCAATGCCTGCACTTAAGTTATCAGCCGAGATGACTAAGGTTAACCACATCAAATCATAGCCAATTTGGCTTAATGCAGAAAACAGCAAATTAGTCACTGCACTTAGCATGGCACCAATAAACAGGATTTTAATTACGCCAAACTGATTAATTAACACGCCACCCAGGGCGGCGCCGAGCAATGTCATGATAACACCATAGATCTTGGAGACGCTGGCGACTTCTTCTTTGCTAAAACCCATATCGACATAAAAAGCGTTTGCCATCACCCCCATCACAACGTCGCTGAGGCGGTAACAGGCTATCAGCATCAATATTAGTATTGCATGCCATTTATAACGGCTGAAAAAGTCGATAAATGGCGCAACCACTGCCTGACGCAACCAGGCCAGGACGCGTTGCAGCGCCGGGCCTTGCGTGATGCTGTGTTGCTGTAAATTACTAAGCGGCTCTTTACTAAACAGGGTGGTGAGTATGCCAGGCAGCATACATAGCGCCATCAGCAAATAAGCGCTTTGCCAACCGGCTAAATCATAAGCCTCTGAGGCAGAAAATAAAGCAGCCGCCCATAATGTGCCGGCCGATGCCAGTATCATTGCCAGCCGGTAGCCACAGAGGTACGCAGCTGCCAGCGCAGCCTGCAACTGCTCTGGCGCACTTTCAATACGAAAGGCATCGACATTAATATCCTGAGTTGCAGAAGCAAAGGCCAGCAGTACGGCAAAGGCCGCCATAACCGCCAGGTTTTGTTGTGGATCTGTAGTCGCCATACACACTATGGCGATAACAATGGCCAACTGAGATAGCAGTAGCCAGCTACGGCGCCGGCCCAAACGATTATGTAGTAGCGGGATCTGCAGATGGTCTGCCAGTGGCGACCAAAGCCATTTAATGGCATAAGCCAGTGCCACCCAGCTAAAGTAGCCGATATCGGCCCGGGATACTCCGGCTTCACGTAACCAGAATGACAAAACACCAAATACCAGCATCAATGGCAAGCCGCTGGAAAAGCCCAGGATAAAAATAGCCAGCACCCGGCGTTGCAAGTAAATGTTCAGGCCGTTTAACCAGGAAGGAAAGAAAGACAAAAGACAATCCGCGGTCAGTAAAGTTAGCTGTAGCTTACCTGTCAGATAGATATGGTCAAGTCTTTAAGGCCGCACACCAACACAATCGCTGGGGGCCACGCCGCGGCCTTTAAGAAAACAGATGCAGTCCTGAATATTTCGCCGCAGTTTTTTGTTTTCGCGCAGCGCTTGATCCGGCCAGTATTCCAGCTGGTGGATCAGATGCCAGAACACTCTTTCTTTATGGTTGTAAGGCAATTGCAATTCAGCTGTAAGCTGAGCCCATTCTTCCAGCGTGTCCCAAACAAACAAATGCAGCTCGCTATGTGGCAGGCGGCCACGAAAATAGCGTGAGATATAAAATATCAGTTGCTGCGATTTGTGTTCAATGAAGCTGTCGGGCATAGTTGATGTAACCACATCAGTGGGTAATAAATATTACATCAAGTATAGACAGTTTCAGGGCTCTGGCAGTATCAATACGGTTTTTATGATGACCTTTTCTGTCGGTACATTGGGCCAACCCAGTTCAACAGAGGTATCTGTCTGAATAGCACGGATCTTCTCGATAACATCCTGACCAGCAGTAATGTAGCCGAAGACGGCATAGCCCCAATTGCGGCCCGGATCTAAATGGCTATTGTCATTGAGATTAAAGAAAAACTGACTGGTGGCACTGTGGGGGTCGTTCAACCTGGCCATGGCAATGGTACCTAACTGATTTTTCAGGCCATTTCCTGATTCATTAAAAATAGGCTTTAGTTCATTTATCGCTTTGTAGTTAATGTCATAGCCACCACCTTGCAGCACAAATTCGCTTTCAAGCCGGTGAAACAGGGTATTGTCGTATTGTTTCTTTTTCACATAGCTGAGGAAGTTATTTACCGTGATCGGTGCTTTGGCGCGATCCAGTTCCACGTCAATATCGCCATGCGATGTTAGCAGCCGCACCTTAGGGTACAGGTTATCCGGCTGCACAAACTGACCGGCCAGCGGCATACAGCTAAACGACAACAGAACAAGCAGCAGTAAAACCCGCATATTATCCTCTGAGCAGTTGTTGCCAGCTGTTATCCTGCAACAGCTGTGTCAGAACTTGTTCGGTCAGCACCCGCAGTTCACGTTCTACCGCGGCAATATCCATTTTAAACGGTGCAGTAAAGCTGCTATCGCCAGAGTAAGTTTTGCTAAAGGTACCCTGCGGATGTTCAACAAATACCGTCAAAGCGACCTGGTTGGTGACGGCATGCTCTAAAGTGCGCTGGTCGACTATGGCTTGCAGTTGGCTGATTTTAATCGTCAGGCGCTTGCTACTGTCCGCAGTTAAACTGGCACCCTGGGCAGTAAAAGCCTGTGCCAGGGTTTGCTCCAGCTGAGCTCTGACATCATTAGCTGTGCCAATATGCTGCACCTTGGCGCCCTGCTGTAAACGTAAGGTGTATTGCTGGCCACGCACATCTGCTACGTTAAAAGCAAAACGGCTTTGTTGCAGCTGGTTAGACTGCGGCCAGAATACCTGTGGTGACAAAATAAAGCCCGGTAGCTGGCTGGCACAAGCGGCAAGCAGCGACAGCAGCAGGATGCAGAGGTAGCGCATGGTTAACTCCTTTTAATAACTTCTAAAATAACAAACTTTGCATCGGCCGCCAACTGATGGCAGTTGCCAAATAAGCGTTTTAACACAGCAGCGTATTCCAGATGTCTGTTGGCGACGATACGCAGCCGACCGCCCTGTTTCAATACCCTTTTTGCTTCAGCAAACATTTGACTGGCAATATGGCTGGTAACTGCCTGTTGCTGATGAAATGGCGGGTTACACACAATAATGTCGGCGCTGCGATCCGTTTGCTGGCTTAAGCAATCGTCAACGATAAATTGGCACTGAGCCAACTGATCTGGCAGGTTGTGCGCTATAGTCTGGCGTGCGGAATCAACGGCCATGTACGACTCATCACAAAACAGCATCGACATTTGCGGCTGTTGAGCCAGCAGTGTCAGCCCCAATACGCCGTTACCACAGCCCAAATCAATCACTGTTTGGTCGGCAGCAGGCACGGGCAGGTGCTGCAAAAAGAAGCGGGCGCCCTGATCCAACTTTTCCCTGGAAAATACATTGGCATGGTTGAGCAAAGTAAAGTGGCTTTGCTCTAATGGCCACTGCAACGGAAACACTTCTTGCCCCGTTGGCGCCAGTGCCGGATCAAATTGGCATTGGATCAGCCGGCACTTTTTAACGGTCAGCGAAGCCGAGGCCGGGCCCAGAGTATGATGAAACCTGGCCAGCACATTACGGTTAATGTCTTTGGCTTTGGCACTGGCCAGGATAACAGTGTCTGGCGTTACTATTGTCGCCAACTGCTGCAATATATATTGCAAATAACTGTGATTATTGGGCAGTTTTAACAATACGATGTCGGCGTTAGATGGATAACTGTCCAGACTGGATTGTTGCTGCAGCTTGGCGCTGTCCAGCTTATTCTGTTGCCGGTTGTGCCGGGTACCCAATTCAGCCAGTACAGAGTCATTTATCTGAATTTGCTGGAACTCACTCAGGGCACAAGACAGGGCACCAAAGCTATCGTTTATCAATAGTATCAGTGGCGCGCGCTGATGCTGCGCGCTAAACTGCGCAGCGGCTGCCAGACCATGTTCGATCAGCAGCTCATCAGCGGCATCCCAGGCTTGTAAACTAGTGTTGGGCTGATGCAGAGGCCAGCGATGTAACTGCAGGCTGCCATTGGCATAACTAAAGGTTGTATTCATAGAGACACGGCTAAGCAAATAAGGTGGGCATTTTGACACGGCAAGTGCACAGCGACAACCTGCATTACCCGCTGCAGCAATTTAACCTGCCGGGCGCCACTATCAGTTTATGGCAAGACTGGCTGTCAGCACAGCAGGCCAGCATTTTGTTGGCGCAATTACAGCTGCAACTGCCGTGGACACAGGACAGTATTCTGATGTTTGGCAAGACGGTGAAAATTCCGCGTAAGCAGGTGTGGATGGGCGAAGCGCATTGCCAGTATCGCTATTCTGCTACCACTTTTACACCTCAGCCCTGGCATCCGTCTGTACAGGCACTGGCACAACGCTTGAGTGAGTTTTTAGGCCAGCCGTTTAACTGCGTGCTGCTGAACTTATATGCTGATGGCCAGCAACATATGGGCTGGCATGCTGACAACGAGCGGGAACTGGGGCATGATCCGGCAATAGCGTCTGTCAGCCTTGGCGTAACCCGCCGGTTTGAGCTTAAGCATCGCTCTGCGGCCTGGCAATTGGCGCTCGATTTGACGCCAGGTAGTTTGCTTCTGATGGCTGGCGGCTGCCAGCAGCATTGGCTGCACCGGCTACCAAAGCAAAGCCGGGTTAGTGGCTGCCGGTTAAATCTGACGTTTCGTTATATTAAAAACATGGCTTAGACAAAATTATTTTTTGTATGGCTGCCAGCCCGTTAGTCCCGCTTATTTTTCTTGACAGCAAAACCAGCTGGCAAGTTTAAGCCTGGCATCTAGAGTTAGTAACAGGAATAAAAAAGGATTAGGACTATGTTGATTCATACCGCTATTGAACAGAAGTTACTTAGTGCATTTGATCCTGTGTTCCTGGACGTGGTGAATGAGAGCTACCTGCACAACGTACCACAGGGATCGGAGTCACATTTTAAAGTCGTGATAGTGACACCTGCTTTTGACGGCCTGCGTCTGCTACAGCGTCATCGGGCAGTAAATGCCGTGGTTGCAGAGGAGTTGGCAGAAAAAATTCATGCGTTAGCCCTGCACACTTATACACCTTCGGAATGGTACGAATACTATGCAGAAAAACCACCGGTTTCACCACGCTGCTATGGAGGCAGCAAGTTGGATAAGCCAGAAAAAGCGTCCGTGTGACGCTTTATTTTTGCGCCGCTGTCCATGTTTAACACTGATTTTTCTGCAATAACGGCTGATCAGACCTGTTTTCTGCGGTAAAGTTTTACACTAACGCCAATTTTGTCGAGACAACAGCAGGAGCTGTCATGGTTATTCAACCGAAAATTCGTGGTTTTATTTGTACTAATGCCCATCCTGTCGGCTGCGCCGAACATGTTAAAGAACAAATTGATTATGTAAAACAACTCGGCCCGGTGGCGAATGGCCCGAAGAATGTGCTGGTTATCGGTGCTTCAACCGGCTATGGCCTGGCCTCGCGTATTACCGCAGCTTTTGGCTCAGGTGCGAAAACCCTGGGTATTTTTTTCGAAAAAGAACCATCTGACAGCAAAACGGCCTCCGCCGGTTGGTATAACACGGCGGCTTTTGAACAGGCGGCTAACGCTGAGGGCTTGTGGAACAAACATTTGAATGGCGATGCTTTTACCGATGAGTTAAAAGCGCAGGCTATTGATATTATCCGCCGTGAAATGGGCAAAATTGACTTAGTGGTGTACAGCCTGGCAGCGCCGCGACGTAAAGATCCGGTAACTGGTGAAGTGTTTAGCTCAGTGTTAAAACCTATTGGCCAGTCTTATACCGCCCGTACCCTAAATACCAGTAAGCGTGAAATAGAAGAAGTGTCGGTAGATCCGGCTAACGATGATGAGATTTACCAAACGGTAAAAGTAATGGGCGGAGAAGATTGGGAGCGCTGGTTAAGCCAGTTAGATGCCGCTGCCGTATTAGCCGACAATTGCCAGACAGTAGCATACACCTATATCGGAAAAGAACTGACCTGGCCTATTTATGGTAAAGCGACTATCGGCAAAGCCAAAGAAGATCTGGACCGCGCCGCTGCGGCAATTAGTAGCCAACTTGCAGGCAAAAAAGGCAAAGCTTATGTCGCCTCTTTAAAAGCCCTGGTCACTCAGGCCAGTTCAGCTATTCCAATCATGCCGCTTTATATCTCGTTGTTATACCGCGTGATGAAACAGGAAGGTTCGCATGAGGGCTGTATTGAGCAGATTAACGGTTTATTCCGTCAGGGGCTGTACAGTGACGCGCCGATAATGGACGACGCTGGCCGGTTGCGGATGGACGGAAAAGAACTTAGCCCGCATATACAACAGGCCGTAAAAGATTTATGGGGCCAGGTAACCACGGACACTATAGATACATTGACGGATTATGTTGGCTATCATAATGAATTTCTGAGGTTATTTGGCTTTGGTTACAGCCATGTTGACTATGATGCTGATGTTTCACCTATGGTTCCACTGCAAAATTTGCAACGTTAACCGCTAAGGCCGCCGCAAGGCGGCTTTTGTTTATGTAAAAATGGACTAAAGTTGACTAGAACTTATTAGATCCATGCAGTAAAGTCGCGCGGTTTTTATTGGCGGTTAATAGCTGTTTTAAGCGGTCAGATTGCCGGAATTTTTCTGTAATGGCATGGATAGACGGCTGTATTAGTGCTAGAATCCGCGACTTTAATACGTGTATCTGGTTAAACAATATACAGGTTAATGCCTGAAAAAAGATGCCGGATGCGCTGCGCGGTGAGCAGCTGAAAAACTAGGCCCTGTTTCTTCCCAAAATAGTAGTGCAAGTACGTATGATAAAACTCAAAAAAGGCTTGGACATTCCCCTCGCGGGCAGTCCTAAACAAGAGATCAGTACGGGCAATACCATCAGCACTGTCGCCGTCCTAGGCGAAGAGTTTAATGGTATGCGCCCGACCATGGCAGTCGAAGTTGGCGATACAGTAAAAAAAGGTCAGGTGCTTTTCGAAGACAAGAAAAACCCTGGCGTTAAATTTACTGCACCTGTTGCTGGTACTGTAAAAGAAATCAACCGCGGTGCAAAACGGGTTTTACAATCTGTGGTGATTGCTGCATCAGGTGATGATGCTGTGCAATTCGCCAAATACCCGGCTAACGAGCTTGCAGGCATCAGCCGTGAGCAAGTGGTGCAAAATCTGGTTGATTCAGGCTTATGGGTTGCGCTGCGCACCCGGCCATTCAGCCAGACGCCGGCAATTGACAGCGTACCGCGGGCCATTTTTGTCAATGCGATGGATACCAATCCATTGGCAGCAGATCCGACAGTAGTGCTTGCAGCTGACAGTGAAGCCTTCACTCAAGGTTTAACTGTGTTGGCAAAATTGACCGACGGTAAGTTGTACCTGAGCAAAAAGGCCGGTACTTCAGTACCTGCAATCAGCCAAGCCGAAGTGGCAGAGTTTTCTGGTCCGCACCCGGCTGGTTTAGTCGGCACCCATATTCATTTGTTAGACCCAGTTAGTGCAAAAAAAGTGGTTTGGCATCTGGGTTATCAGGACGTAATTGCCATTGGTAAGCTGTTTACTACCGGTGAGCTTCATAGTGAGCGCGTTGTGTCACTGGCTGGCCCTGCAGTAAATAATCCACGTCTGATTAAAACCGTATTGGGCGCTTCAGTTAGCGAGCTGACAGCAGGTGAACTGGCCGACGGCAAAAACCGTATTATTTCCGGTTCGGTTCTGTCAGGTGCAACGGCACACGGTGTACACGGCTATGTTGGTCGTTATCATACACAGGTTTCGGTATTGGCCGAGGGTGATGAAAAAGAGTTTTTAGGCTGGATTGCGCCGGGCGCAACTAAATTCTCTGTTACCCGGGCTTATTTATCGCATCTGAGCCCTAAGCGTCTGTTCAATATGACCACCACCACCAATGGTTCTTCACGCGCTATGGTGCCAATTGGCAACTACGAACGTGTTATGCCACTGGACATACTGCCAACGCTGCTGTTGCGTGACATTATTTCAGGTGATACAGACAGTGCTATTACACTGGGCGCTTTGGAATTAGATGAAGAAGATCTGGCGCTATGTACCTTTGTTTGTCCGGGTAAATACGACTATGGCACCATTTTACGTAACTGCCTGACGACCATTCAGAAGGAAGGCTAATAATGAGTTTAAAGCATTTTTTAGAGCGCATTGAGCCGCAGTTTGAAAAGGGCGGCAAATATGAAAAGTGGTACGCGCTGTATGAAGCTGTTGCTACGGTGTTGTATACCCCGGGTCTGGTGACAAAAAACGGTACTCACGTTCGCGATAGTATCGATTTAAAGCGCATCATGATCTTTGTTTGGCTGGCATTATTCCCGGCGCTGTTCTTTGGTATGTACAATATTGGTCATCAGGCGGTTATCGCGCTGCAGGCCGGTTTTGGTACACCGGATACCTGGCAGGTCGCTATCTACCAGGCCTTGGGCGGTGAACTAAGCGCAAACTCCGGCTGGGGTAGCAAAATGTGGTATGGCGCCGTGTGGTTCCTGCCTATTTATGCGGTGACCTTTGTTGTTGGTGGTTTCTGGGAAGTTTTATTTGCCTCTGTACGTAAGCATGAAGTCAACGAAGGTTTCTTCGTCAGCTCTATTCTGTTTGCCTTAATATTACCGGCCAGTATTCCACTTTGGCAGGTTGCATTGGGGATCACCTTTGGTGTGGTTATTGCCAAAGAAGTATTTGGTGGAACCGGCCGTAACTTCCTGAATCCTGCTCTGGCAGGTCGTGCGTTCTTGTTCTTTGCCTACCCGGCGCAAATCTCCGGTGATGCAGTATGGACCGTGGCTGATGGTTATTCAGGTGCTACCTGGTTAAGTAGAGCTGCTTCAGGCGAGCTGGATTACAGCTGGGCTGCCAGTTCACAACAGTGGTTAGACGCATTCTACGGTTTTATTCCCGGCTCAGTGGGTGAAACCTCAGTAGTGGCCTTATTAATTGGCGGCCTGGCACTGATATATTTCCGTATTGCATCCTGGCGCATTGTTGCAGGTGTGATGGTGGGTATGGTGCTGACAGCTTACCTGTTCAATGCTATTGGTTCAGAGTCGAACGCTATGTTTGCTATGCCATGGCACTGGCACCTGGTGCTGGGCGGTTTTGCCATTGGTATGTTTTTTATGGCTACCGATCCGGTATCAGCTTCGTTCACTGATAAAGGTAAATGGGCCTACGGTATTTTAATTGGCTTTATGGTGGTGATGATCCGTGTAGCTAACCCGGCATATCCTGAGGGTATGATGTTAGCCATATTATTCGCCAACCTGTTTGCGCCATTGTTCGATTTCTTCGTGGCTCAGGCCAACATTAAGCGGAGGCTGGCACGCAATGTCTAGTAATAACGATAGCATCAGCAAAACGCTGATCGTAGTCATCTCTTTATGTTTAGTTTGTGCAGTGGTGGTATCTACTGCTGCGGTGCAGTTACGCCCGCAGCAAACTGCCAATAAACTGCTCGATTCGCAAAAGAACGTCTTGGCTGTAACAGGCTTGCTGACTGGCGATAATATCGCGCAACTGTACAGCGAACATGTTGAAGAGCGTTTTGTCGATCTGGATACAGGTGAGTTTGTACAGAAACCTGCTAACTACGATTATCGTAAGTTTATGAAAGATCCTAAAGAAAGCGTGCGTTTATCTGGCGAAGATGATTTAGCCTCGATCAAAACCCGCGCTAATATAGCGCCGGTTTATCTGGCGTATGAAAAAGGTGTGTCATCTGGCGAGCTAACGTCAATAGTGTTGCCGGTGCATGGCTATGGTTTATGGTCGACGATGCATGCGTTTTTAGCTTTGGGGCCTGATGGTACTACTATTTTAGGCCTGAACTATTACGAACAAGGCGAAACCGCAGGCTTAGGTGGTGAAGTGCAAAACCCGCAATGGGTTAAGCAATTTGCCGGTAAAAAGCTTCTGGATGCTTCTGGTCAGCCAGCTATTAAAGTGGTTAAACCAGGCAATGCCAGTGCCGACTCTGCTTTTGAAGTAGATGGCTTATCTGGTGCTACCTTAACCAGTAATGGCGTGCAATACACTTTCGATTTCTGGGCAGGTGCTAAGGGCTTTGCCCCGTTCCTGGCTAAAGTTCGTGACGGAGCATTAAACAATGGCTAATGCAAAAGAAATTAAAACCGTACTGTTTGGGCCGGTTTTCGCCAACAACCCTATTGCATTGCAGGTACTGGGTATCTGTTCTGCACTGGCCGTAACCACTAAGATGGATAAAGCGCTGGTAATGTGCATTGCACTTACCCTGGTTACTGCTTTTTCTAACTTCTTTATCTCGTTAATCCGTAATCAGATCCCTTCCAGTGTACGGATTATCGTGCAGATGACCATCATAGCGTCTCTGGTAATTGTGGTTGACCAGTTACTGAAAGCCTTTGCTTATGATGTGGCAAAAGAGCTGTCGGTATTTGTTGGTTTGATTATCACCAACTGTATTGTAATGGGCCGTGCCGAAGCCTTTGCCATGAAAAGTAAGCCGGGTATCAGCTTCCTGGATGGTATCGGTAATGGTTTAGGTTACAGCGTAGTACTGATGACAGTGGCTTTTATCCGCGAATTAGGCGGTTCAGGTACAGTGTTTGGTGTTGAAGTGCTGTCTTTGGTTAAAGATGGTGGTTGGTATCAGCCAATGGGTTTACTGTTAATGCCACCTAGCGCCTTTATCATCATTGCAGGTCTTATATGGTTACTGCGCACCTTCCGTACTGAACAAGTTGAGAAGGCATAAGGAGCAATAAATGGAACATTACATTAGCTTATTTGTGCGTGCGGTATTTATTGAAAACCTGGCACTGTCGTTCTTCCTCGGTATGTGTACCTTTATTGCCGTATCGAAAAAAATCACTACGGCGTTTGGCCTGGGGGTAGCTGTTGTTGTGGTACTGGGTATTTCCGTACCGTTAAACAACCTGGTTTATCAAAACCTGTTGGCTCCTGGTGCCCTGGCCTGGGCTGGGTTTCCGGAAGCTGATTTAAGCTTTCTGGGTTTTCTGACTTACATTGGCGTTATCGCGGCGCTGGTACAAATTCTGGAGATGATTTTAGATAAGTTTTTTCCGGCACTGTACAACGCGCTTGGTATTTTCCTGCCACTGATTACCGTTAACTGTGCCATCTTTGGTGCGGTATGCTTTATGGTTGAGCGTGATTACAACTTTGGCGAAAGCGTGGTATTTGGTCTGGGCAGCGGTATTGGCTGGATGTTAGCTATAACCTTGCTGGCAGGTATTCGTGAGAAGTTAAAATATGCAGACATTCCACATGGTTTACGTGGTCTGGGTATTACCTTCTTAATGGTGGGGTTGATGGGCTTTGGCTTTATGTCATTCTCAGGTGTATCACTGTAAGGGGTAAGGGAACACAAGATGGAAAATCTAGACATTATTCTTGGCGTTGCGATGTTTACCTTAGTGGTATTGGCTCTGGTAGCCATTATCCTGGTAGCAAAATCTCAGCTGGTAGCGTCGGGTGACATTACTATCAGCATTAATGGTGACCCAAACAAAGCGATAAAAACCAAAGCAGGCGGTAAATTGCTGGGTGCTTTGGCAGACAACGGTATTTTCTTATCGTCTGCTTGTGGTGGCGGTGGTTCTTGTGGTCAGTGCCGGGTACATGTACATGCTGGTGGTGGCGAAATATTGCCAACGGAACTGGGCCATATCACCAAAGGTGAAGCGCGTCAGGGTTGCCGCTTGTCTTGTCAGGTAAACGTAAAGTCAGACATGGATATTGAAGTTGAAGAAGAAATCTTCGGCATCAAAAAATGGGACTGTACTGTTATTTCTAACGATAACAAAGCGACCTTTATTAAAGAACTGAAACTGCAGATCCCGGATGGTGAGTCAGTGCCGTTCCGTGCCGGTGGTTATATTCAGATTGAAGCTCCGGCTCACCACGTGAAGTACAAGGAATTTGATATTCCGGCACAGTTCCGTGGTGACTGGGAACGCTTTAACTTCTTTAGTCTGGAGTCAAAAGTAGACGAGGAAACTATCCGCGCTTACTCCATGGCAAACTATCCGGAAGAAGAAGGCATTATTATGTTGAACGTGCGTATTGCAACGCCGCCACCAAATAATCTGAGCCTGCCTTGCGGTAAGATGTCATCCTTTATCTGGAGTCTGAAAGAAGGCGATAAAGTTACTATCTCTGGTCCGTTTGGTGAGTTCTTCGCGAAAGAGACCGAAGCTGAAATGGTATTTATCGGCGGTGGTGCCGGTATGGCACCAATGCGTTCACACATTTTCGACCAACTGCGCCGGTTAAAATCAAAGCGTAAAATTACTTTCTGGTATGGTGCTCGCTCTAAGCGCGAAATGTTCTACGTAGAAGATTTCGACATGCTGGCAGCAGAAAACGATAACTTTGAATGGCATGTTGCACTGTCAGACCCACAACCAGAAGATAACTGGGCAGGTTATACCGGTTTTATTCATAACGTTATTTATGAAAACTACCTGAAAAACCATAAAGCTCCGGAAGACTGCGAGTTTTATATGTGTGGTCCACCGATGATGAACAAAGCTGTAATCAATATGCTGAAAGATTTAGGCGTAGAAGATGACAATATCCTGTTAGACGACTTCGGCGGCTAACACACACCGTAACATCAGCAGGGGCGTCCGTAAGGTTGCCCCTTCTGCTATCTGGACCCGTTATGTACAGCATTTCCTTAGTTAAAACCTGGTTGGCCATTGTTGTGCTGGCTGTTGTTGTGTCCTGTAGCCCGGCGCAACCTGTGCAGCAGCAAATGCAGCTGAATGGCAATACCATGGGCACTTATTATGTAGTGAAGTATTACAGCGACACCGTTGTTGACCAAAGCACGCTGCAGCAGGCGATAGACCAGGAGCTGGAGCTGATTAATGACCTGATGTCGACCTATCGGCCAGAGTCTGAATTAATGCGTTTTAACCGGCATAGTGCAACAACTCCTTTTGCCTTGTCAGAACAAACACGGCTAGTGATGGCGGAAGCCCTGCGGCTGGCGCAACAAACTGAAGGCGTGCTTGATGTTACAGTAGGCCCGCTTACCGAATTGTGGGGCTTTGGTGCCCGTGGCCGGATAGAGCGTGCACCGTCGGATACCGATATTGCTAATACCCGGGCAGTGGTGGGCTATGACAAATTAACTCTGGCAGCTAACCAACTGTCTAAGTCAGTTGCTGCTTTGGCTGTCGACTTGTCCACTATTGCCAAAGGTTATGGCGTAGATCAGGTAGCTGGCATTCTGGAACAGCACGGCATCGTTAATTATCTGGTAGAAATTGGCGGTGAAATGCGGATCAAAGGCGAAAAAGCTACGGCAAAGCCATGGAAAATCGCCATTGAAAAGCCGGTAACAACAGAGCGTGCGGTGCAGCGGGTGTTACAAACCGGTGATATGGGGGTCGCCACCTCAGGTGATTACCGTAATTATTTTGAACAGGATGGTGTGCGCTATTCGCATTTACTTGATCCGCGCACCGGCAAGCCGATCCAGCACCGTACTGTATCCGTTACCGTACTGCACCCTTCATGTATGACGGCAGATGGCTATGCCACGGCGTTAAATGTGATGACAGCAGATGAAGCTTTAAGCTTTGCAAACCGCTATAATATTGCCGCTTTGATAGTGGTAAAAACTGACGATGGTTTTACCGAGCTGGCATCAGACGCCTTTAAACCTTTTTTAGCCGAGTAACGGAGCCCGTATGACCCTGTTTTTATTAACCTTTGCTTTGTTTTTGCTGGTGATCTTAGCGATGGCGGTGGGCTATTTAGTGCAGCGCAAAACCATTGCCGGTAGTTGTGGTGGTTTAGGTGAAATAGGCATCGAAAAAGCCTGTGACTGTGATAAACCTTGCGAAAAACGGCAAAAGCGCTTAGAAAAAGAAAAATTTTGGCAGCAAAATAAAATTATCTGATTGTTGCTGCCGCGCTAAACCTGTTACGTGAACTAAAAGCTGGCTGTGCGCCAGCTTTTACTTTTTCAGGAGTATTGTTTTGTTGCAACGACTTTTTACTCTGCAAGCCAGAGACACCAGCTTTAAGCGTGAAGTGGTGGCGGGGTGCACAACCTTTATGGCTATGTCGTATGTGCTGTTTGTTAACCCGGCTATGCTGGCTCAAACCGGTATGGATCAGGGGGCTGTATTTGTTGCAACCTGTCTGGCGGCTGCTCTGGGCTGCTTGCTGATGGGGCTGCTGGCTAATTTGCCGGTAGCTCTGGCACCCGGAATGGGACTAAACGCCTTTTTTACCTATGTTATCGTGCTGGAGCAGGGCCATAGCTGGCAAACCGCACTGGCTTGTGTGTTTTTTTCCGGATGTTTGTTTTTATTGCTTAGTCTGTTTAAAGTGCGGGAATGGATTATAAATAGCATCCCCCTACCATTAAAAATGGGTATCGCTGCCGGTATTGGTATGTTTTTGGCGCTTATTGCCCTGAAAACAGCCAATATTATCGTTGCCAGTCCTGCTACGCTGGTAACACTGGGCGATTTGCACAGCCCGCAGGCAGTGCTGGCACTGCTGGGGTTTTTTATTATTTTTGCGCTGGCTCATCGGGGCTGGCACGCTGCGGTGTTAATAAGCATTGTGCTGGTGACTGCTGCGGCCTGGTGGCTGGGCGATACGCAGTTTAGCGCCGTAGTAGCTATGCCACCGTCATTAATGCCTACCTTTATGCAGCTGGATTTTGCTGCAGCACTGCAATTAAGTATGTTGCCGGTTATATTGAGCTTGCTGTTCCTCGACTTGTTTGACACCTCCGGCACCTTGGTTGCGGTGAGCCATAAAGCCGGCTTAATGCAACAAGATGGCCGGCTGCCGGATTTAAGCAAGGCGTTAATTGCTGACAGCAGTGCCACTATTGCCGGCGCTATGCTCGGTACGTCAACAACAACCAGCTATGTTGAAAGCACCAGTGGTGTAGCAGCTGGAGGACGTACTGGTTTAACCGCTGTGGTCACCGGTTTACTGTTTCTGGCTGCGTTGTGGTTTTCGCCTTTAGCGGCCATGGTGCCGGCCTATGCCACCGCAGGGGCGCTATTGTATGTGGCGACCTTGATGCTGAGTAGTTTACAACACGTACAGTGGGACGACGTGATCCAGGCCGTACCAGTGTCGGTTGTGCTTATTATGATGCCGCTGACGTTTTCAATATCAGACGGTATTGGTATGGGCTTTATTAGTTATGCAGTTTTGTGTTTGCTTACCGGCAAGTTGTCTCGGACTACGCTAAGTGTCTGGATACTGGCGCTGGTATTTTTAGCAAAATTTATCTGGGCATAACTTAGTACCTACTCTGTTGTAAAGCGTTGCGCTGCTGGTTATGCTGTAGCACTACAAAAACACGCAGGGCCAGCCCCTGCAAGTGTGCAGGACAAGGATGAAGTTACGCGAGACGCTGGTCGCCTATATATTTCCACTGCTGGTTATACCTGTTGTGGCCTTTGGTTATTTGGCGTATCAATTTAGTAAGCAGTATTTACAACACCAGGCGCTGTATCAGGCCGAGCGCGTGCTGGCGCAGCAGCAACTGCAACTCAGCGGGTTTTTGCAAGAAAAACAAACACAATTGGCGATACTGGCGCAAAATCCTTTGCTGGCTGAGTTTACACAACAACAAAGTGATACGGCGTTAATAAAGCTTAAGCAGCAGTTACGTCAGTTTATGCGTAATAGCAGCCATGTTGTTTCCGTTAAGCTTATTCACCTTACCGGCGATTACGCTTTACAGCTACCTGAGCGGGCGCAATTGTCCAGTGTGCCCAACCGCTTTCGCAACGAATATTTCTCGTCATTACAGGCCCAGGTGGAAGACAGCGGCTACTTTTTGGCACAAGACAATGATACCAGCCAGCTACAGTTATTTTTTGCTCAAAAGCTGTATGCCAGCTCGGTCACCGAAGCCCGGCGGCTATGGGGATATTTGGTACTGGTGGTTAGCCCGGATGAACTCAGTCAGATAGTTGGCTATCGGCATACGCCAGCCAGCGTTACTTTATTGATCAATAAAGCGGCAACGGTAACCTATGCTGACAACAAAGCTCTGATTGGCAGCGCCTTTGCCCCAACAAATTTTCGTGCAATTCAGCAAACCATAGATGCCAGTGAGTTTTCACCGGTAGTACTGCTCGGCCAGCGCAGGTTACTGCTGGGCAAGAGTTTACCTGGTCAGTATCAACTGCTGTTTGGGCTTGATCCAACTGAGCTGTTTAGCCAGCAACGTCTGGTGTCTTTAGTGCTGGCATTATTGACTGTGCTGGTGTGCTTAACATTACCAATGCTGGTGTACTGGTTGTTGATCCGTAATATTTTTGCACCGATTAAACAACTTACGGCTGCTAAAACCGCAGTGGGCAGAGGCGATCTGTCGACATTGCTTGAAGTTAAAAAGCAGGATGAATTAGGCGACATGTTTGCCGCTTTTAATGTCATGGTGCGCCAGCTGCGGGTATATCGCGAGCGCGAGCGGGCATATAAGCAGCAACTGGAAGACAAAGTTTTACGCCGTACTCAGGATTTGGCCCGTGCCAATGATGACTTAGCTGCTGCCAACCAGGAGCTGATACTGGCGCGCGAAGCCGCTGAACAGGCTAACCGGTTAAAGAGCGTGTTTCTGGCCAATATGAGCCATGAGATCCGCACGCCACTTACCGCTATTATTGGTTTTTCCGAGCAAGCACAATATGAATCTGATGCCGGTAAATTACAAAATTACCTGCAACGGGTATTAAAAAGCGGCGATCATTTGCTTGGGCTGATTAACGATATTCTTGATTTGTCAAAAATAGAAGCAGAAAAGCTGGAGCTCAACTACGAGGACTTTAACTGGCTGGCATTACTCGATGATGTATATCTGCTTACCCGCACCCAGGCTGAAGCCAAGGGGCTACAGTGCGTGCTTGATTTGCATTTCCCGTTACCGGAACAAATCTTTAATGATCCGTTACGGTTTCGCCAGGTGTTGCTAAACCTGACCAGCAACTCGGTTAAATTTACTAAAAAAGGCAAGATTGTCATAGTGGTAGCATACGACGTCCTGTCGCAGCAGTTGTCGATCAAAGTCAAAGATTCCGGCGTTGGTATGTCAGTGGATGAGCTAAGCCGTATCTTCCAGCCGTTTGTGCAGGCCGATTCAACAGTAACCCGGCATTTTGGTGGTACAGGATTGGGGCTGGTTATCTCAAAGAAACTGATGCAACAGATGGGTGGTGATATCCAGGTTGAAAGTGTCAAAGGTATCGGTAGCTGCTTTGAGTTGGTGTTTGACTGCAGCGCGCGCCAGCCAGAGCTGGTAACAGCCTATTATCGTCACAATATGACAGATGCAGTGCAACCGGATATGGTAACGGAAAAGCAACTTAAAATACTGGTGGCAGAAGATAACCCGGATAACCAGCTACTGTTGCAGTTAATGCTGCAAAAAGCCCAGGCTGGCTGCATACTGGTCGACAATGGTAAAAAAGCGGTTGAATGTGCACTAGCGGAAGACTTTGACCTGATTTTTATGGATATGCAAATGCCGGTAATGGGCGGTGAAGAAGCCACCCGGCTGATCCGGCATGCAGGTATTGAAACACCGGTGATTGCGGTAACAGCCAATGTAATGTCAGAAGATGCCGAGCGCTATAAACAGGCCGGATGCCAGGCACTGTTGGCTAAGCCGGTAATGCAGGCTGATCTGTTAGCGGTATTGGCAAAGTTTGGCAGTAAAACCGTATCACGTGCCGAGCAATTAGAGCAGCAATTAGCACAAGATCCACAAATGCTGGCATTAAAGCAGCAGTTTACCCTGCAATTACCGGCGTTACACCAGCAGCTAGAGCAGCATTTTTCCCGCCAGCAGTGGACCGAGCTGGCTTATGCCGCTCATAGCTTAAAGGGCAGTGCCGGTAGTATGGGCTATCCGCAAATTACTGTGCTGGCGGGTGAACTTGAAATTAGCGCCCGCTCGCAACAGGCAGAACAATGTGCCGGGCAACTTATGCAAATAGGCGTTATTATTAACAGCGCGCAGCCAGATCTGGCCCGCGATGATAACTGAGTTTAGCATCAGCTGGGGTAGTGTACCTGCTGCAGCCGGGGGAACATGATGTCTGTGCACCACACTATTGAACAAATGCTGCAACATAAGATACAGCATGATCAGCTGACATTGCCAACCTTACCCGAAGTAGCACTAAAAGTGCGGCAGCGCAGTGCCGAGCAGGATATCAGCCTGCCACAGATGGCTGACGTTATCTCACAGGATCCGGCGTTAGCTGCCCGTATGATTAAAGTTTCCAATAGCGCTTTTATGGGGCGCTCTATCAAGGTGAGTACGTTAAATCAGGCGGTTACCCGGATTGGCTTAAGCCAAATTCGCAATATTGCCATTGCCATGGCATTAGAGCAGGTGTTTGTCTCCAGGCATAAGCAGGTACAACAACATCTAGACAATCTATGGCAAAATAGCGTGCAGGTAGCCGCGATAGCCGCTGCGACCTTTTCCTATTACACCAGCCATGTTCCGGGTACCGGCTTAAATAAAGATGTGTTGACGTTAATGGCGCTGGTACACAATATCGGTGCTATGCCAGTGCTGACAGAAGCTGAACGCAATGAAGACTTGCTTGGTGATCCGCGTTTTTTGGTTAATTTGGCCGATCAGCTGGCACCGCAAATCAGTGCGCGTATTTTGTATGCCTGGGGGTTTGCCGAGCTTTTTGTGCAGGCTGCGCTAAACTGGCGCATTGCAAAGCCCGAGCAACCTGGCCCGGGCTACACCGATTTTATCCGGCTGGCGGTAATGGCCCAAGGCAACTATGCAGATGCCAACCTGCAACAACGCTTGCTGAATTACTATCTGCAATGTGGCGTGATCCCGCAGACTGACTTTATGCAACATCCTGATATTCAACAATGTTATCAGGATGTGCGGGCCATTTTCAGCTAGTTATTGTTCAGTACCAAGTTGCCCGGCAATCCGCAGCAGGGCACTATTGAGCGCACTGCTCATTAATAACAAATCGGCATCCAGCCGGGCACTAAGGTCTTCCCAGCCTAATTCGTCATTCTGCGCAGTCAGCAGTTCATGGAATTTTAACCGTTTTAGTGCACCGTCATCGGTAATTTGCAGCGCCAGCGCATCTGATTGCTCCAGGCTGATACAGGTAACCAGCTTATCCTGTAAATGACTTTGCACTTCATCAGCGCTAAGCAGATGGTTGCTGAATTTTACTTTGGCACCTTCTTCATCCGGCGCTTTTAACTCAGCATCACTACCCAGCGCAAAGCCCTCAGGCAATGCTTTATTTTGCAACCACAGTTGCAAATTAGTGTTTAATTTATGGTTGTCCAGCCATGGCAGCGCAGGCAGTGAGCCAAGAGCTTTGCGCAACAAAGCCAATATATCTTCAGCCTTGCCGGCACTGCTGGTATTTATTACTAACCAGTGGTTTTGTGCATCGTAGTAGCCCTGCGTCAATGACGAGCGGCTAAAAGCGCGTGGCAATAAACTCAGTTGCAGTTCTTCTTTTAGCGCCTGCTTTTCTTTGCGGCTAAGTGGCCGGCCTTTTTCTTGCTCCATGGCTTCAAGCCGCGGTTGCATTTCTTCATTGATCACGGCAGCCGGCAGAATTTTTTCCTGCCGTTTTACGGCAAAAAACAGCAGTGAATCGAGCGAGTGACAATATTGCTTAATACTTTGATGTAGCGGAAAGCTGAAACCGCTTCTAACCATTTCCTGTGCTGTCAGCGGGCTAAATTTAAACTCGCTCAGTGCTTGTTCCCAAACTGATACATCGGTTGTTAAAGGGGCACTGAGACGATATACCCGGGCATTCTTAAACCACATAAACTACTCACTTAGCAAAATCAGGCCTGCAGTATAACGCGGATTATGCGGATATCTTCAGGTTTTTTGGAAAGCAAATATGGTAATGCAAACCTTTACCGGGCTCACTGGTCACGGTAATACTGCCTCCCAGCGTTTGACGCACCAGGTTATAGGTTATGTGAGTGCCAAGGCCGCTACCACCCTGATCACGTTTAGTGGTAAAGAACGGATGGAACAGTTTTTGTAGTTGCTCAGGCGCTAAACCCTTTCCATTGTCGCTGTATTTGATATCGACATTATTGCCTTCGTCTAACACCGTAATGCGGATTTGGCCGGCGTCCATCTCTTCAAAACCGTGGATTAAGGAATTCATCAACAGGTTCGTAAAAATTTGTGAGATAGCTCCGGCAGGGCAACTTAATATGATGTTATCCGGGCAGTTCAGCTCTATCTGGTGGCGGGTTTTTTTAAAGTTAGGCTGTAACGAGCGGATCACTTCGTGCAGATAGTCAGCCAGGTTAATGGTGCGTACTGCTTCGCTGGTTTGATCAACCGCAATTTGTTTAAAGCTGGCAATAAGTTCAGATGCGCGGACCAAATTCGATTGCAGTAATTCAGTACCCTGGGTGGCTTCGGCAATAAAATGCTCCAGTGCCTTAGGTGATAGCGTTTTATCCTGATATGACTGCGCCAGAGCGTGCAGCTTTTCCGCCAGAAAGCTGGTTGCGGTGACACCTATACCCACAGGCGTATTCACTTCATGGGTAATACCGGCCACCAAACCACCTAATGCAGCCATTTTTTCTGATTGCACCAGGCGGTCCTGTGCTTGTTTTAAATCATCAACAATGCGTTCCAGTTCGCTTTGCTTGCCACGCAGCGCGTCTTCGGTATGGCGGCGGCGTTCAATTTCTTCACGCAGGCTTTGCTGCTTTACTTCCAACTCTTGCTTTTGCTGCTGTAAATCCATCATGGCCTGGCTTAAGCCAGAGGTTTTACGGGCAACTTCCTGCTCCAGCATTAAATTATGCTGATCGAGTTTTTCGTTCGACAGCATCAATTGCTTTTGCGTGGTTTCCAGCTGAGTTTTGTAATCCTGTACCCGGCCGATTAAGCGGTTAAAGGCATCGGCCATTACGCTTAATTCAGAGGTATCATCGTGCTGAATTTCAACTTTGGTGCCTTCGAGCTGGTCTAGCTCAAGGTCTTCAATTTGCTGGGTAAGTTCTGTCAACGGTAACGTCAGCTGACGCCTGAATGCCATCAGAAACAGAATGATCAAGAAAGTGGTTTTTAAAAACGCGTTGCCAACCAAAAAGTAGATGCCAATTTTAATGCGATCAATCACCACCGCCCGGCTGGAAAACAGGGTGACATCGCCAACCTGAGTAGCACGGCCGGAAAACTCGAAAATAAGTGGAAAGGTATAACCAAAAATACCTGACTGTTGTTCTGTCAGGCGCACCCCTTCGCGTACCAGCTGGGTGCTGAAACGTTCCTGAATATTGATATAGCGGCCCAATTGGGTAATAACGGCGCCGCTGTCATCGCGCACTATAATGCCTTCAATGGCTGGTATGGCTAATAAGCCGTCGGCAATAACCAGAGCTTGCTGGGTATTCAGCTCCCAGATAGCGCGGGTCAGACTGCCGGAAAAGGTTTGCTGCAGGGTTTCTAACTCGCCATTGATATGGTTTTTGGTATTAAAATACTCGGCGACAATTTGCCCCAGTGTTACCACAAATGTCAGGATAAAATACACAGACAAGACTTTGGTCAACAGTTTGCGGGACAGACTTTTGTGCTGCATGAAGTAACCTTGTGTGAACGGCGTTTTTCTTGGAATTGTCAGACTACCATAACCAATAAACACCTGTTTGCAAATAGTGGTATCTAATCTCTGCTATTTATAGCTCAGTTATTGCATTATGGCCGCAGCATGTATATATTTTTTAACCAGTTTACGCCCAAAACATTACAACAATACAGGCTGCAGTACATGGCACTAACCGTATTAATCTGTGACGACTCCCTTCTTGCCCGCAATCAGTTAAAGAAATCGCTGCCTGCTGATTTTGACGCCAGCATTGTCACGGCCAGCAATGGCCTGGAAGCGTTGGCTATTTTGCGCTCCACCGAAATTGGCCTGGTGTTTCTGGATCTTACTATGCCTGAGCTGGACGGAGTTGGTGTATTGGAAGCGATTAAAGCTGAAGCCATGGATTGTCTGGTGATTGTCGTCTCGGCGGATATTCAACCTGAGATGCAAAAACGGGTGCTGGATTTGGGGGCGCTGGCCTTTGTGCGCAAACCGGCCAGTGCAGAAAAGCTAGCCGAGGTTATGCATAAGTACGGATTGATATGACCACTTTGTATTTCACCGAAGAGCAACGCGATTGCTTGCAAGAGCTGGTTAATGTTGCCATGGGCCTGGCCAGCGACAAGCTGGCACGCTATCTCGACACCCTGGTGCATCTGCAGGTGCCGGCCATCGCATTGGTTGAAACAGAGCAATTACCCGAGCATTTCGCCCGGCGTTATCCGCAGCACAATGCCAGCCTGATCAGCTTGGGATTTTTTGGTGATCAGGGCTTACGTGGCGAAACCATCATGCTGTACCAGCTGGAAAACGTCGGCGTGATAGCGCAGCTACTTGGTTACGCTGACGATGACAGTTCAGAGGCCGAAATGTTGACTGACATTAGCTCTGTGCTGACGACAACGTTTTTAAATGGTTTGGCTGAACAGCTGGAAAATAGTTTTTCTTATGCCGCACCGCGAATTTTATCCAGCCGCGATCAGCATTTTGTCCAAAAGCTTGCCGATACCGCCAGCCAGTGGCAGCTGGCGTTGCAGGTGGATATTCGTTATCAGCTGATAGATTACAGTTTTAATTGCGACATGATGTTGCTGGTACCGGGAGAAGCGGTACTTCAACTTCGGCAGATGCTGAATAAAGTGCTGGCCGGTTTCTGATGCAGATAGCAGGGTTATTACAGCCACTGTTAGCGCAGCTGAACAGCGGCGTGCTGGTACTGGACGCAGAATACCGGTTGGTGTTTATTAATCAGTTTATTGCCCGCAGAGCCAATTTGGTATTGGCTGAAGTGCAGGGCAGGTTGTTGTTTGATGTGTTTACTGATCTACCCAGAGCCTGGTTGCAGCGCAAGCTGGACAGTGTACAGGAACTGCAAATTCCGGCATTTAGTAACTGGGAGCAGCGGCAGTATATTTTTAAGTTACCGCACTTAAGACCACTCAGTACCGGTAGCCAGTATATGGCGCAAAACTGCAGCATCATGCCGCTTAGCAGTGCAGACAACAACGCCGGTTATATTTGTATTCTGATTGAAGATGCTACCGATGCCTTTGTTTATCAGCAGCAGTTGCACAGCAGTATGCAGCAATTGGAACAAGCCAACCGGATTGATGGTCTGACTGGCATTTTTAACCGCCGTTACTGGCAGCAGCAGTTGCAATTAGAGCTGCAACGGGCAACGCGCTATCAGCATCCGCTGTCGTTACTGCTGTTTGATTTAGATAAATTTAAGCAACTCAATGATACCTATGGCCATCAGGGTGGTGATGCCGTGCTGATTTCAGTGTCGCAGCAGATCGCCACTTTGCTGCGTGACACCGACATTTTTGGCCGCTACGGTGGTGAAGAATTTGGCGTAATATTGCCCGAGACCGCGCTGAGTGGTGCCATGATGGTAGCCAACCGGGTGTGCCAGGCTATTGCCAGCCAAACCGTCAGTTACAACCAGCAGCACATCGCGGTGACCTTAAGTATCGGTGTGGCCAGTTTTACCGGTCAAAGTATTGATGAATTGATCCAGCAAACCGATATTGCCCTGTACAACGCCAAACGACAGGGGCGCAACTGCGTCAGAGCTTATGCCAGTGAGCAAAATTACCTTAAAAAGGTAAATTGAATTGGTCGCACATTTAGCCATTGACAGCCGTCTATAAGTCTGTGCATAGTGTGGCTATGAAAATAAAAACAACTGTACTCACCACCATTATTATTACCACCAACCCTTCGGGGTAGGAGGTCGGCGGAGTATTGTCTGTTTAAAAGACCCGTGACCTCAGATGTCACGGGTTTTTTTTTGGCCTGGTTTTCTGGCCTGTTTTAAACCAAGAGTCGCGATAGCTGAACAATAACAGTCATAACAGCGCAAGGAGTTAAAAATGAGGGTGCTCAAGTTTGGTGGGTCGTCGCTGGCATCAGTGCAGCGTTTTGCTGAAGTTGCAACTATAGTGCAACAGCAAAGCAGCACGGACAGTATTTGTCTGGTGTTATCTGCGCCACAAGGAGTAACAAACACCCTGGTTGAGCTGACCGATTTAGCTTATCTGGGGTCTGATTTTGCACCGCTACTGCAACAGTTGGCACAACGTTATCAACAACTGCTGGCAGATGCAGCGGCTCAGTTTGCTACCGTCGAGCTAACCGCGGCACGGCAGGTGGTTGAACAGCAGCTACAGCAACTGAACGCCCAGTTAACTGGCATATCTTTGCTGCGTCATTGTCCGGATCATATCAAAGCGCAGTTGCTGGGCTTAGGCGAGCAATTTAGTGTGGCACTGATGGTTGCATTGTTAAAAGCGGCAGATATCGCCGCCCAGGCCTTGGATGCGGTGCAATTGGTTAAAAGCAGTGGCGACTATTTAAATGCGACAGCAGATATCAGCGCGTCAGAGCAAACATTGCAAAGTGCTGTCGCCAGCAGCAGTGCCAGAGTCTATGTTATCGCCGGTTTTGTATCCAGCAATGCGCAGGGTGAAACCTGTCTGCTTGGCCGCAACGGCTCAGATTATTCCGGTGCTATAGTTGCAGCCAGCCTGCGGGCTGATGCGTGTGAGATTTGGACCGATGTCGACGGGGTTTACAGTGCCGATCCGCGTCAGGTAAAAAATGCCAAACTAATAGACCGCTTATCTTACGATGAAGCCATGGAGCTGTCGTATTTTGGCGCTAAAGTATTACATCCCAAAACCATAGGCCCGCTGGCACGCTATCAGATCCCTTGTTATATCAAAAACACACTTAATCCATCTGCACCTGGTACTTGCATTGACAACGACGGTGAAGGCGATGCGCTGGTAAAGGGGATCTCCAGTCTGGAACATCTGACGTTGATCACGGTGTCAGGCCCGGGTTTAAAAGGCGTGGTGGGTATGGCCAGCCGGGTGTTTGCTTCTATGGCACGCTCGCAGATTTCGGTTAGTTTAATTACCCAATCCTCTTCAGAGTTCAGCATCAGCTTTTGCGTACCACAGCTGCATTTATCCGCTGCCAAACGGGCTTTGCAACAAGAGTTTGAGCTGGAATTGCAAACCGGTTTATTGCGGCCGCTGAATATTCAGTCAGATATGGCGATAGTGAGTCTGGTAGGTGATGGTATGCGCCAGCATCAAGGCGTTGCCGCCAAGTTTTTCGCGTCACTGGCTCAGGCGCGTGTCAATGTGGTGGCCATAGCACAGGATAGCAGCGAACGCTCAATTTCAGCGGTTATTGAGCAGGCGGCCTGTAAAAATGCCGTTAAGGTCTGTCACGAGAACTTCTTCAGCCATATTCCCAGTATTGATATTTTTCTGGTCGGCTGTGGCGTAGTGGGCAGTGAGCTGTTGCAACAGATCCACCGCCAGCAAGCATTTTTGCACAGCCGCCAGGTTAAACTGACCGTGTATGGCATTGCCAACAGTAAAAATCTGTTGCTGCAACCTGACGGTATTGACTTACAACACTGGGCTGAGCAGTTAAGTGGAGCAAAGCATCAGTTTTCGTTGCCGGTACTGGCTGACTTTGTGCGCCAGCAGCACCTGACTAATCCGGTATTAGTCGATTGCACCAGTGCAGAGGCCGTAGCCGGCCAGTATGCGGATTTTCTGGCGGCCGGTTTCCATGTGGTAACACCGAACAAAAAAGCCAATACCGCATCTTACAGTTACTACCAGAAACTGCGGCAGCTGGCGCAGCAAAATCGCCGGCGCTTTTTATACGAAACCACCGTAGGTGCCGGCTTGCCAGTTATCGATACCTTGCAGGGGTTACTGAATGCAGGCGATGAGCTGCTGGCCTTTGAAGGCATTTTGTCAGGCTCGTTGTCGTATATTTTTGGTGAGTTGGAAGCTGGCAGCAGTCTGTCAGACGTGACCAATAAAGCACGGGATAAGGGCTTTACCGAGCCGGATCCACGAGATGATCTCTCCGGTATGGACGTGGCCCGCAAGCTACTGATACTGGCGCGTGAAGCCGGTATGACGCTGGAGCTTAGCGATGTCGAAGTCGAAGCCGTATTGCCGGCCGGCTTTGCCACAGACTGCAGTACCGAGGCATTTTTGGCGCAGTTACCCCAGCTTGATGCTGAATTTGCCAAACGTATTGCTCAGGCTAAAGCAGAAGGCAAGGTGCTGCGTTATATCGGTGAAATTGTTGATGGCAAGTGTAAAGTCGCCATTAAAGCGCTGCAGGTTGATCATCCGCTGGCGAAGGTTAAAGATGGTGAAAACGCTCTGGCCATTCACACCCGTTATTATCAGCCGATCCCGTTTGTATTGCGTGGTTATGGTGCTGGTGCAGCCGTTACATCAGCCGGGGTGTTCAGCGATCTGATGCGCACCCTTGGCTGGCAACAGCAGGTGTAATGACGATGCAGCAAGTTTCTGATTTAGCAAGCTTAAGTTACCTGAAGCGTTATTACGCCCCGGCATCAACCGGTAATTTTTCGGTCGGTTTTGATTTGCTCGGTGCGGCTTTTGAACCGCTTAACGGCGAGGTGTTTGGCGATGTGCTGGATATCGTCGCTGAAAGCGAAGAGCTAAGCCTCGACATTGTCGGTCGCTATGTCCATCAGCTACCGCAAACGAGCAATGATAATCTGGTGTTGAGCTGTTTTTACGCCTTTGAGCAAAAACTCGGCCGCAGATTGCCTCGTCTGTCATTGCGCTTACATAAAAATCTACCGGTCGGCAGCGGTTTGGGTTCCAGCGCCTGTTCTATCGTGGTGGCTTGTTACGCCTTTAATGAGTATTTTGGCCAGCCTTTATCGGCGCATGAATTACTGCAACTGATGGCGCAGGCTGAAGGTGGGGTAAGCGGCAGTGTGCATTATGACAATGTGGCACCGTCGTATTTAGGTGGGTTACAGCTAATGTTACCCGACAGCGCTAAACTGTGCCGCGCTTTGCCCTGGTTTGAGCACTGGCGCGTGGTATTGTGTTATCCCGGTACAGTATTATCAACCAAGGCCGCCCGAGCTGTGTTACCGCAGCAGTTATCGCTGGCGCAAAGTATTGCCTTTGCCGGCATACTAAGCCGTTTTGTCAGTGCCATGTATGTGGCGGATGAGACTGAAGCCGTGGCTGCAATCCGCGATCTGATCGCCGAGCCGGCGCGCATGCCGCTGATACCCGAGTTAGCCGCGCTGCGTGCAGCACTGACAGAGCAAGGCGTGCTGCATCTGGGCATTTCCGGTGCCGGCCCGACCTTGTTTGCGCTGTGTAGCAATGACGCACAGGCGCAACTTGCTGCAGAGTATTTATCGCGGCATTATGCCAAAAATCAGGACGCGACAACGCAAATCTGTCGTTTGTCAGCACAGGGCGCACGGGCGCTGTAGTGAAAGAGGCCTTAAAATTATTATGCAATTAACTAACTTAAAAGTAGCAGCAGAGCAGGTGAGCTTTTTACAGGCCGTACGCCAGGGCCTGGGCCAGCAACAGGGGTTGTTTTTTCCTACGCAATGGCCAAAGCTGGATATTGACCGGCTGCTGGCTATGCCGCTGGTAGAGCGCAGCAGCGAGATCTTACAGGCATTAATTGGCGACGAGCTCAGCGCCAGCGAAGTAACACAGATGGTACGTCAGGCTTTTACTTTTCCGGCACCTTTGGCCGCGGTAGCAGATGATCTGGCCTGCCTGGAGTTGTTTCATGGTCCGACACTGGCATTTAAAGACTTTGGCGGCCGCTTTATGGCGCAGGCCCTGGCTAAGGCGCAGTCAGGTAAAGAAACAACGATAGTTACCGCTACTTCAGGTGATACCGGTGCTGCCGTGGCGCATGCGTTTTACCGTCAAGCCGGCGTCAGAGTCGTGATCTTATTCCCGAAGGGTAAAATCAGCCCGTTACAGGAGAAGTTGTTTACAACCTTAGGTGACAATATCACCACGCTGGCGGTAGACGGTGATTTTGACCAGTGTCAGGCACTGGTTAAACAGGTATTTGATGATAAAGCACTGGTGCAGCAACTGGGTATCAATTCTGCTAATTCAATTAATATCAGCCGCTTGTTTGCCCAGGTGTGTTACTACTTTGAAGCTATGGCCCAGGTGCCGGCTGAAAAGCGGCAGCAGGTGGTTATTGCTGTGCCAAGCGGCAACTTTGGTAACCTGACCGCCGGCTTGATCGCCAAAGCGCTGGGCTTACCGATCAAGCGGATGGTTGCGGCCACCAACAGCAATGATACTGTACCGCGTTACTGGCGCAGTGGCGACTGGCAACCCAAAACCACAGTCGCTACCTTGTCTAACGCGATGGATGTGGCGGCACCGAATAACTGGCCACGGGTTGAAGCCTTGCTGGCGCAGGGCGTGATCAGCCGTGATGATATTGAAGCGGTGATGGTTGATGAAGATGATACCGTTCTGGGCGTCAGGCAGCTGTCGCAGCTGGGCTATTTAAGTGAGCCGCACGCAGCGGTAGCGTTTAAGGCGTTGAAGCGCAGTATACAGGCTGACGAGTTTGGTATTTTTCTTGGTACCGCGCACCCGGCAAAGTTTAAAGAGCAGGTTGAAAATATCCTCGGTACGCCATTAGCGTTGCCGGAGGCCTTAGCACGCTGTGCAGCCGAGCAAAGCCTATGCCGGGACATTGCAGCCGATTTCAGCGCGCTGAAACAGGCTCTGTTGTCATTGGAGCCAAGCTAATGTCGTGGCAGCAGTTACTTGGCGAAGAAAAGCAGCAGGATTATTTTATCGCCACGTTGGAAACGGTAAAACAGGCGCGGCTGGCGGGGCAGGTTATATACCCGCCCGAAGCGGATGTGTTTAATGCCTTTAAACTAACGGCACCGGATCAGCTTAAAGTGGTGATCCTGGGGCAAGATCCTTACCATGGGCCGAATCAGGCGCATGGTTTGGCATTTTCAGTGCGCAGCGGCGTACGGGTGCCGCCGTCATTGCAAAATATGTATAAAGAGCTGGCGCTGGAGTATCCGGATTTTCAAATCCCGGCTCATGGTTGTCTGGAAGCCTGGGCAAAGCAGGGCGTGTTACTGCTGAATACGGTTTTGACGGTAGTAGCAACCCAAGCCAATTCACACCGCCATCTGGGCTGGGAGCAATTTACCGACAAGGTGATTGCGCAAATCAGCAGTCATTGTAGCGGCATAGTGTTTTTGCTGTGGGGCTCGCACGCACAGAAAAAAGGTCGCTTTATCGACCGCCAGCGTCACCATGTACTGGAAGCACCGCATCCGTCACCGCTGTCAGCCCACCGCGGTTTTCTTGGTTGTGGCCACTTCAAACAAGCAAACGCCTTGTTGCAGCAACAGGGTAAAAGCCCGGTTGACTGGCAACTGTGACAGCAGCAAATAATAAAAACGCCCGCTGTATAAAGCGGGCGTTTTTTTACAATTCTATGTCAGACAATTCTGGCTCTATGGTCCAGTCTATGTCGCTTAACTCCTTTTTCAAACGTTGCCGTTCTTTCAATTGCTCTATTTCGCGCCACTTTCGCTTCACCGCTTTAGGTTTTGCGGCTGGGCGTTCCAACATATTCAGTAAATCTTCGAAGCTTTCCATAGTTGTGCCTCTCTGAGTGTTGTTGTTGTTGTTATTTTCAACAAAGTGTTTACCACATTTCTGCTGAAAATAAAACACCTAAGTGACAGCCTGATGACAAGCCCGGCGTATTTACTATTATTTTTGTCGCATAAAGTGCGCAATCAAGGCCTGAGTTGAGTTGTCCAGTGCGCTGGCATCTGCACCGCTAAGTGCCTGATAAATGGGTCCGGATAACTGCTTACCCAGTTCTACACCCCATTGATCAAACGAATTGAGCTGCCACAATACGCCCTGGCAAAACACCTTGTGCTCGTAAAGGGCAATTAACGCACCCAGATAGTAAGGCGACAGAGCCGGTAGCAGCAGGGTATTGCTGGGTTTATTACCCGGTGACACCTTGTGCGGTGCCAAAGCGGCGGCCTGCTCTGCAGTCATACCTGCTGCCAGGCATTCGTCTGTGGCTTCCTGCAGTGTTTTGCCCTGCATCAGTGCCTGAGTTTGTGCAAAACAATGCGCCGCTAAGCGCTGATGCTGATCAGTTAAATTATGCGCGCAGGCTACCGGCAAAATAAAATCGGCTGGTACGGCAAGTGCACTTTGATGCAACAACTGGTGATAAGCATGCTGGCCATTAGTGCCAGCGTCGCCCCAGATCACCGGCGCAGTAGCATCGGTAAGTGGTTGGCCGTTCAGGTCAACACTTTTGCCGTTCGATTCCATGTCGAGCTGTTGCACATAAGAAGGCAGCAAACGTAAATAGTGGCTGTATGGCAATAAGGCCTGGGCCTGACAGCCAAAACCATTGATATACCAAATACCTAACAGCGCCAGTGTCAGCGGCATGTTTTCTGCCGCCGGCGCACTAATAAAATGCTGATCCATGGCTTCAGCACCGGCCAGCAGCTGGGCAAAATGAGTATTGCCAATCATCAGTGCCAGCGGTAAACCAATAGCCGACCATAAAGAGTAACGGCCACCAACCCAATCCCACATCGGTAAAATATGCTCGGCGATAATGCCAAACTCTGCCGCAGCGCTAATATTGGACGATGTTGCCCAAAAATGGCGGGCAATAGCCGCACTGTCAGCGCCATGCTCTTTAAACCACTGCCGGATAGCCAGGGCGTTTTGTTTGGTTTCTTCGGTGCCAAAAGATTTCGATGCTACAACCACCAGAGTCGTCGCGGGGTCGAGGTGTTTTACGACATCAGATACTACAGCGCCGTCTATATTGCCGGCAAAGTGCAGTTTTACCGGGCTGCAATGATAAGGCGTTAATGCCTCTACAGCCATTTGTGGCCCGAGTAACGAGCCGCCAATACCAACCCATATCAAATCGGTAATCGCTTTGCCGCTATAACCTTTATATTCACCGTTATGTAACTGGCTGACCAGCGCTGTCATTTTGGCTCTGCAAGAGAGGATCTGGCTGCCGACCTCTTCGCCATCCAGTGTCAGGCCGCTGACGTCAGTTTTACGCAACATCATATGCCATACTGCACGCTGTTCAGTGTTATTGATTTTTTCGCCGGCTAACATCGCCTGCAGCTGTTGCTGCAGGGGACTTTGTTGCGCCAGTTGCTGCAAAGCTTGCCAACTTTGCTCATTGATCAGATTTTTTGAGTAGTCCAGCATAATACCGCAGGCGGTCATGCTATAGCGGCTGGCCCGGTTTGGATCGGCGGCAAAGGCCTGGCGTAAAGATAGCGGCTGGGCAGCCAGCGTTTTTAACGCTGACCAATGGCTTGCTGACATAAACTACTCCCTGAATTAAATGTTGTTACAGCGCTTGCTGGATTAATTGCTCCAGTTTGCGCTGGTCGATAGCAAACTTACGGATACCTTCAGCCAGTTTTTCTGTGGCCATCGCATCTTCATTCATGGCCCAGCGGAACTGACTCTCTGTCAGTTGTTCAGGTGCAGCATGGCTGGCACCGTTGTTGCTTAAGTGCACAGTCAGCTCGCCTTGCATCTGGCTTAACTCTGCCAGCAAAGCCGGGCTAATGGTTAACCGGTCGCAGCCGGCCAATGCCAGTACTTCGCCGGTGTTACGAAAACTGGCACCCATTACCACAGTGCTAAAACCGTGTTGCTTATAAAAACGATATATTTCACGTACCGACAACACGCCCGGATCGGTTTCGCTGTTATAGTCCTGCCCTGTGTTGGCTTTGTACCAATCGAGAATACGGCCAACAAAAGGAGAGATTAAATACACGCCGGCTTCCGCGCAGGCTCTGGCCTGTGCCATATGGAATAACAAGGTTAAGTTACACTGAATGCCTTGCTGTTCCAGCTGACGGGCAGCCTGAATACCTTCCCAGGTCGAAGCAATTTTGATTAGGATGCGCTCGGTACTGATACCATTTTCCTGATACAGCGCCACCAACTGCTGTGCTTTTGCAACAGTTGCAGCGGTATCAAACGACAAGCGGGCGTCAACTTCGGTTGATACACGGCCCGGTACCAGTTTACTGATACTGGTACCAATATCGACAGCAAACTTGTCAGACGCCAGGCTAAGCTGCGCTGCGCTGTCAGAGGTTTTGGCTCTGGCATAGGCTACAGCATTGGCCAATATGGGCTTGGCAAAATCTTGCTGGCTGGCGTTTAGCAGCAGGCTGGGGTTAGTTGTTGCATCAACCGGCCGGAATTGTTCAATAGCTGTCAAATCGCCACTGTCTACTACTACAGTGGTTACCGCTTTAAGTTGGGATAGTAAAGTAGTCATGTTGTTTTATTACCGTATTTTTGCTTACATATTAGTGATAAGCGCTTAAATAAGCAATTGTTGTAGGAATATTACAACAAAAAGCTGTTGTAATGGAAAACTCATGATAATAGCGTTGCATGCAGTAATCTAAGTTACTATATTGCCTGTTCTGTCGGTACTAGGCCGATACTAAGTTGTAACAGTAAATTAGCACAGGATCGCGATGATCTTTCAAGCCAGCTTCTATAAAAGTAAAAAACTATTGTTAATTGAAGACTGTGAGCCGGTGCGTGCCTCGATAAAAGGCATGTTACAGCAAATAGGTTTCGATGATATTACCACGGCGTCGGATGCTGTGCAGGCAGTTGCGCTAAGTAAAAAGCATAGCTTTGATTTTGTGCTGGCCGATTTTGACCTGGGCGCCGGCCAGGACGCGCTACAGTTTTTTACTGAAGCAAGTCAGCTTACGCCGCTAAAGTCGGGCTGCTGCTTTGTGCTGATGAGCGCCGAACCACGGCGATTGCCGGTACTGGGTTTGTTAAAGGGCGCTCCGGACGCTTTTATTCTGAAACCTTTTTCCTACGTTGAGCTGGAAAAACGGCTGGCCAAGGTGTGGAACCAACGGCTTAAACTGCGCAAGGTGTATCAGGCGCTGCAGGACAACGATCATCATAGCGCTCAACTGGAGCTGGATCAGGTGATCAATGCCCGCAGTTCAGCATCCTTGCCGGCGCTGCGGCTGATGGGCGAGGTACTGTTGTCAGAGGGCAATTTTGTTGCAGCGCAAAAACTGTACGAGCAGGTACTGCAGCAGCGTGACTTCAGCTGGAGCCGGTTAGGCTTTGCGGTAACCTTATTATTGCAGCAGGAGTTTACCGAAGCGCAAAGCTTGCTGCTGGAGATGACTGAAGCCGATGATATCAGGCCCGAAGCCCAGCAGTGGCTGGCGTGCTTGTATTTGCAACAGGGCCAATACACTGAAGCGCGGCAACAACTGGCTGAACTGCTAAAAAACCAGCCAACGCATATAGACGCTCATCTTGCGTCCGTTACGGCGCTGGAGCTTAGCGGCAATGCCGCCGAGGCGATTAAGTATTGGCAAAAGCTGATTCAGCAGTACAGATTCTCCGGCTTTGACCGTGCCGAGTTTTATTTTGGTTTAACCCGCTTATTTCTGCAGCAGGCGCTGCAGGCTGCAGCAACCGAAGTGCCAGGTCTGTTAAAAAAGGCCAGCGATGCGCTGGCGTCGCTACCCAATAAACTGCAAAACGAAAAAACTGAGCTTGCTGTAACTGTGCTACGCGCCAGGCTCAGTTTGTTGCAAGGCAATTACGCTGATGCCCGCCAACAGCTGGAACTGCTGCAACAGCAAGAGTTGTCTGCCGAGCCGGCTGTTGTGCTCGACTGCGCCAGTCTGGCATTTGCCCTGGGGGAGACCAAGTTATCCGAGCAATATTTAGCCCAGCTAAAAGCCAGCCAGCGCCCCTGTACTGATTTATACAGTGGCGGCCAAAACCTGTTAGCCGCCAATCTGCCAGAGCTGGAGCAAAAGCTGCGTGCTAAAATCCGGCAGTGGAATCAGGCTGGCATGGATCTGATGCAACAGGGCGATGCCGCTGCGGCTTTAACGTCTCTGCGCCAGGCTTTTATGTATATGCCATGCAATGCAGGGTTAATATTAAACCTGCTGCAGGCGCTGACAGAGCTGCCGCCAGATAAAAAGCTGGCGACACTGGCAAAAGCTGCGCTAAACGCCTTGGAATTCAGCAGTAAAACGCCAGCCAATCAGCAGCGATTGGCCAATTTATTGCCGAAACTGCCAGAGCTTTATCTCAAATAATTTTTCCCGTATTCAGGACTTTTTTATGTTGTTGCTTGTTTCTCCCGCCAAAGATTTGGATGTTCAGCCGCTGGCAAAACCAATCTCTGTTAGCCAGCCAGAGCTACTTAAACAAAGCCAGCAATTGGCCGATATTTGTAAAACGCTGACACCGGCAGATCTGTCCAGCCTGATGCATATCAGCGATAAACTGGCCGGTTTAAATGCCGCCCGTTTTGCCCAGTGGCAGCTGCCTTTTACTGAGCAAAATGCCAAGGCTGCTTTATTTGCATTTAATGGCGATGTGTATCAGGGCCTGGACGCTTTAAGTCTGTCAGATGAGGATATCGCTTTTGCCCAGCAACACCTGCGCATTTTAAGTGGCCTGTATGGCGTGCTCAGACCGCTGGATTTAATGCAGCCTTACCGGCTGGAAATGGGCATCAAACTGGCCAACCCGCAGGGTAAAGACTTATATGCGTTTTGGCAGGATACGATCACCGGGCTGTTAAACCAGCAGCTGGCCGAGCTAAATAGCGAACTGGTGGTGAATCTGGCGTCGCAGGAATATTTTAAAGCGGTAAAACCCAAGTTACTGAATGGCCGCCTTATCACGCCGGTATTTAAAGACTTTAAAAACGGCCAGTATAAAATTATCAGCTTCTTTGCTAAAAAAGCGCGTGGTTTAATGGCACGTTATATTATTCAAAACCGCTTAAGTCAGGCGGATCAGTTGCAACACTTTGATCTGGCTGGTTATCAGTTTAGCCCGGAGCATTCTTCTGGCAAAGAGCTGGTATTTTTACGTCATAGCGCAGAATAAGCACTGCGGCCAGGCCGGTTTTTTTGTTACAATGCGCGCTTTGCTTCTCTTAGCCTGACAGCGGCATAACAGCGGTATCACAGATGAAATTTCCCGGCCTGCGTAAAATTAAACATTATTTTCCGGTATCCCAGCCCAAGCCTCAGCTGCCCAGCTTCGAAGTGCGCCCGGAGCTGGATACCTATATCGTGGGCCTGGACCAAACCATAGTGGATGTGGTGGCCAGCGTTAGTGATGAATTTCTGCAAAAGTATAATATTCACAAAGGCTTATCTAATCTAGTCGAGCATGGTAAAGCCAATCTGATTTATCAGGAGCTGGTCGCTCACAATGCTATTTCCGACCATTTCGCCGGTGGCACTATCGGTAATACCATTCACAACTATTCAGTACTGGCTGATGACAAATCGGTGTTACTGGGCGTAATGTCAGCCAATATCGCGCTGGGCTCTCCGGCCTACCATTATGTATGCCATACCAGCTCAAAGGTGGATATGAACCATCTGCAGGGCGTAGCAGGTGACATTGGCCGCGGCATTACTATGATCACGCCGGACGGCGAGCGCACCTTTGTTATTGACCCCAGTGATATGGACCAGCTAAGTCCGGACTATATACCTACCGATATTATTGCCGGCGCTGCTGCTTTTGTGGTTAGTGCTTATCCGCTGCGTGCTACTGATCAGCCGATCCAGCAAGCGATGTTAAAAGCACTGCAAGATGCCAAAGCACACCAGGTGCCGGTGGTGATGAGTCTGGGTACCCGTCATCTGGTAGAAGAAAACCGCGAACAAATTCTGCGTACTATTCATGACTACGTTAATGTGCTGGCGATGAACGAACTGGAAGCGGAAGCCTTAACCGGTTTTGCCGATCCGCTAAAAGCCGCCGAAGCGATACTTGAGCATACCGATATGGTGCTTATTACCGCCGGACCGGAAGGCTTATACCTGTGTGGCCATACCGACGAGGCCGTAAAACGTGAAAGCAGCAACCCGATTAAATCTGCCAGCCTGGCCGATTTTAACCAGTATGAATTCAGCCGACCCATGCTGCAGGCTAGCTGTGATAAGCCATTAAAAGTCTATTCGCATATCGACCCTTATTTAGGCGGGCCGGAGCGGATTAAAAACACTAACGGTGCCGGTGATGGTGCGCTGTCGGCTATTTTGCATGATATGGCGGCCAATCATTTTCATAAGCAAGTGCAACCGTTATCCGGCAAGCATGAGCAACCCTATTTAGCTTATTCGTCTTTTGCCCAGATCTGTAAATATGCCAACCGGGTAAGTTACGAAATTCTGGTGCAGAATGCGCCACGCTTATCCAAAGGCCTGCCCGAGCGGGAAGACAGCCTGGAAGAAGCTTACTGGGAAAGATAAGCATTAAATGCTTGAACCACTTGATAAAGTTTGGTGTTGGCGTCGTCAGCAAGAAATCAGCTAAACGTCAGCCGCACGTCATGTAATTTCCGCCTTATAGGTTCAGTTTAGTTCTGCAGCAGGTCGTGAACGAGGGGTCATCCGCTAGCTGTTACGATGGCCAGCTCTCGCCCACGACTTGCTTTTCAAGTTATCGAAAAAGGGCTAAACGATGAAACAACGCTATATTTTTATTGCGCTACCCTTAGCTGCGTTAGCTATGTGCAGCAAAGGCTACAGTCAGGATTATCTGCCGCTGCCGGACGGCTCCTATCTGGGACAAAAGCCGCCGGGACTGACGGCTACACCCTTCGCGCCGGGTATCGTTAATACAGCAGAATGGGGCGACGCTATTGGTTTCTCGCCAGATATGCACGAGTTTTATGTCTACAGATGGAGGCATACTCAAGACGCCCGGGAGCCTGAGTCTGTCACCTATAAGCGCGTGGGCGATAGCTGGCAGAAGATAGTGATGCAAAAAGGCTGGCGCAAACCGTCTTACTCACCCGATGGCAACACCCTATATAACCGTGGCAAATATAAGCAGCGTACGGCGCAAGGTTGGTCAGAGTTCAAAAGTCTTGGCCCTGCTTTCGAAGAAATTCCTATTATGGGGCTGACTGCATCAGCCCAAGGTACCTTAGTGCTGGATGAAAATGCGCGCAGTAAAGGCGGGGAAGGCATTCTTCGCTATTCCCGTGTTATTAATGGCCAACGCGAAGCGCCCAAGCCGCTGCCTCAAACCATAAATACCGGTTTGTGGAATGCTCACCCGTTTATCGCACCAGATGAAAGTTTTATGATGTGGGACGGCGTAAGAGACACCGGCTATGGCGAGTCTGATCTTTATATTAGCTTCCGCCAGAAAGATGGCTGCTGGGGAGAGGCGATTAACCTCGGCGATTCAGTCAACACGTCAGCTGAGGAAGGCGGACCACAGATCACACCTGATGGTTTATATCTGTTTTTTAATAGAATGGTGCCCGCTGCTGATGGCAGTGCAAACGCGCAATCAGATGTATTCTGGATTGATGCCAGTTTCATTGAGACGCTGCGACCAAAATCATAAATCCTATAATCTTTTAGCGCTTTGTGCAGAGCCGTGGCTAACTATAACGATTGCAGAGTCCTTGGCTTAGTCAAGGACGGCTACTGACAAATTCTTAGTGCCAGAATTTGTCAGCTTCGCTGCCGTCCGTGGCTTAGTCTGATCTGAAGCAGTTTTTCGCTGTGCTAACTTTGAAACACGCTATCCAGTAAGCGGAACGTGCCGGCATCGGCGTCCAGTTCAACGCGGCCGCCCACAGGCACAATAAACTGCTGCTTAATATGGCCAATCATGGCACCACGGTAAGCCGGAATATTCAGTGGCTTAATGTGGTCGTCAAAAATTTGATCCATCGTCAGCCAGCCATAGCCGCCACTGGGGCGACAGGCAGTGCATTCGCCGAAAATAAAGCCGGCAATTTTATCCAGCGCGCCCATTAGCTTTAAGGTGCTGAACATACGATCTATGCGGTATGGTGCTTCTTCTACGTCTTCTAAAAACAGAATTTTATCAGTGAAATCAGGTAGGTAAGGAGAGCCGGCCAGGGCAGTTAATACCGTTAAGTTACCGCCGACTAATTCGCCCTGTACCTTGCCGCTATTAATCGTAATAGTGCGGTTTTGCCTCGCAACTAACTCGTCTTTGGCGTCAAGAACATTCTGGTACTGCATCAGCTCTCGGTCAAAAAACAGCCGCTGAAACTGGTCGGCATTAAAGCTGTTCCAGCTGCCGGTACCGTTGGGGCCGTGAAAGCTTACCAAACCGGTTTGTGCATGAATGGCATTGTGCAGCGCAGTAATGTCAGAGTAACCCAGCAGTATTTTCGGGTTATTGCGGATTAACTTGTAATCGAGCAATGGCAATAAGCGGGCCGCGCCTGAGCCACCGCGTAAGCAGATAATGGCTTTGACGTCTTTATCGGCAAACATGGCGTTGATGTCGCTGGCGCGCTCGGCATCGGTGCCGGCTAAATGGCCGCGGCGTGCCGCCAGGTGCTTACCAGTTTTTACTTTCAGGCCCAGCGCCTGCATCACTTCCTGCGCTATTTGTAAGTCGAGCGCTTCGTCAGTGGCCTTTGACGGGCTAACCAGGGCGACGGTGTCACCTTTATTCAGCGCCAGCGGTAACAGGCGTTTACCTGCAGCTGATGGTGCGGCCATTACGCTGCTGCATCCGGCTAAGGGCAATAAGGCGGCAGTCAGGGCACAGTTTTTTATAAATTGTCGTTTATCCATCAGCTGGCTCCATCAATTAGAAATAATTTATTTGGCATAATTTATTCCTATCATCAATAGCAGCTTTACTAAAAAATTCCAAGATGAAGGCGCAGAAATGCGATAACCGCCCGCAGTTTTACGGGCGGCTTACCGCTTAGCAGGTTATTTTTTTACTTTTTTAACGATTTTTTTAGCCGCCACTTTGCCGGGCTTTTTCTTTTTAACCGGCACTTTGGCTTCTTTGTTTTTTGGCCGTAGTGCCTCTATTACGCGTCGTTTCAGCTTTTGTTCAACATAGCGTTCTACTTTGGCCAGTATGGCCACATCGTGTGCTTCAATCAGCGAAATGGCGGTACCTTTTTTACCGGCGCGGCCAGTTCGGCCGATACGGTGCAGGTAAACATCGGCAGTACGCGGCATATCAAAATTGATAACATGACTGATATCATCGATATCCAGACCACGGGCGGCAATATCGGTTGCCAGTAAAATTTTTACCCGGCCGCTGCTAAAGCGTTCTACCGCCTGCATACGTTTGTCTTGTGGCATCTCGCCCTGTAACCAGCCACAGCGTAAACCGGCGGTTTCCAGCTGGCCGGTTAAACTGGCTAAGCGCTCGCGGGTTTTAATAAACACTATGGATTTGGTGACTTCCGGCTGCTTTAGCAGATGAATTAGCAGCGCCAGTTTATGCTGGGCATCATCGGCCAAATGCACCCATTGCAGGATTTTGGCGTTTTCTTTACGTGACGGTATCGCTTCTATCCGCTCCGGCTCTTTTAACGCCCGCGCTGCAAAGCGCTCTAAATTGCTGCCTTCGAGCGTGGCTGAAAACAAGAAGGTTTGCCGGCGGCGGCGCGCTTCCAGCACGATGCGGTTCATTTCGCCAATAAAGCCCATGTCCAGCATGCGGTCGGCTTCATCCAGAATAAGTAGTTCTACTTCGTCGGCCTGAAAGCTTTCTTCATCCAGGTATTCGGTTAAGCGGCCAGGTGTGGCAATCAGAATATCGTTGTTTTTTTCCAGCGTGTCTTTATGGCTGCCATAGTTAATGCCACCGGTGATCACGCCAACGTTTAGCTCGGTAAACTGGGTAAAGTGCTTAAACTCGTCATATACCTGATAGGCTAACTCGCGGGTTGGCGTCATTACCAGCACCCGGGCAAAGCCGGGATCTTTGCGGCCAAAATCCAGCAGATACTGAATGGCCGGCAGCACAAAGGCCAGCGTTTTACCGGTGCCGGTTGGCGCACTGGCCAGTAAATCTCTGCCTTCCAGTGCCAGTGGGATCGCCATTTCCTGGATCAGCGTCGGCTGGTCAAAACCGCGCATGCTGATGGCGCGGTTAATATCGTCGTCCAGTTGAAAATCTGCGAATGTTGTCATGGTGTCCTCAGCCTGATTGCCTGTACGGTGACAGCGCGCCTGCTTCGCCGTAAACTGGCGGGGTGGAGGTGCTGATGTCAGCCGGTTTTCAATGTAAAAAATTCTATGTTGCTCATGATCAGTGCGCGATGAAAGTTGGCACTGACGGCTTATTGCTGGGCGCCTTTGCGCCCTTGCCACCCGCGGGTAGCGCTATACTCGATATTGGTGCCGGTTCAGGCCTGATAAGCCTGATGTTAGCTCAGCGCAGCCTGGGTGCCAACCTTATCGATGCGGTAGAGCTGGACCACGCAGCCGCAACACAAGCGGCACAAAATGTGGCAAACAGCCCCTGGCCCAGCGCGGTGCAGCTGATAAGGGGCGACATTCTAACCTATCGCAGTGACAAACGTTACCGCTTAATTGTGTCTAACCCACCGTTTTTTCAGCAAGCCCTGGCGGCTAAAGATGTCAGGCGGCAACTAGCACGACATAACGACAGCTTACCCTTTGCCGCCTTGCTGGATAAAGCAGCTGAATTGCTGACAGATCACGGCGTCTTTACACTGATACTGCCACTAACGGGCGCAGAGCAGTTGATAACACTTGCCACTGCCACTGGCTGGCACTTAGCGCAGCGCTGCGAGGTACGCAGCACGGCGTTGAAACCGGCGCAGCGGCTATTATTCAGTTTAGGCCGGCAAGTGCAGGATACTGCACATAGCAGCCTGATTATTCAGCAGGCCGACGGCAGTTATACCGCGGAGTACAAAGCGTTGTTGCGGGATTTTTATCTGAAGTTTTAGTGCAGCAGCCCGTTTTAACAGCCGTATATGCCCTGGTAGGGATTAGCCGATGCCGTCGCCGATCCTAAGTCTGCTCACAGCATCCGCTTAATTGCTGACTCTAACGGTGTCAGCTGCAATATCGTTTCAGCTGCCAGTTGGCGGAACTCTTCGCTAAATTGGTGATCTGTACTAAGTTGCTGCCAATACGTTAAGGCAATCGGATAAGCCTGACGCCAGTATTTGCCTTCTACTTCTGGCCGTAATTGGGGCCTGTAGCCCTGTTGCAACATAGTGCCGGCACGAGTTGGTGCAAATGCCATTGGCAGTACATCGTAAGCAGGGGTTAGCCTGAAGCGGGGAGTGGTTTTGAGATCAAAAACAGCATCATAAAAAAATGACAGATTGCCATTATGAGTATCAGTATTACCTATTAATAAACAAAAACACCACAGCAACTTGATCTTTGCCAGATCTAAATCGGGCAGTAGCGCCTGAGCATGCATCTGTTCTGCAATGGCGGGCCAGGGTAAACCCGCCTGCCCAATAAATTCTGCATCAATAGCCTCAAGTGAAGCAACGCCACAGCGTCCGAATAAACCTTGCCGGTCAAAGCGCTTTGACAACAAAAACACTCTTGCATCAGACTGGTAGAGGTGGGTGTCGGCGGCCGCAATATTGAGTTGTGTCAGCATCTTTAACGCCAGGGCTTCCGCTTTAAGCAAGTCTGCCCAACGCTGGCTTACCGCATTATTGACTGCCGCGCTGAATTTCACCAGGTAATGTGTTTCGTCTATTGTACAGAGGAATTTAGGCTGTTCGCCAGCGACGGAGGAGCCTGTTGTTTCACCTTGCTCTGCCTGGGCAGCTTGTTGCGGCAGATCCTGTAATGAGATCTCTCTGGGCGCTTGTGAAAGCCAGGAATAATAACTTTGTTCACCTATCAACAAATCGCCAACAGAATCATGAGGTATCAGCGTTAATGCAGTCAGCACATCTTCAGCGCGCCAGTCTTTGGGATCTGGTGAGCAGAGTCCTACCCGTTGCCACCATTGATTCGCCAAAGCACGGCCAATAAAACCCCGCGGTTTAATATCCTGGATAAACCATGGCAGATCGTCATAGAGGACAAAGTCCGCAGCGGCGTCTTGGAAGCAGTAATAACTAGGATACAAAGAGATTAAATGGCCAACCAATGCCGGTTCACCTGCGGCAGATACCTGATACAGTGGCCAGTTAATCTTATTGTCTGTTTTACGCACGGCGTAGTATTTGGCGTTACGTGCCTGCCCCAATTGTAATATCTGCTCGCCCAATTGCTGAATTCGGCGTGACAAAGTAGGTTGGCTTATTTGCAACCTATCTAGTAGTTGACGCGCTGTCATCGGCTGGCGTTGCAACAGTTGTAAGATGTGCTGAGCGCTGGTTTTGTTATCCATTTCGACGTTGCTGAATTGATTTAGTTATCAAGTTAGCACATCTAACTTATTGATGCATAGCTATTCCAGGTGTTTTGTGAATAGATTTATGAATAGATACTTGAATTGATCTGTTGGTGATGTAGCGGCTTTAATTTAATTAAAGCCGCTCGGCTATTTCCTGCAAAATCTGGCTAACCCAGTCATTTAACCGCGCGTCGGTCTGGTCGTACTGGTTTTCATCATCAAGCGCCAAACCAACAAAAAACTTACCATCTTCAGTCAGGGCTTTTGACGCTATAAAGTCATAACCGTCAACCGGCCAGTAGCCAACCCGCTGCGTTGGTTGGGCGGCGATAACCTCGTGCAGCATGCCCACCGCATCAATAAACCATTCGGCATAGCCAAGCTGGTCGCCCATGCCATAAATGGCGATAATTTTACCCTGCAAGTTGACGCTTGAAATCTCGTCCCAGTGCGCTTCCCAGTCTTCCTGTATTTCACCAAAATCCCAGGTCGACAGGCCGAGGATCAATATATCGTAGTCGGCCATTTTACTTAACGGCACCTGCTTTATATTGTTCAGCTCAACAGTGTCGGCGCCGATTAATGCCTGAATTTTTTCTGCCACGATTTCGGTGTAGCAGGTGGTAGAGCCGTAAAAGAGGCCAATTTTCATCACAGTCTCACAACTAACAGGCGCTAAAAAAGGTGGCATAGTGTAGCAGAATAGTACAGGCGGCAAAATGCTGGCTTTGCGCCTTAGCCGGCATGCGCTACCATAAGCGGCATGAACGCACAGGCGGCTTTGGCAGTAACAGCAGTGACAGCAACTACAATTGCAGCAACAGAGCAGACATTGATCAGCGCCTTTTTGGATCAGCTATGGCTGGATAAAGGTGTTAGCGAACATACACTGAGCGCCTACGGCACTGATTTAAAAAAGTTTGCCTTATTTTTAGCTAACCAACAGTGCAATTTAGTAAGTTGCGACAGCCTGTTGGTAAACCGCTATCTGGCGCAGCGGGTCGACAAACAATTTAGCCCGCGCAGCACCTCCCGCGCGCTTAGCAGCCTGCGGCGCTTTTATGCTTATCTGCATCAAAGCGGCAAGATTGCTGATAACCCGTTGTCGCAACTGTTAAACCCGAAAATCGGCCGCAGCCTGCCAAAAAGTTTATCCGAGCAGGACGTAGATGCCTTGCTAAATGCGCCTGATATTAACGACCCTATTCAGTTTCGTGACAAAGCCATGTTGGAGCTGCTGTATGCCAGTGGCCTTAGGGTGTCGGAATTAGTTGGCCTGAGTATGCAACAAATTAACCTGCAGCACGGTCTGGTAAGGGTAGTGGGTAAAGGTCAGAAAGAGCGCTTAGTGCCGATGGGCGAAGAAGCTGCACACTGGTTGCAGCGCTATCTGCGCGAGGCCAGGGGGCAGTTACTGGGTGGCCAGCTGTTGGATGTGGTGTTTCCCAGCAGCCGGGCGCAGCAAATGACGCGGCAAACGTTCTGGCACCGCATTAAGTTTTATGCCAAAGTAGCGCACATTCAGGCTACGCTGTCGCCACATACGTTACGCCATGCGTTTGCCACCCATTTACTGAACCATGGTGCCGATTTGCGCGTTGTACAGATGTTGCTGGGCCACAGCGACTTATCTACTACGCAAATTTATACCCATGTTGCGCAGGCCAGATTGCAAAGCCTGCATCAATTACATCATCCGCGCCCTTGAGCGCCAGGTAGGAATCGTTATGAAAAAGTTAGTCGTTGCGCTTTGTGGTTTAGGTTTTATGGCAGGGGCGGCCGCGCAGAGCTTGCCGGCAGAGCCGCAGTACCAGCATATTGAGCAACAATTTGCCGCCCTTAATTTAACTGTGAATGCGGTATCTGAAGGGCCAATGGACAACATGTTGCAGGTGTTTACCAACAAAGGGCTGTTTTTTACCTCTGCAAATGGCCAGTTCTTTATTGAAGGTAATATTTACGATCTGAAAAACCAGCAATTGGTAAACGAGCAGCAAATGCGGCCGTACATTAAGCAGCAAGTGGCTAAGGCAGCCGATGGCGTGATTGAATATAAAGCCAAAAATGAAAAATACGTCATCAACGTGTTTACCGACCCCACCTGTGGTTACTGCCGTAAATTACACAACGAGATGAAAGACTACAACAACGCCGGTATCACCGTGCGTTACCTGGCGTTTCCGCGCGGTGGTGTAGGTTCGGAAACTTATCTGCAGATGCAGCATATCTGGTGTACCAAAGACAGCCGTGGCGCTATGGATGCCGCAAAAGACGGCGATAAAATTCAGCCGGCCATGTGTGCCAACCCGGTTAAAAGCCAGTATGAAATGGGCCAGTCGTTTGGCATTAACGGCACACCGGCAATTATATTACCCAGTGGCCGTTTAATTCCTGGTTATCAGCCAGCCAAAGCCTTGTTGGCGCAGTTAGAGGCTAAATCTTAAGCCATTATGTCTGTAGTTAACCCCAGTATAGTGCGCCGGCCCTTACCCGGCGTTTTACCTGATTTAGCCAACAACCTGCATCCGTTGCTTACCCGGCTGTATGCCAGCCGGGGGGTTAGCAATGTCTCCGAGCTGGAGCGCGGTGCCGCCGGTTTACTGCCGTTTAGCAGCTTAAAAGGTATAGATGCCGCAGTGCAGTTGCTGTGTCAGGCGCTTACCCTGCAGCAACAGCTGGTGATAGTTGGCGACTTTGACGCCGACGGGGCCACCAGTACCGCCGTGTTGGTAACCGGCCTTAAAGCGCTGGGGTTTAAGCGGGTAGAATACCTGGTACCTAACCGCTTTGAATACGGTTATGGCTTAACGCCGGAAATGGCCGAGCTGGCGGTGGCACAAGGCGCAGAGCTGATTGTCACCGTCGATAACGGCATATCCGCGATTGAAGGGGTAGCGCTGGCAAAAAAGGCCGGTGTTAAGGTGCTGGTAACCGATCATCACCTGGCAGGTGCCGAACTGCCGGCTGCCGATGCGATAGTAAACCCTAACCAACCCGGTTGCACCTTTGCCAGCAAAGCGCTGGCAGGCGTAGGTGTAGCCTTTTATCTGCTGCTGGCGCTCAGAGCCAAATTGCGGCAGCAAGGCTATTTTACGCCTGAGCAGAAAGAGCCAAACTTAGCTGAATTACTCGACTTAGTCGCACTGGGCACCGTGGCCGATGTCGTACCACTGGACGCCAACAACCGTATTTTAGTGTATCAGGGGCTAATGCGTATTCGCAGTGGTAAATGCCGCCCCGGGATACAGGCACTGATAGATGTAGCTAACCGCAGTGCGGCCAAACTGACAGCCAGTGACTTTGGTTTTGCTCTGGCTCCGCGTTTAAATGCCGCCGGCCGGCTGGATGATATGTCGCTTGGCATAAGTTGTCTGCTCGCCGGGGATTTAGGCCTGGCGCGGCAATATGCTGCTGAACTGGACAGTTTAAATGTAGAGCGCCGCGCGATAGAGCAAAGCATGCAAACCGAGGCACAGGCGTTTTTAAGCCAGCTATCGTTTGACGGCGCTGAGTTGCCAGAATGCTTATGTTTGTACCGGCACGACTGGCATCAGGGCGTTATTGGCATTTTGGCCGGCCGCATTAAAGAGCAGTTTCACCGGCCTACCATAGTGTTTGCCCAGGGTGACGAAGGCGAGTTAAAAGGTTCGGCACGCTCGATAAATGGCTTACATATCCGTGATTTACTGGAAGAAATTTCCAGCCATTACCCAGGTCTTATCAAAAAATTTGGCGGCCATGCCATGGCAGCCGGGTTAACCATCAGTGCCGAGCGGCTGGACACCTTTAAACTGGCCCTGAATTTAACGGCAAAAAAACGCCTGACGCCAGAGCAGTTAACCGCCGTTATTTACACCGACGGCGAGCTGCCGGCCGACTGCTTTGATATTGGCTTTAGCCAGTTGCTGCAAAATGCCGGCCCCTGGGGCCAGGCCTTTCCAGAGCCGGTGTTTGACGGTGAATTTACTCTAATAAGCCAGAAAATGCTGGCTGACAAACACCTGAAAATGATGCTGCAAACGCCAACGGGCACCCTGGTAGATGCCATCTGGTTTAATGCTAACAACAAAGCCTGGCCTAATGTTAACGTGCAAAAAGTCCAACTGGCTTACCAGCTGGATATTAATGAATACCGCGATAAACAAAGCCTGCAGCTGATAGTGCGGCATATGCAGGCACTGTAAACCGGCCTGCAGAGTTGGGCTGGCATTTTTTAATGCTTAGATGGCTGCACGTCCTGCGATAAATTTGCTACAATCGCCGCCTGTTTTTTCTCCCGTTATTCAAGGTTACCGAGCACAGCATGTTTGAAGTCAATCCGGTGTACAACAGCATTAAAGATCTTACTGAACGCACCAAGGTGCTTCGGGGGTATCTTTGACTACGATGGCAAAAAAGAACGCTTAGAAGAAGTCTCGCGCGAGCTGGAAGATTCCGCCATCTGGAATACGCCGGATAAAGCTCAGGCGCTGGGTAAAGAGCGCTCGGCACTGGAACAGGTCGTGGGAACTATCGACAAGCTGGACCGTGGCCTGGAAGACGTAGAAGGCCTGCTGGAACTGGCGGTAGAAGCCGAAGATGAAGACACTTTCGAAGAAGCCAAAACTGAACTGGCCGACTTAGACAAACAACTCAGTCTGCTGGAATTTCGCCGTATGTTCTCCGGTAAAAATGATCAAAATGACTGCTATCTGGATATTCAATCCGGCTCGGGCGGTACCGAAGCACAGGACTGGGCCAGCATTTTAATGCGCATGTACCTGCGCTGGGGTGAAGACAAAGGCTTTAAACCAGAACTTTACGAAGTAACCGACGGTGACGTGGCCGGTATTAAAGGCTGTACCATTAAATTTAGTGGCGAATATGCCTACGGCTGGCTGCGCACCGAAACCGGCGTGCACCGCTTAGTACGCAAAAGCCCGTTTGACAGTGGTAACCGCCGCCATACCTCCTTTGCTTCGGTGTTTGTTTCGCCGGAAATTGATGACGATATCGAAATTGATATCAACCCGGCCGATTTACGGATCGACACCTACCGCGCCTCGGGTGCCGGTGGTCAGCACGTAAACCGTACCGACTCTGCCGTGCGTATTACTCACTTACCCACTAATATCGTGGTGCAGTGTCAGAACGACCGCTCGCAGCATAAAAACCGCGACAATGCTTACAAGCAACTGCGCGCCAAGTTATACGAGTTTGAACTGCAAAAGCAAAATGCGGAAAAGCAGGCACTGGAAGACACCAAGTCGGATATCGGCTGGGGCAGCCAGATCCGCTCTTACGTGCTGGATGACTCGCGCATCAAAGACTTACGCACCGGTATCGAAACCCGTAACACCCAATCGGTGTTAGACGGCGATCTGGATAAATTTATTGAAGCCAGCTTAAAAGCCGGCCTGTAATTGTTAACTTTCTCTCTCAATCAGGAAATACACTATGTCTGACCAACAGCAACCACAAGACGAAATTCAGGACGTAAATAAACTGATTGCTGAGCGAAAACATAAGCTGGCGCAGCTACGCGAAGACGGCTTTATGTTCCCGAACGATTTTCGCCGTAACAGCATCTCCAGCGACGTGATTGCCAAGTACGACCATTTAAGCAAAGAAGAGCTGGAAGCGCAGAAAATTACCGTAAGCCTGGGCGGCCGCATTATGACGCGCCGTATTATGGGTAAAGCCAGCTTTGTTACTATCTCGGATATGGGCGGCAAAATTCAGTTGTATGTCGCGCGCGACAGCCTGCCAGAAGGTGTTTACAACGACCAGTTTAAAAAATGGGATTTAGGCGACATTATCGGTGCTAGCGGCCATTTATTTAAAACCCAAACCGGCGAGCTAACAGTATGGCTAAGTGATATTCGTCTGTTAACCAAGGCGCTGCGCCCGCTGCCGGATAAATTCCACGGCTTAACCGATAACGAAGCGCGCTACCGCCAGCGTTACCTGGACCTTATTTCTAACGAGCAGTCACGCCATACCTTTTTAGTGCGCAGCAAAACCGTGGCCTACATTCGTAAATTCTTTAACGAAGAAGGCTTTTTAGAAGTTGAAACGCCAATGCTGCAGGCGATACCTGGCGGCGCTTCGGCGCGGCCGTTTGAAACCCATCACAACGCACTGGATATGCAGATGTTTTTGCGTATCGCGCCTGAGCTGTATTTAAAGCGTTTAGTTGTTGGCGGCTTTGAAAAAGTATTCGAGCTTAACCGTAACTTCCGTAACGAGGGCGTTTCAACGCGCCACAATCCGGAATTTACCATGCTGGAATTCTACTGGGCCTATGCTGATTACAACGATTTAATGGACTTAACCGAAAAGTTATTCCGCGGCCTGGCGCAGCATGTACTGGGTAGCACCGAAGTACCGTATCAGGGCGAAGTGTTTGACTTTGGTAAACCATTTGCGCGGATGTCGGTTACCGAGTCTATCTTGCACTACAACCCAACGCTAACTAAAGAGCAACTGGCGACACGTGAAGCAGTAGCAGAATTAGCCAAGAGCCTGGGCATTGACGTTAAAGCCAACTATGGTCACGGCCGTATTTTAATGGAAGTGTTTGACGAGCTGGTAGAAACCAAACTGCGTCACCCAACTTTTATTACTGAATACCCGGCAGAAGTATCACCACTGGCGCGCCGCAACGACCACAACCCGGAAATCACCGACCGCTTTGAATTCTTTATCGGCGGCCGCGAGCTGGGCAACGGCTTTAGCGAGCTTAATGATGCTGAAGATCAGGCTGAGCGTTTCCGCGAGCAGGTCGCGCAAAAAGACGCCGGTGATGATGAAGCCATGTTCTACGATGACGACTTCGTAACCGCGCTGGAGCACGGCCTACCGCCAACAGCTGGCCAGGGAATCGGTATCGACCGCCTGGTTATGTTACTGGCCGACGCCGCGTCAATCCGCGACGTGATCCTGTTCCCGCATATGCGTTTACACCACGATAAGTAAGTTATCACTTACGCTAAAACAGCCAGGCAATGCCTGGCTGTTTTGTTTCAAGGGACAACAAAAAGCTGCTCTACAAATGTGATTGCTATGTTGGTTTGTTGATTCTTTCAATGCATAATAAATAACAAAATATAAACAATGTAGCTCTGAGGGAGATCTTGTTCAGCAAGCTGGTTTTCTTCTGGTGCGTTATTGTTTTCTGAGAGCAACACTAAAGGGACGTGTATATGATTAAATTCAAAGATTTATGGCAAGCTCATGCGACTATAAGTGATGTAGATAATCCGTGTACAGTGAATAATGAACCGGCATTCTCAAACCAATGCGCCATTCGTATTGGCAATGCTTTAGCTACATGTGGGTTCGATACGACAACTTTACCGGGTGCGGAACATTGCTGGCACCATCCTAAATCAGAAGGGCACATCTTAAGAGCTGAGCAACTGGCGCATGCCTTGTCAAAAGTAAGGCCGACGTCTTTTGAACAAGGAGTCAAAGTGCCGTCTAAAGATTTCAAAAAGTATATTTCTGGGAAAAAGGGGATCATTTATTTTAAAGATTATTGGCTAAGAAGTACTGATCCGGTCAACAATCCAACCGGCGACCATATTGATTTATGGAATGGCTCAAGGTTGACCGATTGGTCGTCTTGGCTGAGGATCTCGACGGGACTGTCTATTGATGGTGTTTGGTCTGACTTTGAAAAGTCGAAAGAAATAATTTTCTGGAGGTCGATCATATGATGCGTTTAGTAACTGCCCTAATCGGCGGTGTTATCGGCATTGGCCTGAGCATTTTAATTTTCTATGTGATTGGAAATGTATTTGGCCCTTTATCTCAAGGTGAAGATGATGCAGCCAAATATTTCAAAATATTTTTAGGCGTTGCATTTGTTCTATTTACTGCTGGCAGTGTAGGCGCTTCTATAGTTTATAAACGCTTAGTTAAAAAGAAATCGTAACAAGGTGCCACTGGTAGCCAGGTGGTGCAAGGGAACCAACCGGCTGGACGAATTACTTCCAATAACAGGCGAGGGCATCGGTATCGACCGTCTGGTAATGCTACTGGCCGACGCCGCATCAATCCGTGATGTAATCCTGTTCCCGCATATGCGGTTACACCACGAGAAGTAAGCAGCGTACTGATGTGAAAAAGCCAGACCTCGTGTCTGGCTTTTTTGTTTTTAGAGGTTCAAACCGCCAGCTTAAGGGTTTCAATCCCTTAGTTTGCAGCAGCATAAATTGCTACAAGATAAAATGCTTGATTTACATTGAGCTGGCGCCATAGACTGGACACAAAATTGCAACTTGCGGGATCTCAGTAGCGCAACTCGCGGGTTCTGATCCTTTGGGTAAGCTGTTAGGCATTCAAGGAGTATTTAACATTTATGTCAGATCCAGAATTAGTTAGATTCATAGGTGAAACTGTAATAAATAATTGGAAGTATATCCTTAGCTCAATACTTGCTTTAGTTGGCGGTGCTGTTGGACTTTCTTGGTTTGTTTCAAATTTAATTCATAAGAAAGAAATTAGGTTACTTCAATTGGAGTTATCTCATCAAAAAGATCGCTTTTCTCAATTTGAAACCATCATGGAGAAAAGAATTTTAATGCTTCAAAATGAAGCCGAATTATTAAGTAAAAGCTTAACTCATGAGAGGCCAGCCAAAATATTAAACCAGAGCAACTCGAATAGGGACGAAGTAGCGTATATGGATGTCCCTGCATTTTTACGTAAAGGTGATGAATCCCAGCAGCAAGTGGCCGAGAATCAATCCGAATACAAAGTTAAAGAAAATAATCTAGTATCATTAATAGAAAGAACTGATCTTATAAAAGCCATAATTAGAGGTGCGACTGCAGCATTCTAGAAATGCCTAACAAGGGTTTTCAAGTCGGACTCGTAACAGTTTGCTCGGTTCCGCTTCGCTTCACATTTTAGCAAACTATTACAAGTCGCTTAAAACGGCGTTATAGAGAGGCAATAATTGTGCGTAAAAAAACTTTAAAAGCTTTTCTATTCTGCTGTTTCATGACTTTCTCTATTGTAGTTGTCGGCTATCATTTTCTTGACGATAGCTTAGAAGCTACAATAGTAATCTTTGTAGTGAGTTTAGTATTTTTTCATGTCGTTCTATTTCGATTCAAAAAACACGAAAATATCTGGAAGTCTACTGACTACTTATTTGAAGTTGTTGCCATCTTGAGTATTATCGCAGCTGTTTCAGGGTTAAATGATGCTTCGAAACAAAAATATCTACAGGAACAATTCGCTAAGAGAAAACTAGCGCAAGTTGAGTTTATATACGCCGCGGAGACAGTTGTTACAAATGATTGCGATCCGCTGAAATCAAGAGCTGATATATGGGAGGTTTCTCCAGAGCCAAATTTTGGAGAGTGCGATCGATTAAAGCATATGATCCCGCAAATGAGGTTTGACTTTGATCGGGAAACAGGCCCAGAAAATATGACCTCAGACACCGTTTGGGCAGATAACTTTGAATATAAAGGTCAAAAACTCGAAGGCACATGGGAATATGTTCAAGATAAAGCTGAAGAATTTATAACAATAAGCAAAGAGAATGAAAAAGCAATTTCTCAGAGAGAGGATGCACGCGGTATGCAGGGATTCGATATTTCAAGAATTGATAGCGTTTTTTATTGGCATCACGTGTTGGCATTTTTGCTAGCGCTAAAGATATCAAGAATATCGATGGAGATATTCAAGAAAAATGGCACCATCGTATAACAAGGCAAGCACTTCATCTCTGTTATACATAGTTCGAATTTCCTATACGGCGCACCGCGTCTCTACTGCAGCTTGAGTTGGCAGCATTAAATTTTCAACTGGGTTTGTTAATGATTATTGATATTGTAGAAAAAGCGGATCACTTAAAGCTGATAGAAATCTGGGAAGCCTCGGTTAGAGCAACCCATGATTTTCTGGCCGAAGCTGATCTGCAGGAGTTAAAGCCTTTAATACTGCAACACTATTTTGACGCCGTTGATTTAAGGTGCGCTAAAAATGGCGAGGGTGAAATACAGGGTTTTTGCGGTGTCCACGACGGTAATATTGAAATGCTATTTATTGCGCCAGCTGCGCGCGGTAAAGGCATTGGTGCCATGTTAGCAGCCCATGCTATCAACGAGCAGGGCGCGTTAAAAGTCGACGTCAATGAACAGAATGTGCAGGCACTTGGTTTTTACCAGCATCTTGGTTTTAAAGTAACAGGCCGCTCAGCAGTCGATGGACAGGGCAAAGCTTACCCACTGTTGCATATGGCGCTTTAAAAATTTAAGAAATAATTAGTGTCAGATAAAAATTATACGTAAAAAGGAGTTACTGGTGATGCATGCAATCCAATGTAAATGCGGCAGTGTGCGCGGCCAGGTTGAAGGCTCAGGCACCCACAGCCGCATTATTTGCTACTGCACAGATTGCCGGGCATTTGCTGGTTACCTTGGCAAAGCGGCTGATGTACTGGACGAGCAGGGCGGCACTGAAATTGTGCAAGTTGCCCAATCTCGACTGCGTTTTTTGCAGGGCGAGGATTGTCTGGCGGCCATCCGCCTTAGCGACACAGGTATGCTGCGTTGGTATGCGTCATGCTGCGATACGCCGATTGGCAACACCATAGCTAACCCCAAAGTAGCCTTTATTGGCCTGATCCACAGTTGCCTGGACCGGCAGCGGATGAATGACGATTTCGGCAGCAAGGTTGCTGCTGTAAACACCGATACCGCGCTTGGCACACCGCAGCTAAAGCAGCGCGGACTCTTTGGCGTTATCGCCCGCTTTATCTGGATTGTGGTTACCAGCCGCATTAGCGGCAGCTACAAAACGTCGCCGCTGTTTTATGCTTCCGGCTTACCCAGGGTAGCGCCGAAGATACTGTCAGCTGAGGAGTGGGCGGCTTTGAAAAATGAGCTATAGGCCTTTGCTGCCGCCGTATATGCGTTTGCACCACGAAAAGTAAGCTGCGTACTGATGTGAAAAAGCCTGACCTCGTGTCTGGCTTTTAAAGGTCGAAAGAAATCATTTTCTGGACTTCGATCGCATGGTGTACGTTACTTTTATGCCTTCTGCAAGTCTAACAGTATTATTCTATATTAATACGTACGCTACTGATAATGTTGTCATAAATAACAGAAATAATGGCACTGCCTTTATTATTTGCTGAGCTCGTTAACTTAAAGCTTGCTTTGTCTGTGCCTAAAGCAGTTAATTCAGCATCAAATAAGTCACTTCCATTGAGGTTCCAGTGTGCAAATTCTGAAACATTTATGCTGTCTGGCGCTGAGCTATAATTTGCGGTAAGTATGAGCTCTATAGATTCTGATGGCGCTATGGTAATAATGTCACTACCATCATTAATTTTTATAGAATTGATGGTAGATTGGCCTTTAACTTCAATTGTTGCTTTTGCTTCTTTGCCACCACAGCTTCCTATCAATGTAGTAACGCCTTGCGCAAGTCCTAAAATAGTACCTTTATTTTCACCAGAGTTTGTAATGCCTATTAATCTGTGATCGCTTTGTGCCCAGGAGATCGAATTGTCTATTTGATATTGCTTGGTAGAAACGGTAGGGTCTAAATTCGACTGGGCATTAACGTTAATACGTTCACCAATATTCAAAGTAATTATTCTGGTAACCTTATCATCAAACAGTACATCAAGAGTCTCTAAATTAACAGGATCAGCAGTAACGGTTAATTGTCCTTCAATGTCGCCAATACGAGCCGTAATAGTGCTACTTTCCACTTGGGGCGCAGATGTGTATAGCGCACCGTCAGAAGTAACAACTGCACTGGAGTCACTGTCTACACTGAAGCTCATATCTTTTGTTGTATTTAGCGAAGTATAACCATCTACATAGCCAACATCTGCGCGAATATAAGCGTCGATGCAGGTATTTATATTGCCAGAACTCGGAGTGACTTGTTTTAGACTTATTGTCTTTACTGCAACATCACTGACAGAGATTTCGCCTTCGCCTGAAATATCATTAATTGTAGTGCCTGTTATGGTTACAATGCCCTGGTTGATATCGGAATTAGCGACTGCCGTGACTAAACCTGCATTATTGACAGTAGCGATGCTAGTGTCACTTGACTCCCACGTTAATTCGTTAGTTATATCCCTTGTTTCATTATTACTGTCTACTCCGGAGGCCCTAAGTTGATGTGTTTCACCGGCTTTTAAGCGTGTGCTATCTCCATGTATTGTCACTGACTCAATGATAGTGCCCTTAGCTCGTTCGCTTTCCAACTTTACAGCTTTAGCTAATTTGTCTGAATTGTTGTCCGAGCCACATGCTGTCACTAAAGTACTGATAGATAATACGGCAACAAACGACAACTTTTGAAAGTTGATAAATGATTTTATTTTCATAAAAATGCCTTTTTGTAGCAAATATTCAGCTGCTAAAACTGGTATGTAATACCAAGGGAAATCCCTGTTATTTCAATATCGCTGTCTTTATATAAGGATTGATAAGCAAGCCTGACCTGGGTCCGCTCTAAGTAAGGAATTTGTTGAAGTAAGGCTATGCGCCATGAAAAACCGTCGTATTGGTCTTTACCGTTGTAGGTATTCGATGGACCAGAAACCGCCATTTTATTCATGGCATAACCTAGTGAAACATTTAAACCGTAGCCATCAGTGATGCCTGATTGCATAACAAAATAAAGTCCAACGCTTTGTTCTAAATCGAACTTCATATTATAAATGTTATCTGTTTCATTGGAGATGAGGTATTGAACCTCAAGCGCCATGTTGTTATTACTGGCTCCCAATCGTATTGCGGTGGCATCTGGTTTAGCTTTTTCTCCACTAAGTTCAATACCTGTCATCGTATAATCGATTCCAGCATAATAAGTATCAGAAAAACATGGGAAAGACGAAATGAGCGGAAAAAAAACAAAGAAAAATTTATACTTCACAATTATTATAAAACCATTATTTTGCAGTGATAAAATTGTATCTGTGTGGTGGGGTTAAATCAATAGCGCTACCAAATCTATCATGATGAAAATTGTAAAATCCGGTTACTGAGCGCATCAGAGCGTGTTCCTAAATAGGTCGGCTTATCAGCTAAAGCTGCCATGCGTTGATGAATCAGTGAGGGCAGGGACTCTTTTTCACTAACCAGCGGTAATGCTTTGGCCAGTGCTGAACGGCCTTGGTTAATCACCATGCTAAACAGATACATATAGCTGCGGATTTTGTTCAGCAGTAAGCTGTGTTCGCGCGCTTAATTATATGCACTACCGCAGGTTTTAATGCCAATCAATATCGCTGGTTTATTAGCGACAAAGCGCCGTACCTCGTAGCTGGATATTTTGTACACTACAACAGTTTTAGCAGAATTAGCATTAACGCCATAAATTTGAAACATCAGCTTTGCAATATCGCCCCCACAGCGTTTAGACTGCTCCGTGCGACTTCCCCACAATTGTCACTGTTTGATTAGATATTTTCAGTTTGGTAGGTCGATGCCGGATAGTCATGGGGAGTCCACATTATTGTTCCAGCTCGCAAGTTACGCTTGCTGGACAGTTTGTAAGTTGTTGAACTTAGCGTTAAGCATACAGCGTAGACATTGGAGAAAAATTGATTCAAAGATTGCGTCTCGTGGTTCAGCATCAGTTGAAAATTATTGGAGAATTAGTGTTGTTGCTTTTGATTGGCATAATGTCATACCTACTGATTTCAATAGTCTTATATCGATTGCCAGATTTTAACCAGTCGATAAAAATAGAAAGTGAAATAGTATTTGATTTCGTTGATATCAACATTTCGAATCGCGACTTTATCGAAACTATCATCTTAGGAAATTCTGTTGTGTCAATTGTTGAGGGAGGGCAGCGCTTTTTTGTCAGTAAAGAGGATAAAAAGCGACTATGGGCGGTTAGTCCCCACGAACTGAAAAAACGAGGTGTTACCTTGAACGTAACGTTAGAAGTGCAGCCGCTTCTGTTTGGTGGTTACGGACGGGCTCATCTAATTGCTGTGCAAGAAGTAAACAGTGAGCCGCGACTAACTAAATGAAATATCATAAGTTAAGTCAACGAAAGCCACTGGTCAGGCTCGTATCGTCTGTTGTTTAATATGTTGAATCTTAAATAACCGGGGCAGATAGAAATCAAGTCTACTGCGGCCAATTTGATACCTCGTGAACCCTAGCCATGTTAATTGCTGTAGTTTAAAGAGCTATAACAAAAGCCTTAGCCAGGGTAGTGAAAATGAACGCTAACCTTTAGTCCGGCAGCGCAGCTAGTACTTTACCCACCAGTTGATTGAGCTCGTCACCATTGCCAATCCAGCGCGTTACCATCAACAGGTCATTTTGCTGATCGATATAAATCACATTACGGCCGGCGCCCTGAAACGTAACGGCGGTTTCCGGCGCATTGGGCAGGGCTTGACGGCCCGGGTTTAAAAACCAGTTAGCAAAACCATATTCGGCATTGGCGTTACCGCCGGTTCTTGCCATGGCGATCCAGTCTTTACTGATTAACTGCAGGTCTTGCCATTTACCGTCGCGTAAAAATAAATAACCAAAACGGGCTAAATCCCAGGCGTTAATAAAAATACCGCCACCCCAGTGGCCGCCGCCGGACACCGATTGCACTTTTTGGCCGTCGAGTTCGATCCAGCTGTTGTCGTAGCCATACCAGCGCCAGGTAGAGGAAGCGCCAATCGGCTGCATAATCTGTTGGTTAAGCACTTCAGGCAGTGGCTTACGCCAGACATACAAGGTTGACAGCGCCAGCAGGTTAATACGCACATCATTGTATTTGTAGTGGCTGCCGGGTGTGCGCAGTGGCCGGTTTGGCCAGTCGGCCGGGGTTTTGCTCTCGGGCCGATCGGCCCAGTCAGGCTTGCCCCACAAAGTGCCTTGCCAGTCGCTGGTTTGGCGCAGCAGGTGCTCCCAGCGGATTTGGCTGTTGTGCTCGCCATCATACAGCGCGGTGCCATGGGGCATATAAGGGCCAACCTTATCTTGCAGATTGTCAATTAAGCCTTGTTGCCAGGCTAAGCCGGTAACAGTGGTTAAAAAGCTTTTGGCTATGCTGTGCGTCATATCGACACTGTCGACATCGCCCCAGCGGGCTATCAGTTTGCCTTTGTACACAATCAGACCGTTGGCAGCAGCGCGTATGCCCATAGGGCCGATGATCTGATCATAGGGCTCGCGGGCACCGAAAGTAGTGGCTTGTATTATGGCCTGATCTTTAGCTGCCGGGTTTTCGCTGGCAAGGGCATAGTCAACGGCTGCAGAGAGTTTAGCGGCATCCACCTGCAATGCCTCTGGGCTTACGCTGGCCCAGTCGCCTCGCGGTGGGTAATAGCTTTGCGCCGCAAGTGGCAGCGCTAATAGCGCCAGCAATAAGGTAACAGTACAACGCACAGTAAGCTCCGGCCAGATGAAATAACAGCGCTAATAGTGGCCTGAAGCTAAAGCGCCTGCAATAGCTGTAGCAACCAATTGCGTTTGTATAACACTTTCGGGCGTTGGTTCTGTGTAGACGCCGGTTACAGCTTCAGCTTTATTTTGTCGGCTTTTTCGCACTAAAGCGCCTGGTTTTCGGTTTGCGCCGTTGCCCGCGCTGCTGTCCCAGGCCTTTTAATGCGCTAAAGCCGCTTTGTTGTTGCTCAAGCTCTGTTAGCAGTGTTGTTAAACCACTTTGCAGCGGCTGCATAAAATCGTTGTAACGCAGCCGTTTTGCACAAATGGCTTCTAGCTGGGCTTCCCAGTGCGCTGTCATATCGGGCACCACCATACGCTGGGGTAAGCTGTTAATCAGCTTTTTACCAATCTCGGTGGCACGAATGTCTTTGCCTTGCCGGGTTAAAAACTGCCGCTTAAATAATAATTCGATAATGCCGGAGCGGGTAGCCTCGGTGCCGAGACCGTCTGTTTCCCGCAGCACCTTTTTAATCTCCGGATCGCTAACATAGCGGGCAATGCCGGTCATAGCGGCCAACAGAGTGGCATCGGTAAAGTGTTTCGGTGGGCTGGTTTGCTTTTCATCCAGCTTGCCGTCAATACATTGCAGTACATCGCCTTGTTTCACATCCGGCAGAGGCGTGGGCGAAAAATCAGTGTCCTGTGCGTTATTGCTATCGCCGGGCCGCTCAGTGGTTAATAGCGCCTTCCAGCCCTGGGCGATAACTGACTTTTGCCTGGCGATAAACAGCCCGCCCGCCAGTTCGCAGTCAATCTGGTGTTCGCTGTACAAAAACGGCGGATAAAACTGCATTAAATACTGGCGGGCAATCAGCTGGTACACCTTTAGCTCTTCGTGGCTTAAGCGACTGGCCGCCATGCTGGTAGAGGTGGGAATAATGGCGTGGTGGGCACCAACTTCGCTATCGTTCCAGGCTTTGCTTTTAAGTGTCAGGTCGGCCTGGCTTACGGCTGTGGCTAAGTCGGTTGCCGTATTCGCAATGGCTGTGGTGACGGCGCTGCGCTCAGCATAGTGGCCGGCGGGCAGGTAGCGGCAATCTGATCTTGGGTAAGTAATTAACTTATGCCGCTCGTATAACTGCTGGCAAATATCCAGCGTTTTTTGCGCTGGCAGACTAAAGCGTTTGGCGGCGTCAATTTGCAGTGACGACAAACTGTAAGGCAGCGGCGCTGCCTGCTTTTTTTGTTGCCGTGTTACCGCTTTAACACTACCCGTTTGCTGCAGTACCTTGTGTAATACGGTTTCGGCCAGCTTTTTAACTACAACGCGGCCATCGTCGTCCTGGTAGGGCTGGCAGGCTGTACTGGGCTGCCATTTAGCCTGGAAAGTGCACTGCTGTGTGGTCTCTAACGTGACAAAGACGTCATAAAATGGCTTGCTAACAAAGTTTTCAATGTCCTGATCGCGCTGTACCACTAAACCCAGCACCGGTGTTTGCACCCGACCAATCGATAACACCCCCTGATAGCCCACTTGCTGGCCAAGTAGGGTACATAGCCGCGTCATATTAATGCCGTACAGCCAATCGGCGCGGGCCCGGGCTAAGGCTGAGGTAGCCAGCGGAATAAAATCTGTATTGGGCTTAAGGTTATTCAGCGCCTTTTTAATTGCGGTCGGGTTCATGTCGTTTACCAGGCAGCGCTGAGTGGCGTCGCGCTTGGTTTTACTGATGCCGGCATAGTTAATCACTTCATCAACCAGAATTTGCCCGACCCGATCCGGGTCGCCCATATTAACCAGCACATCCGCCTGGTTAATCAGTTTTTTGACCAGGCTAAACTGCTTACTGGTTTCGCGTTTTATTTGTTGTTTCCATTCGGTTGGAATGATCGGCAAATGCTCTTTGCGCCATTTTTTGTATTCGGCATTGTAGGCTTCCGGCTCGGCCTGCTCGAGTAAATGGCCAATACACCAGGTCACTACGTCACCATTAGCCAGCTTAATAAAGCCGTCGCCTTTTTGCTGCGGTTTGGCCAGCACTGCAGCAACAGCACGGCCGACGCTGGGCTTCTCTGCGATGTATAGCATCATAAGCGTAATTTTATTTATACTGTATCAATATCCAGTAATTTAGCCTGTGGCAGTTAAAATAGCAAAAATTTAGTGACGCTTAGTGGGGGCGCTCGCTAAGCCAGGGGTTGGCGTAAGCCGGGTTGGTAATAAATTGCTCGTCGCTCAGGCTGTGTAAAAACGCCAGTAACGCCTGTTTTTCTGCTGCGGTTAGAGCAAAGCCGCGTATAAAACTACTTTTTAACGGATGCTGCCGGCCATCGCTTGGCTGGCCATTCACTGTTGTTACCAGGCCGCCGGCGGCATAAAAGTCTATTACCTGCTCAAGCGTAGCTATACTGCCGTCATGCATATAGGGCGCGCTGTATGCCACGTTGCGCAACGTAGGCGCGCGAAAACGGCCGTCGTCTGCCAGGTTTAATGTAACTTCACTTAAGCCGGTGTCGTGCTGCGGGTAGCCCATACCGGCTAAATCGGGCCGGCTGACATAGTACAAGCCGGTATTATGAAATGGCCTTCTGTCCAGCGGCTGACGTTGGTGGCTGGTAGCCTGGGTAAAATTAAAGCCGCCATGGCAGTGGTGGCACTCGAGCTTTTCTGAGAAAAATAAATTCAGCCCCTGCAGTTCTTGCTTGGTAAGCGCAGCGTCATCCTGCTGGTAGGCATAGCGGTCAAAACGCGAGTTAAACGATAACAAGCTGCGGCTAAAGCTGGCCAGGGCATCAATAATGCGATGAAAATTTGGCTGGCTGTCGGCAAAGGCAGCGGCGAATAGTTGCGGGTAAGGCGCACGCTGTAACCGGCTTAAGATCTGCTGTTCATGGCCGCCGGCACCGAGTTCTACCGGCGAGTCACCAAACAGCGGCAGCATCAGCTGTGTTTCAATATGGCTAAGGCCATCGTGGGCCCAGGTTTGTGTATTGTTGTAAGCCACATTGACCAGTGCTGAAGCATTGCGCCGGTGTGGCTGGCCGGTACTACCCACCGACACCTTGAGCCTCTGGCTAAACGCATATTGCTGCTGATGGCAGCTGGCGCAGCTTTGCTGCTGATTAGCTGAAAGTGCGGTGTCGTAAAACAAATGCCGGCCCAGCTCTACTTTGGCTGCACTCATTGGATTGTCGGCCGGTACTACCGGTAACGGAAAGCCGTCGGGCAACTGCCACTGGTATTCTTGCTGCGGTTTGCTGCAGCTGCTTAGCAAAACCAGCAGTAAAACAGCCGCAATTCTCATTGCATACTCCAGCCCAGCGGCGGTGCCTCTATGCCCAGCCGGGGCAGCAAGGTTTGGCAGCTTAAGCGGTTAGGATCTGACATACAGTGGTTATCGGCAGATAAGGCTATGTCTGCAAGCAGCGGCGCTAAATCCAGCGTCAGGTTTTGGCCGTATTGATAATTAAGCCGCACGTGCGGTCGGTTTTGTGCTGCGCAGGCAGTGGCAGGCGGGCGCAGCGGGCTGGCCGACTGGCAACCGCTGGCGCCTAAATGCAGTGCCCACTGTTGTTGTGCGCCGGCTAACTCCAGGCGCAGATACTTATAACCCTGCTGCCAGCTCCAGTACATATCACTTTGGTTAAGCGGTGCTTTAGCGCTGAGCGGATCCTGATGATTAAGCGACTGTGGTACCGCCACAAAAAATGTCAGCTCACCTGGTGTCAGCGGCCGGGTAAACTTAACTTGCCAGTTTGCGCTCTGGGTGGCGCTGTTGTCACAGACGCTGCCAAGCAGTGCCAGCCGGGCTTGTTGATGGGGCAGCGTCGGGTCAAGCAATAAAGCGTTATTGTTCAGGCTAAAGTCGCTTAAGTACAACTGCAGTTGCTGCAAATGCCAGTTTTGCCCGGCAATGTCGATAGGGCTGCTACAGTGTAATGGTGCGCCGTTAAAGTGTAATTGCACAGACAGGGTTGTACTGGATTTTGGTGCCGCAGGGCCGCAGCCGCTGAGTAAAACGGGCAGCAGTGCCAGACTAAGTCTTAACATAAAGAAACACTTGCATAACAATATGATGGCGTTAACAATAGCGCAAATTACAACAAGGGTCGATGGACAAGGTGCGACAAATGGATAAACAATTAGCCGTTTCTGGCCTGCAGCAGGCCGGCGTAGCAGCACTAATGTTAACAGTACTGGCACTGACAGCACCGCTGCCGGTACAGGCGCATGCCGAGCATGACAAAGCCCGTTATGTTGCGACCGACGGCAAGGATGCCGGCCGTTGTGATCAGCCGCTGCGGCCGTGCCAGAGCATTGCTTATGCCGTGCAGCAGGCCAACAAAGGTGACAAGGTGTTGGTGGCTGCCGGCCATTATCAGCTGACAGATGACGAGCAGTTGTTTTACTTTAGCAGTGATTTGGTGCCGGTACTGGGCGGTTACAGCCGCATCGACCATTACCAGCTGCAGGCGCCGGATATCAACCGCACCTTGTTAAGTGGCATTCCGCTGCAATGGCAGGATGAGGTTAGCCGGCGGGGTTTTCATCTTATTCGCGACGGTAAGGCACAGCTGTCCGACAGCTTAGCGCTGCGGCTGTTGCAGCATCAAAGCCTGAGTCACTCGCAAACCGCGCAGCAATGCGTAAATGGCAAAGCCGGTAATTTCAGTTGTCATAATATTGATTTAGTGGCGCATATGGCGCTGGCTGATTTTAGCTCGCAGCCATCTTCTGCCAATGATATCTGGGGCCATGTCGATCTAAACAGTGGCACTGAATATGCGCTTATTGGCTTACGCAATGGTACCGCTGTGGTTAGCCTGGCTGATCCGCAAAACCCGGTTGAAGTCGGCACTATAGCCGGCAGCAGCACCACCTGGCGCGATATTAAGGTGTATCAATATTTTGACCGCACACTGCGCCGCTGGCAGGCCTATGCTTATGTGTCATCTGAAGGCAGTGATGGTATTCAGATCATCGATTTAACCCGCTTACCCTCTGAAATCTCACTGGCCGCGACTTACAACGGTGTTATGTCAACGCACAATATTTATATCAGTGGTGTCGATTACAGCAGTAATAGCCAAAACAGCACCACCGCGCCTTTATTACATCTGGCCGGGCAAAATACCCAGCGCGGCGCAGTAAGCAGCCTGTCGCTGGCAAACCCAACCGCACCGGTGCCGCTGTGGCAACAACAGGCTGTTGCCGGTGACTACAGCCATGATGTGGCATCAATGCAAATTGACGATGCGCGCGCACTAAGTGACTGTCAGCAAAGCCCCTGTCAGATACTGTTTGATTTTAATGAGCAGGACGTGCGGCTGTGGGATAGCTCAGTGCCGGCGTCACCCAGTCAGTTAGCGCAGTTTAGCTATGATCAGGTAGCTTATGTGCATTCCGGCTGGAGCAGTGAAGACAACCGGTTTCTGTTTGTGCATGATGAACTGGACGAATCCAGCTTTGCGTTAAATACCACGCTTAGGATCTACGCACTGGACGATTTACGTAACCCGGTATTGCAACCCCTCTGGCGTGGGCCGACGCTGGCGATAGATCATAATGGCTTTGTCCGTGGTAACCGCTACTACATGTCTAATTATCAGCGTGGTTTAACGATACTGGATATCACTAACCCGGCGGCGCCTACAGAAGCGGGCTTTTTTGACACCTTTTTACCCTCTGACGGTGCGGCCTTTAACGGTATGTGGGGCACTTATCCTTTCTTACCCTCCGGACTTATTTTAGGCAGTGATATTAATTCTGGCCTGTATATCCTGGCCGACAATACCAAAGCTGTGGCGGCAGGAGCATTGTCTTTTACCAACAGTACAGTGGTTGTAGAGCCGGGCGAAGTGGCGCAATTGCGGGTGCAGCGGCCACAGGGGGCAGGCGAGGTTAGCGTGGCATATCACACCTTTGCCGGCAGCGCGTTGCCAGGCAGCGACTATGAAACCAGCGCAGGCCGTTTAAGCTGGGCAGCTAATGACAACAGTGACAAAACCCTTAGCGTGACGACGCTGGACAACGGCGAAGTGAGCCAGCGCACTGTGCTGGTCAGGCTGTATGATGTGCAAGGCGGTGCAACCCTGGCCGCCCCGGCTATAGCAGTGCTGGGTTTTGGTACCGAGCCACCCTGGCCAGGTAGCCTGAGCCTGGTGCAAAGCGCAGTGCAGGCTAACGAAGGCGACAGCGTTACCATCACCGTGCAGCGAATTGGCGGCAGCAGCGGTGCCCTGAGTGTGCAATACCAGACCCAGGATGGCAGCGCCAGCGTCGGAGCCGACTACAGCGCCGCCAGCGCACAACTGGATTGGGCCGATGCTGATAGCAGCGACAAAACTATCATGCTGACTGTTATTGATGATGCACTGCAAGAGCCGGACGAAACCTTTACAGTGCAGCTGCTCAGTGTGGCTGGCAGTGTGGTCGGCCCAACCGGCAGTCTGGTTGTTACCATTCTGGATAACGACAGCAATACCGCTCCCCAGGTAAATGCCGGAGAAAACCGCCAGGTCAATGCCGGACAAACGGTAACGCTTAGTGCTGTGGCAACCGATGCCGAGGGCGATACTATCAGCTACCAATGGCAGCAAATCAGCGGCGCCGCGGTCACCTTGCAAAATGCTGCCAGCGCCAGTGCCAGTTTTGTCGCGCCTGCCACATCAGCCAGCCTGACATTCAGAGTCACCACAACTGACAACCGTGGTGCCAGTAGCAGTGACGATATCAGCATTGCCGTGGTTGCCGCCGGGCAAAACAACGCTGTTAATTCAGGTTCCGGCGGTGGCAGCAGCTCACCCTTAGCGCTGTTAGTCGCAGCGTTGTTGTGGTGGTGGCGTCAGTTGCGCCAGGCATGTGCCCTTAACCACAGCCACTAATGTTTTCTCCAGCCAAAGCCAGACTGATGTCTGGTTTTGGTCGCTTTTTTACCCTGTAAAGATTACTTGCAGCAGGTAACATCTACAGTTTTTTTCAGGGTTTTGCAGATGGTTTTATCCACCGAAACAATATAAATATTTGTTTATAATCATCTTTCTCTTTATGGCATAGCCATTGCGTTGTCAACGTTGTAGTAAGCAGCTGAGGGCTGCTATTCATCGCGTTAACCAAGGAGATTGTTATGGCCAGTTCATCAACTCAGGCAGGCAGTTCAGCAAATGGCGCTGCAAATTCGCCGGTAACCAACAAAGCCAGTCAGGCAGCGCATCATGCTGTAGATGCGATGGCAGAGAAAGCTGCCGCCGCAGAAGACAGCTTACGTAAAACGGCTGCGACATCGCGCGACAATATTGCTCAAAAGCAGGAACACATTAAACAGCAGCTGCAAAGCTCATACAGCAAAACCCGGCAGCTGGCGGAACAAAACCCGTTAGCGACTGCTGGTATTGCCTTTGCCGCAGGCGTGCTCCTTACCTCACTATTGCGTCGCCGATAGGGCATTAGCATGCAAAGTCGTGAAACAGCCGAGGCGCCGCCGCAGGCGCCTGAACCTGCTAAGGCAGCAAATATTGGCGAACAAACATGGGATCAATTAACTGAGCTTGCCGCTATCAGTTGGTGTATTAGCAGCAACTATACGCAGCAAATAAAACTGACCGCCGACACCGCACAGGCGGAGTTGTCGTTATCTGCCCGCAGTATTACCGTAGCGGCTGGCCTGGTGGTGTGTTTTGCCGCGGGGCTAATTTTGCTGTGGGGCAGTATGTTGCTGGTTATCGGATATGTGGTTTTTCAGGTAACCGGCACAGCGCTTATTACCGCCAGCGTTTTGCTGCTGTTGCAGTGTTTACTGCTGTTTTGGTGTTGGCGCAGTTTACGCTACGTGTTATCTCAGGTGGGGTTTAGCCATACCTGGCAACAACTGTGTAGTGTATTTGCCGCCAGAGATAAGCCTGCACAAACAGGTGGATCGCATGCTGATTGATAAACTATTATTAAGCCGCAGACTGCGGGTGCAGCAGCTTGCTGAGCAAGGTGCCAGGCTGCAGCACAATCTGCAATTTCAGCAGCAGCTGCTGCAGCAGCGCGCGCTTGTTTTTATTAGCTCTGCGCCAGGTTTAATGCTTAGCTGCAGTGCCGGCGTGATGTTTAGCCTGCGACACAACACTGTAGTTAAAACTGTCCGCCGTGCCGTTGGGCTGCGCTGGTTAAGGTGGGCATTTTAACCGTTTACCAACCTTAATGATGCGGCGCACCGGGCGTCGCATCCTGTTATCTCATCGCTAAACTGCGTTATTACTCGCTTCACTGCCAACTATTTTGTTTTAAGTATTTGAAAAATAACAGTTTAATATTTTTTGACGTTTATTTGGGCAACTAACTTGCTTTTATACTGTATGGCGCATAGTATATTTAACTGTGTGACGCACAGTATGCGTGACACAGTATAGGAAGCAACGAAGATGACTACAGCACAACTGGATAAAATGCGGCTGGAGCTGCGGCGCGGCGTACTGGTGCTGGCCGTACTGGCCTCGCTAAAGCAACCGCACTACGGCTATTCACTACGCAAGCAACTGCAGGACGGCGGGATCGATATCGACGAAGGTACCTTATATCCGTTGGTGCGCCGTTTGGCCGAGCAGGAGTTGCTAAGCAGTGAATGGCGCCAGGGTGAGGGGCGCGAACGGCGCTACTATCAGCTGTCCGAGCTCGGCGCGCAGCTGCTTAGCCAGCTAACTGACGAATGGCAACATTTAAACGGCGCGCTTGGCGGCTTGCTAAGCACGGCACCACAGGAGATGAGTTAATGGAACTGGTAAAACGCTATATTGCCGCGGTGCAACGTGAGTTGCCCGAATCCAAACGCGATGAAATTGGCCGCGAGTTAAATGCCAATATTATGGATCAACTGGACGCACTGACAGAGCAACAGGGTGAACAGAGTAACGCTGATGTTGCGGCATTACTGAAAAAAATGGGCCATCCGCGCACTGTAGCCCAGCAGTTTGTGCCGGTGCAGCCGCTGATTAATGCCAGCTATATGGCATTGTATAAAAACACCTTATTTATGGTACTGGGCGTATTATTTGTATTGCACATAGTAGACGTAACGACGCACTGGTTAAGCAGTGCTGATATGGGCCTGATCAGTTATGTCTTAGTGTTGTTAGGTGGTTTTATAGATGAAGCCTGCTTTGGCTTTACTTCTATTACTCTGGCGTTTTGGTTGATGTCACGCCAGCAACCTGCAGCCAATACCAGCTGCAACGCCAACTGGCAACCGGAAAAACTGCCGCTGGCTGGGCCAGGCTGGCAACATATAGCCCTGCAGGACATCTTTACTGATTTAGCCAGCTACATTTTCTTGCTGGTGGTGATCTGGTACCCATGGTGGCAATCGGCAGAGCAACTGGCACAGGGTAGCTTGTTCCTCAGTAGCAATGTCAGAACAATTTTACAATACAGCACGCCGGTGATTGTATTAGGCATAGTGCATTCGTTATGGCAACTGCAGCAGCGGCTGTGGAGCCGCAGCATGTTAGCCAGCCATGTGCTGCTTAACACTACTATTGCCGTTATAGCGTTATATCTGGCCAGTACTTCACCTCTGCTGCAGCTTAATGCCGAGCGCTGGTATGGCATATTTAACCTGCAGCAATTAGAACGTAGCGCCATGATAACGCTGATAATTATTGCGATGTTTCCGGCCTGGGAAGCGCTGCGGGATGTATTTCGTTTACGCAAACTGCGCTAATTCACAACTTAGCACGGTAACGCACAACACCGTCTGCTTGCCGCAGGCGGCTGGAGCGGGTGGCGGGAATCGAACCCGTGTCTAAAGCTTGGGAAGCTGTGCCGGACAGTTGAGCTACACTCAGTTACACAGTATGCTGAACAGGCAACCGTAAGTGGAGTATGTAAATGTTAAATATTCAAATAGACAACCCAGCGCTGGAAGCGGATTTAAAACAGGCTTTCGGCGATAATCCGCAATCGGTTGCGCGTGCCTTTGCTGAGTTTGTACAGACAAAACGTATTAACGATGACATTAAGGTGTCGCTAAGTCAGTTAGAGCAAGGGCAAGCGCTAAAATCGGCCGATGTATTTAACAGCATTCGCGCCAGGTATGAGTAAATTAGCGCTGGTTTTTTCACCCAGAGCCAGTGAACGCCTCGCACAAATAGCCAGCCACTTATCAGAACAAGGCTTATCAAACGCTTTTATTGTCGACTATCTGAATCAGTTTGAATTGTGGCTAAACAAAGTTCTGTTGGAATTTCCAGACTCGGGCATACCGATGCCGGAATTTGGCGCTGATATCAGGAAAATCTGTTATAAAAAATATAGTTTCGTCTATCGGGTAACCGCGATACAGATTGAAATACTATCGGTTTACCGGGAAAACCTACCATAGAAGTGGAGCGGGTGGCGGGAATCGAACCCGTGTCTAAAGCTTGGGAAGCTTTCGTTCTACCATTGAACTACACCCGCAGTAGAGAACTGCACAGAGAAGAGCCGCTAAAGTAAAGTGCGGCTTTAAGCCTGTCAATGGTTAACCGTGGTTTAATGCAGGTATTCGTTGCCGCCCGACGGGTGTTGCGGTAAATTGCCGCTATTCATTGTCATAAGGTGTAACGGCTATGGAGTTACCCAAACTCGAACTTAGCGCATTAAAGAAAGCGGTGTTGTCGTTACAGCAGGCTTTACAAGATAGCCAGAATCAAACCTTTATTGCCAGCCTTACACCTAGTCAGCAGCGCCTGATTATTGCCGGAGTGATCCAAAACTTCGAATTTAGCTACGAGCTGTGCTACAAAATGCTGAAGCGGCAATTAGAGCAAGATGCCGCTGTACCGGCTGAAATAGACCAGCTTTCTTTTAAAGATTTAATCCGCACTGCTTTTGAAGCTGGCTTGCTAACGGAGCCTGAGCAGTGGTTTGAATTTCGCCGCCAGCGCAATATTACTTCGCACACTTATGATCAGCTAAAAGCACAAAGTGTGTACCAGGCAGCAATTCAATTTGCGCAGCAAGCCCAGGCAGTATTAACCGAATTAGAACAGCGCAATGCTTGATTTAGCGCCGCAGCATTTGCAAATACTACAAAGTATTCTGCAACAGCATGTGCCCGGCGTTACCGTTTGGGCCTTTGGCTCACGCGTCAACGGCAATGCCAAACCGCACTCAGACTTAGACTTAGTGTTGAAAGCCGCTAGCGCGATACCACAACGGCAGCTGTTTGCTTTACAAGATGCGTTGGAAGAATCCGACCTGCCGATTAAAGTAGACGTGCTCGATTGGCAACTCATTTCCCCAGAGTTTCAGCAGCATATTCTTAAGCGCTATCTGGTTTTACCCACCCAGTAACAAACCGCTTGTTGTCTTTGTACCTGTTACGTTAAGGTATGGTTAGCCTATGACAAACTTCAGGGAGATGAAGTGCTTAGCATTAATCAGGACAAACGCTTATGGTTTATCGAACTGATAGCCTGGTGGGAAGGCCGGATCAGCGCCAGCCACCTTATTAAGCAATTTGCTATCAGTCGTACCCAGGCACAGCAAGATTTGCAGTACTACCGACAATTGGCACCCGCCAATTTGCTGTATCACGCCAGCTACAAAAGCTATTTACCGCAAAGCAGCTTTATAGCGCAGTTTATCAACGGCGATGTGGTGGAATATCTAAACTGGATCAGCCATCAGGACGCCATCACCGATGTGAGCACCGCCTTGCCGCACACCACGCTGGCATTGCCAACGCGTCAGGTCAGTGCAGACATTATCCGGGTTTTGGTAAGTGCCATTCGCCAGCAGCGCCGGGTAGAGGTTGACTATGTCTCGGTTACCAACCCCGATCGCCAGGGCCGCATTATTGTACCGCACCACTTTGTTAGCACCGGCTTGCGTTGGCACCTGCGGGCCTTTTGCGAAAAATCAAACCAGTACCGCGATTTTGTATTAAGCCGCTTTCGCGGCCAGCCTGATTTAATGAACAAAACCCACATCAGTGCAGCACAAGACAGCGGCTGGACCACAAAACTGTGTTTGGAATTCCGACCCGACCCCCGCTTAAAACCGGAACAACAAGAAGTTCTGGCCCACGATTACCAAATGCAACACGGCAAATTACACATTCACACCCGTGCTTGTTTAGCTCAATACGTGCTGCAGGAAATGCAGGTAAATATCCGTGACATCAACATCAGCCCCGAAGCCCAGCAGTTGGTGCTAAGCAATGTTGACGCAGTAAAACCCTGGTTATTTGAAGAAAAATCATAAGTTTATCAAGCACCCGTACAGTTAGTTTACAGGTGTTTTTGTACAGTGTTGTGCAATTAGGGATAGAGGGTAGAGTGGTGATGTTGAATTTTGACGCTAATAGTGGCGAATTGGCCAATATTAAAAAGCAGCGTGGAAAGGGATAAAGAATGCTGAAGACCAGTTTTATTGCGCACAAAAGAAAGGTGGATGGTCAATGTCAGTTGCTTCACTCTCATTTAATCGAGGTGGGAGATATTGCTAGCATTTTTGCTAAAAAAATTGGCGCTGAAAACGCTGGAAAGTTACTTGGTCTTTTGCATGACTTTGGGAAATATAGCAAGGAATTTCAGATATATATCAAATCTGCCACTGGCGAAATCAACCCTGATGAAGATGATTATGTCGATGCCAGAGGCATGAAAGGAAAGGTCGACCATTCTACTGCCGGAGCTCAGTTGGTTTGGAGGCGACTTAACCGTTTTGGTGCTGGAGGGCAAGGTGAGCTGTGCGGTCAGATTTTGTCGCTTTGTATTGCATCACATCACAGCGGTCTGATTGATTGCTTTGGCATGGATGACAGAGCCGTGTTTACTGAGCGTATGCGCAAACCAGATGAAAAAGTTCACCTCGACGAATGTTTGCAGGCCGCAGATCAGAAAATTATTAAAGCTGTTGAACAAATTGCAACGGTGGATTTGGTAAAGGAAGTGTTCGGTCAACTCGCTCAATTCGTCAACTTTAAAGAGCCATCAATGATCGACTACTTCAATCTGGGCTTTTTCACCCGCTTTTTGTTCAGTTGCCTGATTGATGCAGACCGGCTCAATAGTGCCGAGTTTGAAGATCCTGCCAGACTAAGTGAAAGGTTAAATAATGCCGCTCCGGTAGATTGGAATATGGCTCTGGAGCGTTTGGAGAAACACTTGGCGACTTTAACTCCGCGAAACTATGTTGATGAATTGCGGAGGGAAATTTCTGATAACTGTAAAGTCAATGCTGAACGAGCACAAGGCATTTACACCCTAACAGTACCGACCGGTGGCGGAAAGACTTATGCCAGTTTGCGCTACGCTCTGCACCATGCCAGACATCATGCTTTGGAGCGTATTATCTACGTCATTCCCTATACCTCTATCATTGAGCAAAACGCCAATGTAATCCGGGAAGTGGTAGAAAGAGATAGTGATGTCAGGCCATGAGTGTTGGAACATCACTCAAATCTGGAGCCGGAACAGCAAACTTGGCAAACCAAGCTGGTATCTGAAAATTGGGATGCACCTATCGTGCTGACCACTATGGTTCAACTGTTGGAAACCTTGTTCAGTGGAGGAACTAAAGGCGTGAGGCGGTTGCATCAACTGGCCAAAAGTGTTCTGATTTTTGATGAGATCCAGACGTTGCCGGTAAATTGTGTCCACATTTTCTGCAATGCCATGAACTTTCTCACGCAGCAAGCCAATACCACGGCAGTGCTTTGTACAGCGACTCAGCCCTTGCTAAACGAGTTGAAAAGTCCGAAGAAAGGACAGTTAAACATTCCCATTGAAAACGAACTGGCCGGAGCTTTTGAACGGCATTTTATTCAGTTGCGACGGGTAGATATCCATAACCAGATAAAAGCTGGTGGCTGGAAAGCGCAGGAAATTTCCCAGCTAGCTGTGGAGCAGTTTATGGAACATGGTAGTTGTCTAGTGATTGTTAACACCAAAGGCTGGGCGCAGGAATTGTATCAACAGTGTTCTGAGCAGGTAGATCTATCCCAACTATTTCATCTTAGCACCAATCAATGCCCTGCTCATCGTAAGGTCTTGCTGGGAAAAATTCGATCCCGGCTGGAGCAGAAGCTGCCAGTGCTTTGCATCTCAACGCAGTTAATTGAAGCTGGGGTCGATGTGGACTTCGCCTCTGTCATCCGTTTTCTGGCTGGATTGGACTCGATAGCTCAGGCAGCTGGACGTTGCAATCGCAATGGTCGGCTAGTTGATTCAGAGGGAAATTTAGTTAAGGGTCAAGTTTATGTGGTGAATCCGGACAAGGAAAGCACTGGCCTGTTAAAGGATATTGAGATAGGTAAAGATAAAGCAGAGCGGGTCTTGTCTGAAGGATACGATGATGTATTGTCACCTGCCGCAATCAGTCAATATTTCCGCTACTACTTTTTTGATCGTGCTGACGATATGAGTTATCGATTGGTCGGGAACAAACTTCATAGAGATGACAATTTGTTGAATCTGTTAAGTACAAGAACGGGAAGCAACGGCAATTTCACTGGCCGTGACGGACAAATCCCGCTGCTACGGCAGGCTTTTATGGAAGCAGGTAAACAATTCAAGGCAATTGATGCGCCAACTCAGGCTGTAATTGTTCAGTACGGCGAAGGTCGGGAGGTGGTAGCTGAGCTTTGTTCGGTGGCAAAGGATTTTGATGCTCCTCGCTATTACCAGTTATTACGACAGGCTCAGCAATACAGCGTCAATGTCTTTCCCAATGTATGGAAAAAACTTCTGGAGCAGGACGCCGTGCACGAAGTACAGCAGGGACACGGAATCTATTACTTGGATGAAGCGCACTACAGCACGAGTTTCGGGTTAGAAGCTGAGCGCGTCAACATGATGTCGGCTCAGGTTTTATAGGAGATAACATGAAAAACAGCATCAGTTTCAAATTATCGGGGCGCTATGCATTGTTTACCGACCCTATTACTAAGATTGGCGGGGAGAAGTGCACTTACCATGTACCCACCTATGAAGCGATCAAAGGCGTGCTTAAATCCATTTACTGGAAGCCTACCATTGTCTGGCATGTTGATAAGGTTAGAGTTATCAAACCAATTCGTACCCAAACCAAGGGGACAAAACCGTTGGTTTGGAATGATGGAAGCAAAAATGAGTTAGCAATTTATACCTTTCTTCGTGATGTGGAATATCAGGTTCAGGCTCATTTTGAGTGGAACACGCATAGACCAGAGTTGAGCCAAGATCGGATTGACGGTAAACATTTTTCCATTGTTCAGCGAATGCTGCAAAAAGGCGGTCGGCAGGATATTTTTCTTGGTGTGAGGGACTGCCAAGGCTATGTGGAACCTTGTGAATTTGGTGAAGGTCCAGGAGCCTTTGACGAAATAGATGAGTTATCGTTCGGTCTGATGTTTCATGGCTTCGATTATCCAGACGAAACTGGAGGGAAAGAATTACACAGCCGCTTTTGGCGTGCCACCATGATGAAGGGAGTATTGGAGTTTCCTAAGCCTGAACAATGTGAAATTCGACGTTTTGTACGCGAAATGGAAGCGAAAAAGTTTTATTTGGACGAAAACCTGTTAGCTGTGGAGAGTGAGGAGGCTTCGTTATGAGTTGGATGGCAAAGCTATATGACACCTATGAACAGGCAATGAAGCTTGATATCCCTGATGAAGTTAAACCTATGCCTGTTAGCCACACTAGGCAAAATGCCAATATCAATATAGTAATTGACATAGATGGAAACTTTAAACGTGCTTCAGTACTCACTAAAACCCCTGTTGTTTTGCCTGCTACGGAACAGTCAGCGAGTCGAACTGGAAAGTTGCCACCGCCTCACCCGCTAGGCGACAAGCTGCATTATATAGCTAAAGACTATCCAGACTTTGGCGGTGAAAAACCGCACTTCTTTGAAAGTTACCGCGCACTTTTGGCTTCTTGGTGTGATTCAGCATTTACACATCCAAAAGCTGTCGCGGTCTTGAAGTACGTAGATAAAGGGAGCGTAATTAAAGATCTCATAGAGCATAAAATACTATTCACAAGGTCAGGAGTACTAATAACACCGTCAAGTTCTGAGGAAATAAAAGAGGTCACAGGTACTATTCCAGAAGTATTTAAATCAATCGTGAAAGATGGGACAACAAAAAAATTTGATCAAGGTAGTGCTTTAGTGTGCTGGACGGTGGAGCAGGACAATGAGCCATTATCAGATACTTGGGTGGACTTGGAGCTTCAGCGTAGATGGGTGGCATTTGATTCTTCACTAGATTCAGCAGAAGGCCTGTGCTTCGTTAAAGGTATCATTGAGCCCCTCGCTTCAAATCATCCCTCTAAAATACTCCGCTCAGAAAACGGTGCGAAGTTAATATCTGCTAATGACACCGATGGGTTCACCTTCCGTGGTCGCTTCACTGATAGCAAAGGAAGCATCAAAAAATCAGGATATCAGGCCTTAGGTGTGAGTTTTGAAACTACACAGAAAGCTCACAATGCACTCAGATGGCTACTGGGCAGACAAGGTGTTGAAAACGGAAAACAGGCCGTGATTGCTTGGGCAGTATCAGGAAAATCAGTTCCAGCACCTTTGGTGCCCACTTTAGATTTGGACGACTTCGATGAAATCATTAATGACAGTAAGGATGTTTTGTCTACTGCAACTGATCTTACGTCGGATCTTGGGGAAAGTTTTGCCAAAGCCCTAAACCGTTATATGGCAGGGTATTTTGATGGACGTATAGCTCATCTTAAAGAACACGAAAGTATCATTGTCATGGCGCTTGACTCAGCAACGCCTGGAAGAATGGCGATCACTTATTACCGTGATTTTATGGCTAAGGAATATGTAACCACTATTGAAAAATGGCATCGTCATTTTGCTTGGTCATTGCAGATTAGCAAGGAGACTCAAGAAAGTGGAAAGAAAGTGCACAAAGAAACTTATTGGGTAATAAGTGCTCCGTCGCCATCCAAAATTTTGAAAGCTGCCTATGGCAGCATTGTTGATAGCAACAAAGAGCTACGAAAAAACTTATATGAACGCTTGTTACCCTGCATTGCTGATGGGCGGCCTATACCCAGAGATATTGTCGACCTTGCTATTCAGCGAGCTAGTAACAGAAACATTAAACGACTCAAAGATCAGTATTCAACACCAGTAAGTGAATTGAACGCATGGATGAACGATCTGGCCGTTGCATGTTCACTTTATCGTGGATTTCACCATCCAGAACGCCAACCGGATTCAAATAAAAGGAGAAACTATATTATGTCACTAGACATGCAGTGTGCTTCAAGAGACTACCTGTACGGACGATTACTGGCGGTTGCTGAGCGTATTGAAGAAATGGCAATGATTGCTGCCAGTGAACCAAGCCGTTCAACCCATGCAAGTCGACTGATGCAAAGATTTGCAGATCGTCCGGCATCAACATGGGTGAATATCCGCGAGGCATTGGTGCCTTACCAACAGAGACTTCGCGCTAAGCTCCCGCCTTTAGAGGCGGCTTATAACAGGTTGTTAGATGATATTTCTGATGCTTTTGACAGGGACGATTTCTCATTGATTAAAAAATTAAGCGGGGAATATCTACTCGGATACCATTGTCAGCGGAAATGGCTCAGAGAGCATAAGTTAGAAAAGGGGCAGTGGGTATCTAAGTCCGTAGAAGAACCAGAATTAACAATACTTGAAGGAGAAGAATAATGAGTTCACTGAGCCAGAAAATTGATTTTGCAGTTATTTTTTCAGTAAAAAATGCTAATCCAAACGGCGACCCGTTAAATGGTAACCGCCCACGCACAGATTATGATGGCTTTGGCGAAATTACTGATGTTTGTTTAAAGCGCAAAATTCGCGACCGCTCACAAGATTCCGGCCAAGCGATTTTTGTACAGTCTGACGAGAAAAAAATTGATCATTATGTTTCTCTAAGAAAACGTGCGGAAGGTGTTTTAGGTAAAGACACTCTGGACGCTAAGAAAACACCAGCTAAAGAAGCTGCTGAAAAAGCATGCAAGGCGTGGTTTGATGTTCGGGCATTTGGTCAGTTATTTGCGTTTGAAGGAGAAAAGAAGGGAGGAGACGGTGTATCTATACCCATTCGTGGGCCGGTTAGCATTCATTCTGCTTTTAGCATTGAACCGGTAAGTATTACCAGTACGCAGATCACCAAAAGTGTTAGTGGTGATGGTGATGGCAGTAAAAAAGGCTCAGACACTATGGGTATGAAACATCGTGTTGATCACGCTGTTTATGTTGCATTTGGTGCTATGTCGCCTCAACTGGCTGAAAAAACCGGTTTTAGTGACGCAGATGCGAATGCGCTTAAATCGATACTACCAAAATTGTTTGAAGGCGACGCATCCTCTGCACGGCCAGAGGGTTCTATGGCGGTTGAAAAGGTGATTTGGTGGCAACATAGCAGCAAGGCCGGGCAGTATTCATCTGCCAAGGTACACAGAACGCTGAATGTCAAACCTGATGGTAGTTATGAAATAAGCCAGTTAGCAGGGTTAACGCCAGAAGAGATTGATGGCTTCTGATGCTGACAGGCGTTTAGTGCCACTGGCGGCCTTACAGCATTTTGCTTTTTGCCCCCGCCAGTGTGCACTAATACATAACGAGCAAGTGTGGGCAGACAATTATCTGACTGCACAAGGCAACTTGCTGCATGAGCGGGTAGACAGTGGCGAACTGGAAACCCGCAAAGGAGTGCGGTTTGAACGCGGTGTGCAGGTGGCGGCGCCTAAGCTTGGCATAACCGGTAAGCTGGATTTAGTAGAGCGTGACTTATCCAGCGGCAAATTATGCCCGGTAGAGTACAAACGCGGCAAACCCAAACCCGGTGATTGGGATGAAATTCAACTTTGTGCGCAGGCACTGTGCCTGGAAGAAATGACCGGGCAGAATATACCCGAAGGCGCACTGTGGTATCACCAAACCCGCCACCGGCAAGTTATTGCGTTGGGCACTGAGCTGCGCCAGCGCACTTTACAAGTAATCGCCGACGTAGCAGCAATGCTGGCCTCGGGCCAAACACCCAAGGCAGTATATGGCAAGCATTGCCATGCCTGCAGTTTGTATGACTTATGCAATCCCAAATTGCTGCAACAAGACAACAGCCGCAAGTATGTAAAAAAACTCTTTGCCACGGATGATACTGATGAAAAAACTGCAGAATAGTTTGTATATCAATACACAGGGCGCTTATCTGCATAAAGAACGTGAAACTCTTGTTATTGATATCAATAAACAAAAGGTGGCGCAGTTACCTATTCACGGTATCGGCGCCATTTTTTGCTTTGGCAATGTGATGGTATCGCCGCAAGTTATGGGGTTTTGTGGTGAAAACGCGGTGAATCTGGCATTTTTTACCGAATATGGCCGTTTTCTGGCCAGAATTCAAGGCAAGCAATCGGGTAATGTATTGTTGCGAAGAAGCCAATACCGCAGAGCGGATGAAGATCCACACTCCATTGCCCGAAATATCGTAGCGGCAAAAATACAGATGCAAAAGCAGGTACTGCAGCGTCAGCAGCGTAATCATGGCGTATTGCCTGAATTAACTACCCAGATAACGGCACTTAATCATATTTTGGATACGTTAAAGCTGGCCACCAACCTGTATAAAATTCGTGGTTACGAAGGAGATGCTGCTGCACGGTATTTCTCGGTATTTAATTTATTGCTTACCGGCAGTGCAAAAGGCTTTAATTTTTGCGGCCGGGTGCGGAGGCCTCCGACCGATCCTGTTAATGCGCTACTGTCGTTTATTTACTCAGTACTAGGCAATGATATCAGTGCGGCTTTACAAGGCGTAGGGCTTGACCCTCAGGTGGGCTTTTTGCATCAGGAACGGCCAGGTAGAGACAGCCTGGCGCTGGATTTGCTGGAAGAGTTCCGTGCTTTTATCGCTGATCGTTTAGTGCTTACCCTACTGAACCGGCAACAACTTAAAGCAACAGATTTTGTGGCAGAAGCCGGTGGCGCAGTAAAGCTAAAAGATGATGCCCGCAAACTAGTACTGCAAGAATACCAAAGCCGCAAACAGCAAACCATTAAGCATGCTTTTTTGGGCGAAGACGTTGAAATCGGTTTATTGCCTTACATTCAGGCGATGTTGCTGGCCCGGCACCTGCGTGGTGACCTAGCTGAGTATCCACCCTTTTTTAGTAAGTAGCAGGTAGCTCTTTTATGATGGTACTAATTACCTACGACGTATCCTTTAGTTCAGAAGATGGCAAAGCCCGGCTACGACGTATTGCCAAAATTTGTCAGGACTACGGCACCCGTGTGCAGTACTCGGTGTTTGAGTGTGATATCGACCCGGCGCAATGGGTCAGGTTGAAAGCTGAGTTATTGGCTACGTACGATGAAGAAGTTGATAGCCTGCGGTTTTACATTCTGGGTAAAAGCTGGCGCAGTAAAGTAGAACACCATGGCGCCAAAGCGGCTTTGGATTTATTTGCCGATACGCTGATTATCTAATCGCTAACCGGTAGTGCTCTTTAAAAAGCCAGATCTTTAGCGGCGGGCTTACTAACTGAATTTAAAAGTTAAATGTAAGCCCGTTGTATTTTTACGTTCGTTATTTGAATAATCTTTGTCGGTTAGCGCTAAATACATTTTAGCGTTAGACTACACCCGCCTTTGCAAAAAGGCAGTCGCGCCTCATGCAGGCGCGTGGATTGAAACTGATCATATGTCCAGTCAGGGTTTTGTTGGTGAAGTCGCGCCTCATGCAGGCGCGTGGATTGAAACCAGCTGCCAAGCCTTTCTGATGTCCGGGCATTTGTCGCGCCTCATGCAGGCGCGTGGATTGAAACGTGGCTCTGGCAAAAGTAAAATAGCTGTCGCTGAAAGTCGCGCCTCATGCAGGCGCGTGGATTGAAACCTCGGTAGCTCTACCGCCTTTCGCTGTTACGGCCAGTCGCGCCTCATGCAGGCGCGTGGATTGAAACACGTTGGCTGACGGCGCAATTGTCGCTATGCGCGTCGCGCCTCATGCAGGCGCGTGGATTGAAACCAGAACATCAGCGACACGATAACAACGCTGCGCGTGTCGCGCCTCATGCAGGCGCGTGGATTGAAACTGGCTGAATAATGCGGAACGGTCTTTAAATGTAAGTCGCGCCTCATGCAGGCGCGTGGATTGAAACACCGCAAGCATTAGCTAAATATATGACTAAAGTGTCGCGCCTCATGCAGGCGCGTGGATTGAAACGCAATTGCGCGAATCTGAGCAGCGCGCTGTTGTGCGTCGCGCCTCATGCAGGCGCGTGGATTGAAACAGTTGACAGATAAAACTTAAAATAAAACCCCTTAGTCGCGCCTCATGCAGGCGCGTGGATTGAAACTGATAATAAATCCGCAACTGTGTCGATTAGCGGGTGTCGCGCCTCATGCAGGCGCGTGGATTGATACATCACCAGAAGGAATTGTTACTGTTTTACCAGACGTCGCGCCTCATGCAGGCGCGTGGATTGAAACTATTCCCTGTTATTAAACTGCGCGTGCGCTCACCGTCGCGCCTCATGCAGGCGCGTGGATTGAAACATTTGGCGCACCCTTACCTATCAGTGTAAACGAACGTCGCGCCTCATGCAGGCGCGTGGATTGAAACTGGCTGCCGCTGGCTGACTCTATGCCAACATCAAAGTCGCGCCTCATGCAGGCGCGTGGATTGAAACAGTCACTACCGAAGGCGCAAACATACCCACATAGCGTCGCGCCTCATGCAGGCGCGTGGATTGAAACTCTGAGCGCTCGATTGTTGACGTAAACCATCATGTGTCGCGCCTCATGCAGGCGCGTGGATTGAAACACCTTAAAGACAACCTATCTTGATAATGCGTTTGTCGCGCCTCATGCAGGCGCGTGGATTGAAACGACTGCTCGTCCGTGCGCTTGTTCGTCAGGTCGTGTCGCGCCTCATGCAGGCGCGTGGATTGAAACGGTTGATGTTGATTATGGCCAGCTTGATAAGCTTGTCGCGCCTCATGCAGGCGCGTGGATTGAAACGCGTAACGCAGCGAGCTCTCTCTCAAGTCGCTCTGGTCGCGCCTCATGCAGGCGCGTGGATTGAAACCTAACGCCTAGTCCTGCGGGTTACTGATACCTCAGTCGCGCCTCATGCAGGCGCGTGGATTGAAACCTGACACGGGATCAACTGTTGAAGTTATCGAAATGTCGCGCCTCATGCAGGCGCGTGGATTGAAACTCTTTCAGCATGCGGTAAAGCCATTTTCTGGCAAGTCGCGCCTCATGCAGGCGCGTGGATTGAAACAACAGCAAATCTGTCGCGTTGCTTTCGATATTTGTCGCGCCTCATGCAGGCGCGTGGATTGAAACATGCCACCGTAGAAAACCTGCAGTACACCATAGCGTCGCGCCTCATGCAGGCGCGTGGATTGAAACCTAATGCCTGATGGCATCGTTATTTGAAACCATGTCGCGCCTCATGCAGGCGCGTGGATTGAAACCTAGCCGACAACATTTGGCAATCAAAATGGGATAGTCGCGCCTCATGCAGGCGCGTGGATTGAAACCGTCAAAATTTATTGATATAACTCCCGTGACTGGAGGTCGCGCCTCCCGCAGGCGCGTGGATTTAAACAGGTAGCTGCCGCCCACTTGCTGCAACTGGCGGGCTGTCGCGCCTCCCGCAGGCGCGTGGATTGAAACAGCACAGCGACGCTGGCAGCGCATTACGTGGCTAGTCGCGCCTCCCGCAGGCGCGTGGATTGAAACCGTGAACATAACGGCAAGCACTACCCGTTAGAAGGTCGCGCCTCCCGCAGGCGCGTGGATTGAAACAGTGCTGGGCGCTCAACGGTGTATATTAAAGATGGTCGCGCCTCACGCAGGCGCGTGGATTGAAACAAACTCCCACTCGCCGTTAAAATCTGAATCTGGAAGTCGCGCCTCCCGCAGGCGCGTGGATTGAAACTCAGCTGCTGCAGCAGCCTGAAACAACTATCGCAGGTCGCGCCTTCCGCAGGCGCGTGGATTGAAACTCAGTTCCTTTTCGAATTTTGCTCAGGTTTCCTTTGTCGCGCCTTCCGCAGGCGCGTGGATTGAAACTGCCAGAGGTTGAAGGCTATACTGATGGACTACGTCGCGCCTCCCGCAGGCGCGTGGATTGAAACATCTGTGAAGCGGTTAACCCTGAAATAGCCGGTAGTCGCGCCTCACACAGGCGCGCGGATTGAAACTTGCAGGGTTAGGGTTTCGTAGCGGGTTACCAGCTGTCGCGCCTCCCATAGGCGCGTGGATTGAAACATATCTCCCATTTCGTAGATCGTTTTCTTAATCGCGTCGCGCCTCTCGCAGGCGCGTGGATTGATGCGAGAGGAAGTTTGAAGCTACGTGATGTCTATAAAGTCAGGTGCCCATAAAGTCAGGTGCCCATAAGAAATGTGTGAGTTGAAACAAATAGTTCAGTACGTATAAGCAAAATTAGTCGGGTCTCCCGCTGAAATTTCGCTTGCTACAAAGAAGTGGCACCTGGTTTCAGAAGCATGGAGGTAAGCGAATAACTCAGATTCTAAACTCCTCGAATTCGAGGAGTTTAGAATCTGCCCCGGCCTATACCTTGGTAACTAGCCACCCTCTACCGCTCAAATAATGCTATGGTGTTTAACTTGTTTAAACACCGGATTACGAGTGTTGTTATGCGACAGATTGTATTTTGCCTTTTGCTGTTACAGCCTTTACCTCTGCTGGCGGCGATACAGTTTAGCCAGTCAGAATGCCAAAAGCTTAATGCGCAGCGGCTGGAAGTGCGTAAGCAGTTACGCCAGCCCTATGATGCTGAGCACGGCCAAAAATTGCAGGCCAAGCTGCAGGAGTTGGAACGTGTGCTTAAAAACCATTGCAAGAAGCCGGTTAAAGATACGCCGCCGCTGTAGTGTTGGGTGGTTAATGAAACAGGGGCTTGCGCCCCTTATTTATACTGGCGAAACCAGGCCTCTGTTATGCATCAGGGCAGCAATTTCGGGCAGGCTGGCCGGGTCGTCTATGGTAGAGGGCACCGAGTATTCACTGCCAGCCGCGATTTGTCGCAGCAGTTTGCGCAGTATTTTACCAGAACGGGTTTTCGGTAGCCGTGTTACGATAATGGCTTGTTTAAAACAGGCCAGGGCGCCAATTTCCTGCCGCACCATTGCTACCAGTTCCGCCTCTAAGATGGTTTCATCCACATCAATACCGTTTTTGATCAGCACCAGCGCCAGTGGTTGCTGGCCTTTGATTGGCTCGTGAATACCGATGACACAGCATTCGGCAATAGCCGGGTGGCTGGCGACAATTTGTTCCATTTCGCCGGTGGATAAGCGGTGGCCAGCGACGTTGATAACGTCATCGGTGCGGCCCATGACAAATAAATAGCCATCCTGATCGATATAGCCACCATCACCACTGGCGTAGTAACCGGGGAAACTGCGTAAATAGCCGTCGACAAAGCGCTGGTCATTACCCCAGATGGTCGTTAAACAGCCCGGCGGTAATGGCAGTTTTAACGCGATATAGCCTTGCTCGTTAGCACGAAGCTGCTGGCCGTTATCATCTAAGATCTGCACATTAAAGCCGGGTACCGGCAGGGTAGACGAGCCTGGTTTTACCGGCATTAACTCAATGCCAGTGGGATTAGCGGCTATCGGCCAGCCGGTTTCGGTTTGCCACCAGTGATCGATAACCGGTTTTTGCAGCTTTTCGCTTACCCAGTCATAGGTGGCCGGGTCCAGCCGCTCGCCGGCCATAAAAATAGTATGCAGCGCGGATAAATCGTAGCGCTGCAGCGCCGCGTCCGGATCTTCCTTACGGATAGCACGAAAGGCGGTAGGTGCTGCAAACAGGATGTTTACACCATATTCAGCGCAGACGCGCCAGAAGGCGCCGGCGTCGGGAGTAAACACCGGCTTACCTTCATACAATACAGTGGTGCAGCCGGTGATGAGCGGGCCGTACATAATGTACGAGTGGCCCACTACCCAACCAACATCTGATGCGGCCCAGAATACATCGCCGGCTTTGGCGTTATACACGGCTTGCATGCTGTAATTGAGCGCCACGGCATGGCCGCCGTTATCGCGCACTACGCCTTTAGGTTTACCTGTGGTACCTGAGGTGTACAGTACATAGAGCGGATCTGTCGCTTTGACCGGCACGCAGCCGGCGGGCTCAGCTTTAGCTGCAGCAAGCTGCCAGTCCAGATCGCGGCCGCTTTGCATGTCGGCCCGTAGCTGTGGCCGCTGATAAATAACACAGTAGCCGGGTTTATGGCTGGCTTTGTTAATCGCATCATCCAGCAGCGGTTTATAGGCAATCAGTTTACTGATTTCAATACCGCAGGAGGCGCTTACGATCACTTTGGGGCAGGCGTCATCGATACGCAGGGCCAGCTCATGGGCAGAAAAGCCGCCAAACACCACTGAGTGCACAGCGCCCAAGCGGGCCACAGCCAGCATAGCAATAGCCGCCTGCGGGATCATCGGCATATAAATTACTACCCGGTCGCCTTTAGTTACGCCCAGCGCTTTTAATACGCCGGCAAACTGCGCCACCTCGTCGCGCAGCGCCCGGTAGCTGAAGCGTTGTTTGGTATTGGTTACCGGCGAGTCGTAAATTAACGCTGTCTGTTCGCCGCGGCCTTGTTCAATATGGTAATCCAGTGCCAGGTAAGCGGTATTGAGTACACCGTCGCTAAACCACTGATAATGGTCGGCATCCTGTTGTTGTAAGGTGTTATGTGGTGTTTTGTACCAGCTTAATCTGGCCGCTTGCTGCTGCCAGAAGGCGTCTGGGGTGTTGATTGCAGCCTGATAGTGCTGCTGATAATGACTGCTTGTGCTCATGCTGGCATCCTCGCGTCGATAACAATTAACGACCATAGCCATACTGTAGCGAATAATCGGTGTTAACGAACTTAGACTTAAGGCTAAGCCAGTAAACTTGTGTCGGGGCGGCGCTTGTGGTCTGATCGCGGTATTAGCGCAGCAACTTACAGCGACAGCATGGCAATTCAGATTTCAAACAGTGTGGTATTGAACGATAACGAGCTGGAGTGGCAGTTTATCCGCTCCAGTGGCGCCGGTGGTCAGCATGTCAATAAAGTGTCTACCGCGGCCCAGCTGATTTTTGATATTAACGCCTCCAGTTTGCCGCAGTTTTATAAAGAGCGGTTGCAGGCCAAAGCAGACCATCGTATTACCCAAAGCGGCAAAGTGATTATTAAATGCCAGCAAAGCCGTAGCCAGGAGATGAACCGCGAGCAGGCCCTGGCGCAGTTTATTGAACTGCTGCAATCGGTCGCGCGGGTGGCAAAAAAACGCATAGCAACCAAAGCCACCTACGGCAGCCAGCAGAGGCGGCTGGAACATAAAAAACAGCGCGGTGCCACCAAGGCGCTGCGCCAACAAAAGCCACTAGGCTGAATATGGCGCTGCGCTATAACGGCTAAGCATACTGCGCCAGTATGGCTGTGCTTTGCCGGCGTATTTCGCTGACCAGCTCTGCCGGTTCTATTACCTGTGCACTGTTACCCAAACTGAGCAGCCAACTGGCCAGACTGCTCCAGTCACTGCTGTTTAGCGTCAGCTCAACCTTTGCCGCCGTTTGCACTTCGTGGCTAATGCCTTGCCACCATTCCCGTTTTGCGCGATCGGCCGCTACCGCAGTAAACCTTACCCGGGCGCGCAGCGGTGCTTGTGGAATGCTTTGGCGAATAAAGTTTTGTGCATCGAAGTCGCCACGGCTGGTTACGGTGTCGCTTAATAATGTCAACTGGCTAATGCGGTCGGTACGAAAGTCGCGGTAAGCATTGCGTAGCCGGCACCAGGCAATAAAATGCCAACGGCCAAGATAAAACAGTAAACCAGCCGGTTCAGCTACACGCTTACTTAACGTTAAGTCGGCTTTTTGATAACTAAGCTGCACCAGCTGCTGACGGGCAATGGCTTGCTGTAATACGCTAAGATCGGCCTGCATTGGCGGCGTATTCGCCGGCGTAGCCATAGCGCGCGCAAGATGTTCCAGCCGCTGTTTTGCATCAGGTGGTAATACCGATTTCACTTTATCCAGCGCACTTTGCATCAGCTGCAGGTAGCTTTGGCTGGTCATGCGCTGTGCCAGCATTAAGCCGGTACTCAGCGCCATGGCTTCCTGCTCGGAAAAATTCACCGGTGGCAGCATATAGCCTTTCATTAGTCGGTAGCCCAGGCCGGTTTCAGCCAGTACCGGTACGCCGGCCTCGGCCAGCGCTGCCAGATCACGATAAATAGTGCGCACACTCAGGCCAAAATGCTCGGCCATCATCTCGGCCGTGCAATAGCGCCGGCTTTGTAAATACAAAATAAGGGCTAACAGCCGATCTACCCGGTTCATGTGCTCTGGCTCTGTACTATTAAGCGGCTTATTTTGCCATCTTGCAGCGCGAATACAAACTGACAATCAGCCGTGGCGTTAACGGCGCTGTGCCAGCGGGTTTGCAAATAAAACTCACCACAATGACGGCGTACGGCGGTAATTTCCAATTGAAGCCGGGCGGGCTGTTGCTGCTGCCAGCTTAAGATGCCGGCATGGCCAACCCAGACTTGGTTTTGTGCCAGCACTACAGCTTCGGGGTCAAAAAATGCTAAGGCGGTGGCGGTATCATGGCTATTTTGCGCCTGAATAAACTGCGCAATGGCGGGTTCGAGCTGTTGCATGGCAATATCCTCAGAAAATAGACAAGGCTATTCTGCGCCAGTGTACTGACAACCCTATGTCAGTAGCAAAACAGATTTATGCTTATTTTTCAGTGAGGATGACCAGTGTGAATGTCAGCCGGGCAGAGTAAATGTTCTGCCCGCTGCTATTGTGTTGCGGTTTACAGTGCGCGGGCGCGGATGCTTTTACCTTTAATTTTACCCTGTTGGATTAACTGCAGCGCCAGTTTTACCGCACTGCGTTTTACTGCGACAAAGCTCCAGATATCGTGTAGCTGAATTTTGCCTAAGTCGTCATTGGTTAGTTGTTTACTGGCGGTTAAAGCGCCGACAATATCACCGGCGCGGATTTTATGCTTTTTACCACCATCCAGCTGCAACGTCGCCATCAGTGGTTTGGCCGGTGCCTGTGCTGCTGTTGGCGGTAACTCGGCTGGCTCAATTTTTATGCCCAGGCCATCTTCCAGCGTTACCAGCTTACCGGCATCACTTGCGGTAAACAGGCTTAAAGCAATACCACTCTGGCCGGCGCGGCCGGTGCGTCCGATACGGTGGGTATGAGTATCGGCATCATGCGCCAACTGATAGTTAAATACGGCATCAACACTGCTGATGTCCAGGCCGCGGGCGGCAACGTCGGTGGCGACTAAAATACAGGCGCTGCCATTGGCAAACTGCACTAAAGTTTGGTCGCGATCTTTTTGCTCCATATCGCCATGCAGTGCCAGGACGCTAAAACCAAAAGCATGCAGTGCATCGGCTACATCCTGGGTTTCGCGTTTGGTATTACAAAACACCATGCTGCTTTGGCCCTGATAGCTAAGCAGTAACTGGCGCAGTGCATCTAAGCGCACTGCGTTGTCAGTGATCTGAAAAAACTGCTGTTGGATACTGCTGGTATTATGCTGCTCCGCTACCGTGACGCGCAGCGGGTTAGTGAGTAACCGCTCACTTAGCTTGGCAATGGCTGCAGGGTAGGTGGCGCTAAACAACAGGGTTTGCCGCGCGCTTGGCGCTTTGGCGATAACAGCGTCTAAATCGGCCTGGAAGCCCATTTCCAGCATACGGTCGGCTTCATCCAATACCAGGGTGGTTAAATCGTCCAGCCGTAAACGGTCTTTATCCAGGTGATCTATTACCCGGCCCGGTGTGCCAACAATAATATGGGCGCCGTGCTCCAGTGAGCCAATTTGCGGGCCAATAGGCACGCCGCCGCACAGGGTTAATATTTTAATATTGTGAATGCTGCGTGCCAGTTTGCGCAGCTCTGCCGCTACCTGATCGGCCAGTTCGCGGGTAGGGCACAGCACTAAAGTTTGTACCCGGAAAAACTTAACATCCAGTTTGGCCAGCAGGCCTAAACCAAAGGCAGCCGTTTTGCCTGAGCCGGTTTTTGCCTGGGCAATCACATCCTGGCCGTTAAGAATGGCCGGCAGCGCCTGCGCCTGAATGTCTGTCATGCTGTTATAGCCAAGATCGGCAAGGTTGCTGACAAGGGCGTCGGGTAAAGCCAGGCTGGAAAACGAGGTGTTGCTCATGCTGTTGCTCCGCAAAATTAAATACTGCGGGCTAATGCCTGCAAAAGGGGCGGCATTGTAGCAGAAAGCAATGCAAATGCACCTGTCGCTGCTGAAAAAATCAGCAGTGACAGGTGCTTTCTGCTTATTTGGATGGTCAGCCTGATTATATCGGCGGAACCGGATTACCATAAGCTAACCGTTGCAGGCCAGGATGGCCGAATCGAGCCCCCAGGGATGGGTTCACGGCGTGTTAGCGTTGGTAAACCGGTTTCGCAATGCTACTAAACCTGATTACGCCTTCGGCATTAAATCCAACAGTGCAATAACGGTTGCTTCCACGCCTTTAGTTACCGCTGGTTCCGGGCTGATTTTAAACAGCGGGCTGTGGTGGCTGGGTACGGCCGGGCCGCCGGCTTTTTCGGCAGCAAAATCTGCTGCCGGGGTGCCGCCTACCGCAAAATAGGTGCTGGGGATATAGGGCTCAGTGGTAAAAAACGGGAAGTCTTCCGCGCCCATGCCTAAACGTTTGTAACTGGCATCAAACACCGCCTGGCCCATCTGCGTTGCCCAGGCTTTTTTCAGCCGCTGTGTTAGCGGAATATCGTTAACGGTTGGCGGCGTGGGTTCATCGCTGATAAGCACTTCCGGCAGTTTATCTTCCGGCAGGCCAGCAGCGCGGCCTAAATTTTCCGCTACCCGTTTTATCGCTGCTATCAGGTACTCACGGGTTTCCCAGCTGTCGTTACGCACGGTTAGCTGCAAATGGGCTTTGTCGGAAATAATATTGTGCTTGGTACCGCTGTGAAAGGCACCAACAGTAATCAGCGCCGGCTCTTTTGGTGCAATTTCGCGGCTGACAATGGTTTGCAGCGCCATAACAATTTGTGCGCCCAGCACAATTGGATCTTTACCACGGTGCGGACTGGCGCCGTGGGCACCAACACCGTGCACGATAATATCGACACTATCTACGCCAGAGTAGGGTGAGCCTTCTACGGCGACAATTTTGCCGGCTTCAATTTCTGAGGAGACATGAAACGCCAGCGCATAATCCGGCTGGCCAAAGCGGCCCCATATATTATCTTCCATCATGCCTTTAGCACCACCGACACGCTCTTCAGCCGGCTGGCCCACCAGCATCAGCGTGCCGGACCAGTTATCTTTCATCGCAGCCATGCGCCGGGCAGTACCGACCAGGCTGGTAATGTGCACATCGTGACCACAGGCATGCATGACCGCCACATCGTTACCGTCCCAGTCGGTTTGTCTGGCTTTAGACGCATAAGGCAGGCCGGATTTTTCCTCAACCGGCAGGCCGTCCATATCGGCGCGCATCATCACCAGCGGGCCGGGGCCGTTTTTCAGCATGGCTACCACGCCGGTTTTGCCCACGCCTTCGGTGACGTCAAAGCCGGCAGCACGCAGCTCTGCAGCCAGCCGTTTAGCGGTTTGGGTTTCCATATGCGACAGTTCAGGGTGTTGGTGAAAGTGCTTAAACAGCGCGCCAAGATGTTGCTGGTAGTCGTGTTTAATGCTGCTGGCCAAATCGGCAGCAGTGGCGGAAAAACTGCAACTTAATACGATAGCAATGAGGGTTTTGTTCATCAGTGATTAGCCTTGGTAACACAGTAGCTTCTAAACTAGCGCTACCCCGGCTAAAACACCAATCTTTGCGGCTAACGGCATAAAGCCGGCGATATTAGCCTTTATCTGCGGCTTTATCCTGTAACTGGGCGTTTTTTTTCTGTTCGTTCTTCGGCAGGCTCACAACATCTTCATTGCTGGTGGGCAGGGTTTTACCGAGGAAACTACCACCACGTTCGATACTTAAATCATCACAGTGAATGGTGCCGTGCGCTTTGCCTTGTGGCAGGATCTCGACACTGTTGGCATAACATTCACCGTCATATAAGCCATTAATGATTATTTTATCGGCAGTGACTTCGCCTTTGATGCGCCCGGAAGCACTAATGACGAGCGTGCGATCGCAGGCAATCTTGCCCTCGACATAGCCATCGACCTGGATGTCGCCGCTTAGTCTGACGTGGCCGTTAACTGTACATCCTTGTGCGATGACAGTAGTAACTGAGTGCTTGCCTTCGTTTCCAGCATGCTTACCAAAGAGTCCCATTTAATGCTCCTTTCCTTTTCAAATACCAGATCGAAGTTACTGGCATCCCAGTCCATAAAGTTCTGTGGGTTCAGCGCCCGATCAAGGAAATGTACTTCATAATGTAGATGTGGTGCGGTAGAGAGCCCGGTATTACCCGATGTGGCAATCAACTCGCCTTTATAAACAAAATGGCCGGATTTAACTTTAAATTCGTCCAGGTGAGCATATAAGGTAGAAAAACCAAAGGCATGGCGTATTTTCAGTAAGTTGCCATAGCCTTGTTTGTTTGGCCGTACCACTTCTACCACACCATCTGCCGGGGCATAAATGGGGGTACCGCGATTGGCCGATAAATCGACACCTTTATGGTGCTGCTGCTTGCCAACTATAGGGTGGCTGCGTAAGCCAAAGCGTGACGAGCGACGGCTGAATTCAAGCGGTGAGCCATTAGGCACCAGTTGTAACATGGTCTGGCGGGCGACTGAGTTTACAGAAGCAGTATCGAGGCGGTTTTCCAGATCCTGCTGATATTGCTGCTCTAACCCTAACGCCAGCTCAATTTCACCGACCCGGTTTACTACCCGCAGCATTTCATCTTGTTTAAAGTTAAGTTCTTGTTCCAGTTCAGATTTACTGCTTTGTAGCAGTGCAATTTCTTGCCGAAGCGTTGTGGCTTGTTGCGACAGATGCTGTCGTTGCAACTGACTTTTGTCTACGCTGCGTAGCAGATAATCGATGACACCGGCGGTGATCACTAGGCCAAACAGCAGTAGCCACAAGGCAATTATAGCGTTACGTTTGAACAGCTTACTGATATTGAAATGGCGTGTACCATTGATAGTCGACACGGAGATGATAATGCGATCTTTCATTCGGGCCTGTAATTAATTCAATGGTAGTCGATTGCACAAGAGGCTAAAAATATGTGGCTTTGCCGCTGCTGTCAAGAAATTACTGCCAGTGCTAACAGGCTGTTACCAACGGGCAAAATGGTCTTCAGCCAGGCCGGGTACTTGATCTAACTGCAGTTTTTCACCGTTTTGCAGTCTGATACTGCCGGTGAAAGTGCCGCAGTACTGGCGGAAATTACTGGCCAAAAAGCCAAAATTTAACCGTTCACGCCGGCATTGTTGCGGGCTGAAGTACAAGTCTACAGCAGCATCGTGACTGCAATAGTGCCAGGGTTGCTCGGGTTGTTGCCGGTTTAGTTTGATCCTGACGGCAGGTAACAATTGCCGGCTGCCATTGAGCCACAGACAGTTTTCATTATCGCCGGTTTCGTTGACACCAGAGGCCAGATTTAAGCCAAAACGGCCTTGTGGCAACAGTGCACTGATACTGCCCCAGCGCCAACTGGTTTCGCGGCGCATATAGCCGGCAGAAAAATCATAGCCTGCCAGAGCACAGGTTAAATCCAGCGCTTGGTTGCGATACTGTAACTGGCCACTGACATCCAGGGCGTTATGCTTTTGTGTGTAGGTCCAGCCGTTGTAGCCGGTGGGAGTACAAAGAGCCAGTGGCATGCTGCCGGGGGCGGCTGTCAGATTGATATCGCCTTGCAGCAAGCTGCCGCTCAGTTTTAGCTGCCAGTTTAAGCCCTGTGGCGTTAGTTGAATATGCTGCTTGCCATTAAACAACGCTGTGCCGCTGACAGGCGACGCACTCATGCTGACACCGATACTTAAGGGTTTAAGCTGGCTTACTTCATCCAGTTGCTGGCTGTTGCGGTTAAAAAAGTAGCAGAAGCTGTTGGCCGCGTAGCGAATGTCAGCAATGGCGACGCCAATTTGCCAGTCGGCATGGCACAGGCTGACAAACTGAAACTGCTTAAAGTGAAAATAGCGTGCCAAACCTGAGGCTGGCTTGTCCATTACGGTACGGTAGTCAAACCGATGTAACATTAAATCGGTAACCGGGCTGGCAAAGTGGCCAAACTGCGGTTGGCCGTCGCTGTCGATCAGCGCTGTGGCTATAAGTGTCGTCATGTTATTGTCTGCACCACCTTTGCAGGTGGTGCAACGGCTAACTTAGTGACCGGCGTGGCCATCAATGCCATGTACATGGCCGTGTGCCAGTTCTTCTTCAGTGGCGTCGCGTACCAGTACTACTTCTACGCTAAAGCTTAAATCGATACCGGCCAGTGGATGGTTGCCGTCGACAACGACTTCATCGTCGGTAACGTCCAGCACTATTACGGATTGTTCGTGGCCATCTGGCCCGGCGGCGCGAAAACGCATGCCAACCGCAACGTCCATACCGTCAAACATTGACTTGGGTACGGCCTGCGTCAACGCATCATGGCGCTCGCCATAGGCATCCGCCGCAGCGATGCTGGCGGTAAATTTATCTCCGGCTGATTTGCCGGCCAGAGCCTGCTCTAAGCCCGGGATCAGTGCGCCGTGGCCAAATAAAAAGACTAAAGGCTCGCCGCCTGCCGATGTATCCAGTTCGTTGCCTTTGGTATCGGCTACGGTGTAGTGCATGGCGACAACTTTGTCCTGAGAAATGGTCATGAAAACCTCTTTAATTTAACGAATAGGGTAACGGTTCAATGCGCAGTAGCGGGGCACTGTCGCTGCTAAGCCGTAACGTGTCTGCCGCTGTTGTGTCGTTGGGTAACACTGCTATTAACCACAGTTGGTTGTTGATATTTGCAGCATTAACGACCTGGCCGGTGCGGCGCCAGTTTTCACCTAGTTGTATTTCAATGGCGCTGCCGGCAACGGGCGATTCATCGGTTTGCGCACTAAGGATATAAGCGGCTCTTTTATTGCCGCCACGGTACTTTAACCGGGCTACCGTTTCCTGGCCGATATAACAGCCTTTAGTAAAGCTGATTGCATCGAGTGCCTGTAAGTTAAGCATCTGTGGCACCAGCTCGCCAATTAAAGCCTGTTCGAGATAGCTAAAACCTTGCTGAATATGCTGCGCCAGCCAGACGGTAGGTGCTGCAAAGGGCAATGGCTGCTGCATCAGTGCCTTAGCGTCGTCCAGACTGGTTAACAACAACAAATGCCCGGCGCTCAGCGCCAGCAACCGGTAACTACCGTGCCGGTATAACTGACCGGCACTGATAGTGCTGCTGTCAAAGGTAAAACCCAGTTGCTGCAACAAAGGGCTGACGTTGGGGCCACCAATACCAAACACGGCAAAATGCGCCTGACCAGGCTCGAAGCTTACTTTGGAGAATACACCAAATTTTTTCCATTGCGCGTAGGACGCCGCCATCTCATCACGAAAGGCAATAGCGATCAGCTTGTCAGCATCAGCCAACAGATAAAACTGTGACCACATCTTTCCTTTGGCATCACAATGGGCACCGTGTAAAAAGTTATCCTCGGTTAAACTGTTAACGTCACAGGTGGTTTGCCCTTGCAGGTACTTGCGATTGTCAACACCGGACAGGGTCAGACAATCAAACGCCGGCAAAGGTGAAATAAAGGCGCCGCTGGGCTGGCTGGACAGCGCAGCGTAATGTTCGGCAGTTAACCAGGATGTATGCATAGTGGTAATATCTGTATCGCGCTGAAGATCAATAGCACTATCATTGGGGGAAAGCAGCAAAAGCTCAACCCCGCAGGCAGATTTTTGTTAGAATTCGCGCCGATATCGCCATGGTGCACACAGCAGTCACTTTGAAGGAAGACTATGACAGAGTTAATGATTAAACCAAGACTACGCTGGGCATGCCGCCGCGGCATGCTGGAGCTTGATGTATTGCTGGCACCTTTTGTTGAGCAAGGCTATGACGCCTTGTCGCTGCAGCAAAAGCGTGATTTTGAACGCTTACTGGCGTGTGATGATCCAGACTTATTTGCCTGGTTTATGGGGCACGCCAAATCTGACGATGCAGCTTTGCAGGCATTGGTTACGTTGATCCTGGATCGTGTCCGCGTTTAACATTTGCCTTAAACCTTCACGCTGGTATCAAGCCGGATTGTTGCTGCTGGCAGTGTTGCCGGTGTTGATTATGGCATTAACACCGGCACCCTGGCCGGTATTGCTGCTGTTGGCGGCATTGTGCCTGTGGTTTTACAGCAGTTGGTACGCCAGGTTTCAGGCTAGTCACGCCACGGCACAGTTAACCTTACAGCAAAACCACCTGCATTGGTTTGTGCCGGCGCTGGGTAGTGCTACTTTGTGCCAGGGCGGTGTGGTAAGCCAGCATATGCTGAAACTGTGCTGGCGACAGGACAATAGCCAGCATCCTGCGCAGCTTTGGGTCTTTGCCGATCAATGCAGTGACAGCGAATTTCGGGCGCTGGCGCGGGCAGTTAACCAATGCAACTGGCCCGGTGGCCGTTAACCCGAGCTTTACTGCGGGGGTTGTAATACGCTGGGGCCGCTGTCAGGCAACAACGCCGGGTAATCCAGATTATAATGCAGGCCGCGGCTTTCCTTGCGCTGCATGGCACAGCGGATAATCAACTCCGCTACCTGTACCAGATTACGCAGCTCCAGTAAGTTATGGCTGATACGAAAATGGCTGTAGTAATCATGAATTTCACGCTTTAACAGCTCTACCCGGTGTAGCGCACGTTCCAGGCGTTTATTGGTACGCACTATGCCGACGTAGTCCCACATAAACAACCGCAGTTCATGCCAGTTGTGGGTGATGACAACTTCTTCGTCCGAGTCGCTAACGCGACTGTCATCCCACACCGGCAACGCCGGCAACTCACTGTTGCTATCGAGCTGACTCAATATACGCTGCGCCGCTGCCCGGGCAAAGACTACGCATTCGAGCAATGAATTACTGGCCATCCGGTTAGCACCATGTAAGCCGGTGTAGGCCACTTCACCCACCGCATACAGGTTGCTGATGTCGGTCTGGCCGTTAAGGTTGGTCATGACGCCGCCACAGGTATAGTGTGCTGCCGGTACCACCGGTATCGGTTGGCGGGTAATGTCGATACCGACACTTAAGCATTTGGCATAAATTGTCGGGAAGTGCTCAATAATAAAATCTTTTGGCTGATGGCTGATATCCAGGTAAACGCAGTTCGCGCCCAGACGTTTCATCTCATAATCGATAGCGCGGGCGACAATATCGCGTGGCGCTAATTCGGCTCTTTCATCAAAATCGGGCATAAAGCGGCTGCCATCTGGCCGCTTTAAATAGGCGCCTTCACCACGCATGGCTTCGGTAATTAAAAAATTCGGCGCATCCGGATGGTACAGGCTGGTAGGGTGAAACTGGTTAAATTCCATGTTGGCTACCCGGCAACCGGCGCGCCAGGCCATAGCAATGCCATCACCACTGGCGACATCAGGGTTACTGGTATACAAATAAACTTTGCTGGCGCCGCCGGTAGCCAGGGCGGTAAAACGAGAACGCACCAGCTCTACTTTGGCGGCGCTTTTGTTCCAGACATAGGCACCATAGCACTGCTTGGGATCCCGGCCTATTTTGCGGCCGTTAATCAGATCTATGGCGTTGTAGTTTTCCAGTAAGCGAATATTCGGATGGGCTTTAACCTGAGCCACCAACGTAATTTGTACTGCCTGGCCGGTAGCGTCGGCGGCGTGCAAAATGCGTCTGTGGCTGTGTCCACCTTCGCGGGTTAAATGGTATTTCAGGCTGCCATCTTCATCGCGGTACTGATCAAACGGAACACCCTGGGCTATCAGCCATTCCATAGCTGCTTTGGCATGGCCGGCCGTATATTGTACCGCAGTGCTATCACATAAACCGGCACCGGCAATCAGGGTGTCATCGACATGCGAGGCGATGCTGTCATTTTCATCAAATACCGCCGCAATGCCGCCCTGGGCGTAAAGGGTCGAACCTTCGCGCAACGGGCCTTTACTAAGTACAATAACCTGAGCCTGCTCGGCCAGTTGCAGTGCCAGCGACAGGCCGGCGGCACCGCTGCCAACAATTAATACATCACACAGATATTCTTTTGCTTGCATCATGCGATACACTTGCCATCAGTTGAAGTCGGGCTATTGTAGCTTTTTTGTCATCGTTAGCAGAACTATTTCTGTCATCGCCGGTCCTAAGGTGACGCTAGACCAGCGCCAGTGCGGATCAGAATTAGTATTACAGGGGATAAGCTCAGATATGAGCGAGCAAGAATTGGACTGGCAGATTGTCCAGCGTGTACAACAAGGCGACAAAGCGGCGTTTAATGTATTGGTGCGAAAATATCAGCATCGTATTGCGAACTTAATTTCGCGTTACGTCTCTAACCACGGAGACGTAGCAGATGTAGCCCAGGAAGCCTTTATTAAAGCTTACCGCGCTATTCCCGGTTTTCGCGGTGAAAGTGCGTTTTATACCTGGCTCTACCGTATTGCGGTAAACAGTGCTAAAAATTACCTTGTTGCCAATGGTCGTAAGCCTCCGGCAACAGATGTAGACGCAGAAGATGCCGAATATTACGACGGCAGTGATGCATTAAAAGAGCAGGATTCACCAGAAAAACTGTTGTTATCTGATGAAATCCGTAATGTGGTGTTTAGCACCATTGAAAAACTGCCCGACGAGCTGCGCACTGCGATAACATTGCGTGAACTGGAAGGGTTAAGCTACGAAGAAATTGCGGATGTGATGGGCTGCCCTATAGGTACAGTCAGAAGCCGTATCTTCCGGGCGCGTGAAGCAATTGATCTGCAGCTTAAGCCGTTAATAAGCTAGCAGTGATGGTAACAACCAGTAATTTAAAGACAGGAAACATTATGTCGTCAGAACATCAGCAATGGCTCTCTGCTGCCAGCGATAATCAACCGCTGACAAAAGCGCAGCTTGACCAGCTATTAGCCGACAGCGAGTTACAGCAGCAACTGGACCGCTATCAGCTGGTCGGGGCAGTCCTGCGACGGGAGCAAAGCCCGTTAAACGCCGATTTTGCGACCGATTTTGCCAACCTGTTGGCTGACGAGCCCGAGTATCATTTAAACAGTTCCCGCAGTTTGTCGCAGCGTGTACGCCAGTTTGTGGTACAGGCGGCAAATGGCAGCTGGTTGCAGCCGGTGGCGCAAGGCGCCGTCGCCGCAGGTGTTGCCGTGTTAGCCGTTATTGGTATGCAGCAATATCAGCAACCGCAAACAGATGTGACTTCGCCATTACCGGTATTGCATACCCAACCTATAGGGGGGTTTTATACCCCGGTTAGCTTAAGTCAAACCACAGTCGAAGACCGTTTTGCTGAGCAGGAGCGCCAGGCTATGCTGGAACAACAGCAACGTTTGCAAGTACTGTTAAACGCCCATCGCCAGCAGGTCAGGGTGATGGAGCAGTCTCGTCAGGCCAGCCAGACCACGGAAAGAAGCGAACAGCAACCTGAGCAATGAGCATGCGATTTACTGGCTTTTGTAGTGCCTTAATCTTAGTTAGCCTGTCAGCCGCCGCGTCGGCTGAACAGACTGCCTGGGATTTGTTTGATAAAGTGCAGCATGCGGTAAAGCAATATAATTTTGATGCGTCTTTTGTGGTACTAAAAGGCACCAAAGTAGACACTTACCGTTGGTTGCATGGTAAAACCGAGCAACATGAGATTGAACATTTAATCCCGCTTGATACCAGTGGCGTTGATATACTGCGCCGCGATGCGTTGGTGTATTACCTCCTGGCCGACCGGCCGCCTTTTGTTACCCGCAGCGACAGTATTGCCGAGTTACCGGCGGTATTGTTTGAGCCGCGGGCCAATATTGAACAATTGTACCATGCGGTAGCTGGCAGTAACTCGGTGATGTCGGGTCGCACAGCGCAGTTACTGCGCCTGACGGCAAAAGACAATGGCCGCTATGATTACTGGCTCTGGCTGGATGATCAAACCGGTTTTCCATTACGCATAGATACTATGTCAGAGCAGCAAAATGCACTGGAGCGCTGGTTAGTTACCCATATGCAGATTGCTCCGCAATTGCCAGAAGGCTTAGTCGCCTTACTGCAGACTGACTTACCCGCGGCGCCGGAGCTGGCTACTGCAACTAATGTGACCGGTAAAAGCCATCAGTTAAACTGGTTACCGCAGGGTTATACCGAGGTGTCAGAGCCTGCAGCCTTGCCACAATTGGATAGCAATCTGCTAAGTTACTGGCTGCTTAGCGATGGCCTGCATCAGGTATCGGTATTTGTCCAGAATTCGCAGCGCTTACCGACACAAGCCTATCGTGATGGTGCGACCACTATCTATGTACAAAGCGGTAGTCAGGTCGAAGTAACCGTGATAGGTCCGGTTAGTATTGATACGGCCCGGCAACTGGCAGCGGCTGTGCATTAATGGTTGAAGAAATTGCCACTGTGGTGGCCACCCAAGCCGGCGGCGTCTGGCTCACCACCACACCTGTAGGCACTTGCAATGCTTGTCAGGTCAGCAGCGACTGTGGCACCGGTATCGTTACCAAGGCCATGACACCGCGTCAGCAACGCTTTTTTTTAGCCACCCAATTGCCGTTGTTAGCCGGTGAGCAGGTGCGTATAGGTGTAGCGGAGCAGAGTCTGGTTAATGCCGCTTTATTGGTTTACCTGCTACCGCTGGTATTGCTGTTAGCCGGCGCTTTAGTTGGCACTGCCGCCGCTTTGCCTGAAGCCTTGGTAATCTTAGTGTCTTTTGCGGCGGCAGCGCTTGGCTTTGCTGTGGCGCGCTGGTATGGGCAGCGGCAGGATACGGCGCAGCAAATTCACATTCTGGCGGTATTACCGGCATTAAAGGTAAACCAGGCCTAAACTCGCCGACGAAGAGGGCGTCTGCTGTGATGAAGAACACATAGCAAGCTGACGCCGGATAGAGTACAATTCGCGCTAATTTATCGGAATAACCCGCGTTAGCGCTGGAGGTTGCAACTTGTTATTACCAAGTTTGCTGCTTCGCCTAATGCTTACAGTTTTGCGGACAACATGCCTAAACTTAATCACATCAGAAACTTTTCAATTATCGCCCATATCGACCATGGTAAATCAACACTGTCAGATCGGTTAATTCAGTATTGTGGTGGTTTGTCTGACCGCGAAATGCAGCAACAGGTGCTGGATTCAATGGATCTGGAGCGTGAACGCGGTATTACCATTAAAGCGCAGAGTGTTACGCTGTATTACAAAGCCGATGACGGTGAAACCTATCAGCTGAACTTTATCGATACGCCGGGCCACGTTGACTTTACCTATGAAGTAAGCCGCTCGCTGGCTGCCTGTGAAGGCGCTTTGTTGGTTGTTGACGCCGGCCAGGGTGTTGAAGCGCAAACGGTAGCCAATTGCTATACCGCGCTGGACATGAACCTGGAAGTATTACCGGTACTGAACAAAATTGACTTACCGCAGGCCGATCCGGATCGTGTGGCGCAGGAAATTGAAGATATTATTGGTATTGAAGCTGTGGGTGCTGTGCAGTGTTCTGCCAAAACCGGCCTGGGTATCAAAGATGTGCTGGAAACCATTGTAAAGAAAATTCCAGCGCCGGAAGGTGAGCCGGAACAGCCGACTCAGGCGTTGATCATCGATTCCTGGTTTGATGCCTATCAGGGCGTAGTGTCGCTGGTGCGGGTAAAGCACGGCAGCATTAAAGCCAAAGACAAAATTAAAGTCATGTCGACCGGCCAGACGTATGAAGTTGACAAAGTGGGGGTGTTCAGCCCCAAAGCAACGAATACCGGTGAGTTGAAAACCGGTGAAGTAGGCTTTGTTATTGCCGGTATAAAAGAAATTAAAGGTGCGCCTGTTGGCGATACGCTAACCTTGGCGAAGCACAGCGCTGAAAAACCCTTACCTGGTTTTAAACGTATAAAACCGCAGGTTTATGCCGGCGTGTTTCCGGTGTCCAGTGACGATTACGAAGATTTTCGTGATGCGCTGGCAAAGCTGAGCCTGAACGACTCGTCATTATTTTATGAGCCAGAAAACTCCGGCGCTCTGGGTTTTGGTTTCCGCATTGGTTTCCTCGGCATGTTGCACATGGAAATTATTCAGGAACGTTTAGAGCGCGAGTACGATCTGGATCTGATCACCACGGCACCAACAGTAGTGTACGAAGTGGTGAAAAAGAACGGCGATCTGGTGATGGTAGATAACCCCAGCGCGCTGCCGGCAGTAAACGATATTGATGAAATTCGCGAACCTATCGTCGAAGCGCATATTCTGGTGCCGCAAGAATATCTGGGTAACGTTATTACCCTGTGTATCGAAAAACGTGGTGTGCAAACCAATATGCTGTATCACGGCCGCCAGGTAGCTGTCACTTATGAGCTGCCAATGGCTGAAGTGGTAATGGATTTCTTTGACCGCTTAAAATCGACCAGCCGTGGCTATGCATCACTGGACTATAGTTTTAAACGGTTCCAGACCTCGAATATGCAGCGGGTAGATATATTAATTAACGGCGAACGGGTTGATGCGCTGGCGATTATCAGCCACATTGATTTTGCACAGGGCCGTGGCCGTGAACTGGCTGAAAAGTTAAAAGAGCTGATCCCGCGGCAGATGTTTGATATCGCTATTCAGGCAGCTATCGGCAACCATGTTATCGCCCGTACTACTATTAAGCAGATGCGTAAAAACGTATTGGCGAAATGTTATGGTGGCGACGTTAGCCGGAAGAAAAAACTGCTGCAAAAGCAGAAAGAAGGTAAAAAGCGCATGAAGCAGGTGGGTAACGTTGAAGTGCCGCAAGAGGCATTCCTCGCCATTCTGAAAGTCGGTAAATAAATATAAGGGTTTGACATGGCAGGTTATTTTGCTATTTTTCTGGTGCTGTTAACGCTGGCCTGTGGCCTGATCTGGCTGTTGGACAAGTTTGTGCTGGCGCCAAAACGTCAACAACAACTGGTTATGGCTCAGTCTGCTGCCGGTGGCCAGCTGTCACTTGAAGCTTCAGAAACTGTGCTAAAAGAGCCACAGCTGATTGAAACGGCAAAATCTATTTTTCCGGTCATTGCGCTGATCACCATTTTCCGCTCTTTTATCTATGAACCTTTTCAGATCCCGTCCGGCTCAATGATGCCAACGCTGTTGGTGGGCGATTTTATTCTGGTAGAAAAGTTTTCCTATGATGTGAAAGACCCGGTATGGCGTAAAACCCTGTACAGCAATAACACACCACAGCGCGGTGATGTAGCGGTATTTAAATACCCGGAACAACCTACGGTTGACTATATAAAGCGGGTAATAGGTTTGCCGGGTGACCGGGTTATTTACCGCAACAAACAACTCTATATTGAAAAAGCCTGTACCGCAGCAGAGCAAACCGATTGCGGTAAGCTGGAAGCAGTTGCAATAACATTGAAAAACGAAGGTGAATTTTTCCAGGAGTTGTATCCACAACGCCGTTACACCGAGCAATTAGCCGATGTTGCCCATGATATTTTGCAAACTCCGGCCAAACGCGAGCACATGGAGTTTTTCTTTAAACAGAACGATACCGCGATAGACGAGTTTATTGTGCCGGCCGATCACTACTTTGTGCTGGGCGATAACCGTGACAACAGCCGTGATGGCCGGTTCTGGGGCTTTGTGCCGGCAGACAATATGGTTGGCAAGGCGGTATTTATCTGGATGAGTTTTGAATTTAATGATGACCCAAACAGCTGGATACCTGGCTGGGTGCCAACCGGCATCAGGTTTGAGCGGCTTGGTGCTATTCACTAATCCCGCCTGGTCATCTTGCTAAGAGACAAGCATGCAAAAATCGTTAACCCCTTTGATGGCCCGGCTGGGCCATCAGTTTCATCAGCCGGCTCTGCTGGAGCAGGCACTGACACACCGTAGCTGTAAAGGCCAACACAATGAGCGGCTGGAGTTTCTTGGCGACGCCATACTCAGCTTAGTGATTGCAGAAACCCTGTATGCCAACTTTCCCAAAGCCCGCGAAGGCGACCTGACCCGTATGCGTGCTGCATTGGTTAAAGGTGTGACGCTGGCAGAAATAGCGCAAGAGCTGCAATTGTCTGAGTATCTGCGACTTGGCCCGGGTGAACTTAAAAGCGGCGGTTTTCGTCGCGAATCTATTCTGGCCGATGTAGTAGAAGCCATTTTAGGGGCTATTTACCTTGATGCCGGTATGGACGTCTGTAAGGCGCGTATTTTGCTGTGGTTTGGCAGCCGGCTGCAGACGATCACGCCAGGTGAGCAGAAAGACTCGAAAACCCTGTTGCAGGAATATCTGCAAGGGCTACGCTTAGCCTTGCCGGTCTATGATGTCATTGCCACGGCCGGCGAGGCGCATCAGCAAACCTTTACTGTGCGTTGTACCATAGCAGGCATGGCCCCTTTTAGCGCTACCGGCAGTTCACGCCGCAAGGCAGAGCAGGACGCCGCTCAGATGGCGTTGGAAAAAATCAAGCATGACAGATAACAGTCAAACGCCTACTTACGCTGCTTTGGTGGCAATTGTTGGCCGGCCCAATGTTGGCAAATCTACCTTGCTAAACAAACTGGTTGGGCAAAAAGTCAGTATTACGTCAAAAAAGCCGCAGACCACCCGCCATCGCATTGTTGGTATTGATACGCGCGACAACTATCAAACGGTATATGTTGATACGCCGGGGCTGCACATAGAAGAAAAACGCGCCATTAACCGGCTGATGAACAAAGCGGCAGCCAGCTCGATTCTGGACGTTGAGTTTGTATTGTTTGTGGTAGAAGGCACCCGCTGGACCGACGATGATCAAATGGTGCTTAACCGACTGATTGCGGCGAAAAAACCAGTGATCCTGGTGGTGAATAAAGTCGATTTGTATCGTGACAAAGATACCTTATTACCACACCTGCAGTGGCTTGGCAGTCAGCTTAATTTTGTTGATGTGGTGCCGCTGTCTGCCGAAACCGGCGACAACGTAGAAGCCTTGCGCACTGTGGTACATAAGCATTTGCCTGTGTGCGAATTTTTCTTTCCGGATGACTATGTCACCGATCGGTCAATGCGTTTTATGGCGGCTGAAATAGTGCGCGAGAAACTTATGCGTTTTCTCGGCGATGAATTGCCCTATTCGGTCACCGTAGAGATTGAACGCTTTAAGTGGGAAGAAAAACATTATCACATTGCAGCTCTGGTATTGGTGGAGCGCGACAGCCAGAAACGCATGGTTATCGGCAATAAAGGCGAGCGGATAAAAACCATAGCCACAGAGGCGCGGCTTGATATGGCCTCGATGTTAGAGCAACCGGTATTTTTGCAGGTGTGGGTGAAGGTGAAATCGGGCTGGGCCGACGATGAACGTGCCCTGCGCAGCCTGGGCTATGGTGAAGATTAACCCCTGTGGCTGACAGCTCGCTTTGGCCCGGTTTTATTCTGCACAGCCGTGCACTGGGTGAAGACAAACTGATCTTACAGTTGCTGTTGGCCGAGCATGGCCGTTTGTCGGCAGTGGTACGTAAAAAACAAGGCAAGCGTCGGCTGGCATTGCAACCGTTTCAGCTGTTTATGCTGCAGCTGACTGGCCGCACAGAACTAAAAACAGTGCGGAGCATTGAAGAAGCCAGCCCGGCGCTGTTATACAGCGGCACTGTGCTGTACAGCGGGCTCTATTTAAATGAACTGCTGTGCCGGCTGTGGCCGGATAACCTGGCGTCAGAGCAGTTGTTTCAGTTGTATCAGCACAGTTTGCAGCAGTTACTGCTGGTGCAGCAGGAAAAAGCTGAACTGGAACCCTGCTTGCGCAGTTTCGAGTTTGCGCTGTTAAGTGAGCTGGGCTTACCTATCGACTGGCTAACCGATAGCGACGGTCAGCCGATATCCGCTCAGGGGCATTATCAATGGCTGAATGAGCAGGGATTTGTGGCTGCCACTCAGGGCTACCCCGGTAGCCATTTACTGGCCATAGCAGACAACAATTGGCAGCACCCTGATACCCGGCGCAGTGCCAAACTTTTAAGCAGACAATTACTGGCACCGTTGCTGGGAGGTAAACCTCTGGCCAGCCGGGCCTTATTTGAACAACGTTAAGCAGAAGTCCGGAGTAAGACATGTCTAATCCCATTTTTCTTGGTGTCAATATCGACCATGTCGCAACCCTGCGTCAGGCACGTGGTACCTACTACCCTGAACCGGTGCATGCTGCACTGGTCGCCGAGCAGGCCGGAGCCGACGGTATTACCGTGCACCTGCGCGAAGATCGCCGGCATATTGTTGACCGCGATGTATTTATTTTGCGGGACACTATCGCGACCCGGTTAAATTTTGAGATGGCAGTGACCGACGAAATGCTGGCTATTGCAGCTAAGTTAAAGCCGCATTTTGCCTGTTTTGTGCCCGAGAAACGCCAGGAGCTGACCACTGAAGGTGGGTTAGAGGTGGCTGGCCAGCTTAGCCGTATTACCGATGCTGTTAGCCAGATGCATGAGCAGAATATTCTGGTATCTCTGTTTATTGATGCCGATCACCGCCAGATTGAAGCGGCCGCCAGCTCTGGCGCGCCCTATATTGAAATACATACCGGCAAATATGCCGAAAGCAAAGATGCTGCTGTGCAGGCGGCAGAGCTTAAACGCATCAGTGAGGCGGCTGCTTATGCTGCATCGCTCGGGCTTATTGTTAACGCCGGCCATGGCTTGCATTATCATAATGTGCAGCCGATTGCAGCCATACCGCAGATGTACGAACTGAATATCGGCCATGCCATCGTGGCCCGGGCGGTGTTTAGTGGTTTAGATGCTGCGGTGCGTGAAATGAAGCGGCTGATGACAGAGGCGCGCCGCTAAATGGCTATTGCCGGACTGGGTACAGATATCGTCGCAATTGAACGGATTGCCCAAAGTCTGCAGCGCAGCCCGGCACTGATCAAGCGCGTGCTGACACCGGATGAACAGGCTATATTCCAACAGCTTGAACAGCAGCATCCGGCCAATGCCGCGCGCTATTTTGCTAAACGTTTTGCCGCTAAAGAGGCCGCAGCCAAAGCCCTGGGTACCGGTATTGGCCGTGGCGTGTCGTTTCAGCATTTTAATGTCAGTAATAATGCCGCCGGTGCGCCACAACTGCAGTTAACGGGTTATGCCGCTGAGCTGGCGCTGACGCTGGGTATTCAGCATATCTGGTTATCTATTACCGATGAACAGGCCTATGCTGCTGCTACCGTGATCCTGGAACGTTAAGCTGCTATTGCGCTTTACCAGTTCCACAGCCGGCTTTCCTGCCACAATGCCTGCATAACGTCATCCAGCTCCAGAAACTCAGGCTCAAGCTCAGCCAGTGACTTGCCCTGTTTTAGTTGTGTTTCCAGCAGTTCGGCCAGGCTTTTTAACCTGGGCACGCCGGTATAGCAGCAAGCGCCATGTAGTTTATGCACCAGTTGCAGTACCTGTTGGTTATTGTCATCCTGCAGCGCCTGCTGTAAGGCCTGGCAAGTGGGCGCTATGCTGTCCAGCAGCATTTGCAGCATATCTTTAACCAGCGCGGTTTTACCGCCGGCGCGTTCCTGTGCCTGTACCCAATCGACCAGTTTGCTGGCAGGCCAGTCGGTAGAGGCGGCCAGCCGTACCGCCGGACAATATTCCTGCAAACTGCAATACAACATGGTTTCATCCAGTGGCTTGCTTAAAAACTCGTTAAAGCCCAGTGTCAGCAGCCTGGCGCGTTCACCTTCACTGGCCTGGGCGGTAACGGCAATAATGGGCGTATGCTCATTTAATGAGCTTTGCCGGATACGCTGACAGGCGGTAACACCGTCCATTACCGGCATGTTAATGTCCATAAAAATAATGTCGTAGGCATGCTGAGTGGCTTTGTGCCAGGCTATGGCACCATCGCGCGCCGAGTCTATTTGCAGTACATGTTCGGCTAACAGGGTGTTGATCAGTTTCAGGTTGGCTTCGTTATCGTCTACCGTCAGAACTTTTAGATTGCTGCGGGTGCTGCTAACCGGCAACAGCTGTGACTGTTGCTGTTGTTGATAAGGTGCACTTAACGTAGCAGCCAGCTTGCGAATATGCGGTGGTTTTGACAACACCGCATCAGCACCACTGTTGAGCAGTGTTTCACGTAAATGAGGTGATAGCGTATTTACCAGTACACAGTTGTGATCGCAGACGGCATTAATCTGTTCGATCAGGCTAATAACCTGATTAACCTGGTTAATGGCGATAGTGCGGCCGATAAGGCCAATATCGTAGCGCTGTTGTTTGGCTAAGGCTTGCTGCAACTGGCCCTTGGTGGCACAGGCGGTAACCTGCAGGCCCCAGCTGTGCAGCAGGCTCAGGGTGGCTTCGCGCGAATGTTGCTGCGGTTCAAAATACAATATCTGTTTGTTTTCCAGCGCGTCGGTCGGCAGGCTGTCGGCAACCGACAACTGATGGCGCAGACATTTAATGGTAAACCAGAAAGTAGAGCCTTCTGTTTCACGGCTTTCAAAGCCGATATTGCCCGACATCGCTTTTACCAGCCGTTGAGAAATCATCAGACCTAAACCCGAGCCGGTTTGATGGCTGCGTTCAGTTGATGGGCTAAAGCCCTGAAACAACAAGCTTTGCTGCTCTTCACTAATACCGCAGCCGGTGTCCTGTACAGAGCAATGCAGGATCAGTTGGTCTTCATTGAGCAAGGTGGCTGACACGCGGATAACGATGCTGCCATGATCGGTAAATTTAATGGCATTGCCGGCTATGTTCATCAGTATTTGCGTAAAGCGGGCCGGATCGGCGACCAGATCATCCGGGCAGGACGGCTCAACCAGCAACACCAGTTCCAGATGTTTATCAAAGGCATTTGCCGCCAGCAGCTCGGTGGCATCGTGTAATAAATCCCGCAGCGAAAACGGCTCCGGGTTGATAGATAAGCGGCCTTCTTCCAGTTTGGAGAAATCCAGCACGTCATTAACCAGATGCAGCAAACTGTTGGCTGATTTTTGAATGGTGGTCAGATAATCCTGCTGGGCACCGGACAGCCGGGTTTTCAGCAGTTGTCGGGTAAAGCCAATCACCCCGTTTAACGGCGTGCGTAGTTCATGACTCATTTTGGCTAAAAATTCTGATTTTTGCCGGTTTTCTTCCAGCGCTTTGCGCCGGGCAAAATCCAGCTGAATATTCTGTACTTCCAGCTGCTCCATGCTGAGCTGTAAATCACTGGTTATTTGCTCAAACTGTTGTTCGGTTTCCTGTTGTTGTTCCTGCAAGCTGTTACCCAGCTGCTGCAGGCTGTGCTGCAAGGTATTAAGTTCAGTCACGATACTGGCTATTGCCGGGCCAGGCATGGCGCCGTTCACCAGTTGAGTGACTTGCTGGCTAATATTTTGTAGCGGCTTAGTGACCCTGAGCAGCAACCAGTAAGCGGGCAGACACACCAGCAACAGCGCGGCCAGGGCTAACAACAGACCGTATAATACGGCCTGATGCTGTCGCAATTGCAGCTCGGCTATAGGCAACTGCAGCAGCAGGTAGCTGTCGTTGCTGTTATACAGCGGAATATAGAACAATAATTGCTGTTGCTGCTGCAACATCTTGCCGGCTGCGCTCAGCTGGGTACCTGGCGCTAGCAACAGATGATCGTTAAATTGCAACGCATTAGTATGAAACACCGGTTTAGTGGCTGACACCAGGCTGATATTGCTGATATAGGGCGAGTTTTGCTGGTGTGATTGCATTAATAATTGGTTCAGGCTGTCGCTGCTGGTCTGCTGTAGCAAAGCACTGCTGCTCAGCGCCAGTGTCTGGCCAATTTGTCCGGCTTTGCCGGTAAAAGAAAGTGCTAACTCCTGATGGCGAACATAGCTAAAATAACCGGCACAGAATACACTGAGCAGCAAGGCCGGCAGCAGGCTGCACAATAGCAGCCAGGAACGCAGAGTGATTTTCGTCATTGAGGCGGTATAACAGTCAGATCCTTTAGCACGATAATGACACAACCGCGTTCGCTTGCCTATAACCGACAGAGAGCCCATGGTTAATATCTATAAAGCCAAAGCAAAAGCCACAGTGCAAGGCAAAGTGCTTAATTTAACAATCGACAGTGCAGATTATGAAATTCAGGGTATTGCCCGTTATCAAAACAAAATTGCCTTTGTCGCCGGGGCTTTGCCGACAGAGCAGGTACAGGCCAGAGTAACAGAAGATAAGGCCGGCTATATCAAAGCCGTTACGGTTAAGGTGTTACAGCCTGCGCCTGAGCGCAGCGCCGCTGTCTGTCAGTTTGCTTCCCGCTGCGGCGGTTGTCAGTTGCAGCATGTAGCGGTTACGACGCAGCAGCAACTGAAACAACAGGGTGTTGATAGTCTGATCCGCCATCAGACCGGTCTTAACACATTGCCGTGGCAGCCGATGCTAAGTGCCCAGCCTGATGGGTACCGGCGCCGTGCCCGTATTGGCCTGTGGTTTGATAAAAAGCAGCGCCAGCTCACCGTGGGGTTTCGCCAGAGTGGCGATAAACAGATTACTGCCATCAGCGCCTGCATGGTGTTATCACCGGTGTTAGCCCCGGTGTTTGCTGCGCTGAACCAGGCGGTGGTGACACTTGATGATCCGGCCTGTGTTACCCACGCTGAAGTTCTCGATGCCGATGGCCAGGCTTTTGTCGTGGTGCGCCATGTAAAAGCCTTGTCGTTGCAACAGCAGCAGCGTTTTATCGATGCCTGGCCCGATGCTATCTGGCTGGGAGAAGCTGAACCTGGCCAATTTAGTTATTGGCAGCAAACATTGGCCAAACCGCAGTACAAACTGGCCGGGCAAGGCCTGACGCTTGAATTTGCACCGGATGATTTTATCCAGGTTAATCAGCGCGTTAATCAGATGATGATCGATCAGGCACTGCAGTGGTTGCAGGTAAACAGCGACGATGTGGTGTTGGATCTCTATGCCGGCATGGGTAATTTTACCCTGCCGCTGGCGCAGCGCGCCAAAACAGTGCGGGCGGTAGAAGGCGTTGCTAAAATGGTGCAGCAGCTGACAACTAATGCCGAATTAAATGGTCTTAGCAACGTGGTTGCCTATCAGGCCGACTTACATTTGCCCTGGCCCAAAGCGCCCTGGCATCAGCGTGATTACACCAAGGTGGTACTGGACCCGGCACGCGCAGGTGCGGTAGGCGCTGTTGAACAGGTTGTGCAGTTAAAACCGGCACAAATATTGTACGTGTCGTGCAACGCCGCCACCTTCGCCCGCGATGCTAAAGTATTGCTCGGTGGTGGTTACTACTTGGAAAAGCTGGCCGGTATTGATATGTTTCCATACACCAGCCATCTGGAAGTGATGGCGTTGTTCAGCAGGCAGTAAACAGAGGGAACAGCAGATGGTCAGGGTTCGGCAGTCACACAGCAATGAACATAACAGCAGCGAAACGCTGGAATGGTTATGCTCGCTTGGTTTGACTGAAAAAAAAATCAGTAGCTTAATGCAGGCAGCCGAGTGGCTGAAACAACAGCAACTGTCTGACGTCGAGCTACCGGTGCGTACCGGCTGGGAAATGGTCGAGATCCTGGCCGAACTGCGTATGGATGCGGATTCTTTGCTGGCGGCACTGCTGTTTCCATTATTAGAAGCCGGTTTAGTTTCAACCGAGCAGCTGGAGAGTACGTTTTCGGTAAATGTGCTGACAATGCTGCGTGCTGTGCAACAAATGGAAGCCATCCGCACCATTCCTACCGGGCCCAACCAAAGTGTTAATCCGCAGCAGGCAGATAACCTGCGGCGTATGCTGCTGGCCATGGTTGAAGATGTGCGCGCGGTGGTGATTAAACTGGCGGCGCAAATTTGCTACCTGCGTGAAGTGAAAAACGCCGATGAAGAAACCCGGGTGTTGGCTGCAAAAGAAACCAATGCCATTTTTGCCCCCCTGGCTAACCGTTTGGGTATTGGCCAGCTGAAGTGGGAGCTGGAAGATTTAGCCTTTCGCTATCTGCACCCGCAGTTGTATAAACAAATTGCCGGCTTACTGGAAGAGCGCCGCTTAGACCGCGAACAGTATATGCAGGACTTTGTTGGCGCAGTCAGGCAAAAGATGGCTGAGGCCAATATACAGGCCGAGGTTTATGGCCGGCCCAAGCATATTTTTAGTATTTGGAAGAAAATGCAAAAGAAACAACTGGCATTCGATCAGTTGTTTGATATCCGTGCCGTGCGGGTTATTACCGACCGGGTCCAGGATTGCTATGGTGCTCTGGGCATAGTGCACACCAGTTGGCGCCACCTGCCAAAAGAGTTTGATGACTACATCGCCACGCCAAAGCAAAATGGCTATCAGTCAATTCATACCGTAGTGTTAGGGCCGCAAGGGCGGCCGGTTGAGATCCAAATTCGTACCAGGCAAATGCATGAAGACTCCGAATTAGGCGTGGCAGCACACTGGCGTTATAAAGAAGGCGCCAGCGCCGGCAAAGATGGCGCTAATGATGAAAAAATTGGCTGGCTGCGCAAGCTGTTGCAATGGCAGGAAGACGTGGTAGACAGCGCTGATCTGGCGGAAGAGCTGCGTAATCAGGTTATTGAAGATCGGGTTTATGTGTTTACCCCCAAAGGCGATATTGTCGATTTACCTATGGGCTCAACGCCGCTGGATTTTGCCTATTATGTGCACTCCAATGTTGGCCATCGCTGTATTGGCGCTAAAGTGTCCGGTCGTATAGTGCCCTTTACCTATCAGCTGAAAACCGGCGATCAGGTCGAAATTCTTACCGGCCGCGAGCCAAACCCGAGCCGTGATTGGCTAAACCCGCATTTAGGCTATTTAAAATCCAGCCGCGCCCGCTCTAAAGTACAGTACTGGTTTCGTTTGCAGGACAGAGACAAAAATCTGGCAGCGGGCAAAGAGTTGCTGGACACTGAATTAACCCGCTTAAATCTGGTGATGGAGCATCCGGCCAAAGTGCTGACGCGGTTTAACGTTAACAGCATGGAAGAGCTACTGGTGGGGATAGGTGGCGGTGAAATTAAAGTCACCCAGGTGGTGCATTTTATTCAGAGCCAGTCGGCTAAAGCCGAAGAGCCGGAAATAGATCCGCGTTTAATCAGCAAACCTTTGTCACCGGCCAAGGCGAAAAGCGATGTGGTGGTGCAGGGCGTGGGCAACCTGCTAAGCCATATGGCCGGCTGTTGCCACCCGCTGCCGGGCGATGCCATTATTGGTTATATTACCCAGGGCCGCGGTATTGCTATTCACCGCGATGATTGTGATCAGTTTAAAACCTTGCAGGAAACCCACCCGGAACGGGTGGTAGATGCTACCTGGGGCGATAAATATGCCTCCGGTTACGAGGTAGATATCCGCATAGTGGCGCATGATCGCAATGGTTTACTGCGTGATATCACCAGCATTCTGGCCAATGAAAAAGCCAATGTCACTAAGATGAGCAGCAGCTCAGATATCAAAGCGCAAACTGCAGTAATTAATATGACGCTGGAGTTGTATAATCTGGACTCACTTAATAAGTTATTAAGTAAAATCAGCCAGATAGATGATGTAGCCGAAGCAAAACGTTTTCACCATTAAATAGAAAGAGAGATCTGTGTCAGACAATATTAGCCGGCTGTTAAGCATTATGAGCCGCCTACGTGATCCGCAAACTGGCTGTCCCTGGGATCTAAAACAAAGCTACGCCACTATCGTGCCTTACACGCTGGAAGAAGCCTACGAAGTGGCCGATGCCATAGCACGGCAAAGCTTTGACGAGTTAAAAGATGAACTGGGCGACTTGCTGTTTCAGGTGGTGTTTTATGCGCAAATTGCTAAAGAAGAAGGCCGCTTTCAGTTTGATGATTGTGTCGCGGCCATATGCGACAAATTAGAGCGGCGTCATCCGCATGTGTTTGGCGATCTGAGCGCTGATGATGCCGATACGGTTCTCAAAAACTGGGAAGCGCTAAAAAGTGCCGAGCGCAAAGACGTCGGCCAGCACAGCGTGCTCGATAACATCCCGCAGGCCATGCCGGCACTAAGCCGGGCTTACAAGCTACAAAAGCGCTGCGCCAATGTCGGTTTCGACTGGCCCGATGTACAAGGTTGCTGGGATAAAGTAAAAGAAGAAATCATCGAAGTTGAAGAATGCGAAACCGGCAGTGAAGAACTCGCCGAAGAGCTGGGCGATTTAATGTTCGCCTTAGTTAACGTAGTGCGCAAACACAAACTCGATCCCGAAGCCGTGCTGCGCGCCGCCAACACCAAGTTTGAAAAACGCTTTCGCGCGGTAGAGCAAGCCCTAGCAGAGCAGGGCAAAAGCCCCGAGCAGTCAGACCTCGCGGAAATGGATGGGCTGTGGCAAGCGTTAAAACATAATTGTTAGATAACTGTTGATTTTGTGTGTTTTCATCGTTAGGGTGTAGTGCTCTAACCGATGGAGATGTTATGTTTGGCTATCAACTTGTCATCGCAGTGCCACTGTTGCTGCTGTCAATATTTACTCCAAGTCATGCCGTTGAGTCTCCGTCTGTCTTTGAGAAGTCAGAAATAATTTCTATCGATAGCAATAATCTATCAGCAGAAGCTTTCTGGCGCTCTTACACCAGTTCTGTTCAGACAGATAAATATGCTGCCAGACATTATTTGCTTGGTGTGATGGATGCTACCGAGGGTAAAACCTGGTGCAGCTATCAACAGTTTAAAACCATCTCACTGCGTGATTACTTAAATGGTTATTTTAGCAAGCTCACCAAGTCGCAGTTACAGCAACGTGCCTCATCGGTTATCGAGGTGGCGTTGATTGAACTTAGTGCATGTAAAGGGAATTTATGAAACCAAGTTACGCTACTTTAAAGAAGAATCACTATTCGTCGGATGACATGAATCCAAGCTACGTCAGTGCTGAACGTGCTTACGAAGAATTGGGTTATGACATTAACCAGCTCATTAAACAGAACTCGGGTTACATTAATACCTGCGCGTTACGCATGAGCTTGGCGCTGCTCAAGTCTGGTGTTCAGTTTAATGGCCGTTTGAAAGTTAAAGCGGGTGAATTTTTAGGTAAAACCTTTGAGCCAGGTGCAAAACTGCTAGCTGATCAGCTAAAGAGAGACACTGTATTTGGCATGCCAAAGTTACTGAACAGAGACAATGCTTTAAAGTATCTAATTGATAAAAAGGGCGTAATTCTCTTTTGGAAAATAGACGGCTACAACGGTGGCCATATTGACCTGATTGAAAGTTCAAACAGTGTGCAGGTATGTAACTCCTCTTGTTACTTTGCCTGTAAAGAGATCTGGTTCTGGCAATTACAATGAAGTCACTGTACACCATGAGAGAAACCCAACGTAGTGGCTTTCTCTCAACGTTGAAACAAGATAATCGCGATATTAAGCACCAAATTCTTACCTGTCTACATTAGAATTCTGCCAGCGTTACTCAGTTGGATTAATCCGCAGTCATCAAAAACGGAATCAATAGGGGCAGAGTCATTGATTTGAATTTTGACTATGTTTTGCGTTTATTGTTTAAGTTGATGTGTTGCGGAACCGGTATTGCGTTGCTCACCTTAACATGGCGGTGAACATGAACAGTCGTATTTTGAGCTACATTCTGGCGTTAATTTTCTTCGCTTCGGGCGGGGCTAAATTATTGTCGTTGCCATTCGAAGTTGAAGCCTTTGCTCGCTGGGGTTATGCAATTGAATTTATGTATTTCACTGGTGCCATTGAATTGGTTGGCGCGCTAGGCTTACTTTTGCCCCGGCTGTCATCATTCACTTCTCTATGTCTGGGAGGGTTTATGCTTGGCGCTATTGGAACGCACCTTGTTCACAACGAGTGGTTAATGTTCTCTGTCGCTTCTGCTATAGCGGTAGCAGCATTTTGGCGTGCTTGGTCTGGCCGGAACCAGATTTGTCAGTTGATCACAACCCTACGCCGCAAAAAATAACCCTGATAAGAATTTAAAGCCGCACTATGAAAAAAATCTATACCCATGACAATGCCTTTATTGTGCACAACGTGAAAAACCTGGTTGAAGCACAGGGTATCGAGGTATTTCTGAAAAATGAATTTGCGCAGGGGGCTGTGGGTGAAGTTTCGGCTTTTGATGCCTGGCCGGAGCTTTGGGTGATAAACGACAGCGACTATGACAGGGCGCTGGCTGTTGTTAATGCAACACAGCAGGCAGGCACGGCCGCAGATTGGGTTTGTGATAACTGTGGCGAAGTTAACGCCGCATCTTTTGATATGTGCTGGCAGTGCCAGCACGATAATCACGGTAACTAAATTAAGCACAAGCGCATGCGGAACAGCTTAAGTAAAGCGAAGCGCTTTCGCGCTTCGCATTGGCTATCAGTTAATTAGTTTCTGCTTCCATGACGGGCGCGCTATGGCCTGTACGTACATGTTTATCACGCAATCTGCCCACTACCGAACTTAACTTGCGCTGCAGTTTATCGGCCGCGCCGGTAATTGTCTGGCCAACACTGGCGGCATGTTCGGTTATGGCAACCGGCTCTAAACCTTCAAAGCGGGCCTCCAACAGACAACGTTTGTCGTGGCTATCGTGTTTTTGCTGGCCATTTTCGTCACTTAAATGCACTTCAATCCGGGTAAGATGATCGGCAAAACGGCTAAGTTTAGTCTGTAGTGTAGTGCGGATAAATTCGGCTAAGCGTTCGTCTGATTGGATATGACGGTCTGTGTGAACTTGAATTTGCATAGGTTACTCCTGTGGTTGACGCTATTGCGGGGCACACAAACTGCAGACCCCGCCGTTGTCGAATAGTTTCCATCTGCTATTACTAATCTTGAGGTTGTATGCGGCACAGTCAAGGGGGGGCTCTACTTTTTTGACTAAATTAACTTAGCCTGCAGCTTTACGTTGAGTGGTGCAGCGCGCTTTGCTATACTTTCCTCCCGTCCTGATACCAATTCTTGAACTACCGTTGTACCCCAGTGCTTAGGCACCGGGCGCTTGGTGTTTTTCAGTATTGGTATTCATCTATTGATTAACATTGTCTCAGGGGTCTCATGACTACAAGATATATCTTTGTGACGGGTGGTGTGGTTTCCTCCTTAGGTAAAGGCATTGCTGCAGCATCACTGGCAGCTATTCTGGAAGCGCGCGGCCTTAAGGTCACTATCCTAAAACTTGACCCCTATATAAACGTTGACCCGGGCACCATGAGCCCCATTCAACACGGCGAAGTCTTTGTTACCGAAGACGGTGCCGAAACCGATCTTGATCTTGGCCATTACGAGCGTTTTATCCGTACCAAAATGACCAAGCGGAACAACTTTACCCAGGGCCGTATTTACGCCGACGTGTTGCGCCGTGAGCGCCGTGGCGACTACCTGGGTGCCACTATTCAGGTTATTCCGCACATTACCAATGAAATTAAAAGCCGCGTAGTTGCCGGTGCTGAAGGCTACGATATTGCTATCGTTGAAATTGGTGGCACTGTGGGTGACATTGAATCACTGCCGTTTTTAGAAGCCATTCGCCAGTTAGGTACCGAAGTTGGCCGTGAGCGTACTTTATATATGCACCTGACACTGGTGCCGTATTTAGGCACTGCCGGTGAAATTAAAACCAAACCAACCCAACATTCGGTAAAAGAGCTGCGTTCTATCGGTATTCAGCCGGATATACTGGTGTGCCGCTCGGATCGCGCTATACCTTCGAATGAGCGAGCCAAGATAGCACTGTTTACCAATGTGGAAGAAAAAGCCGTTATCTCGTTAAAAGACGTCTCCAGTATTTACCAGATCCCGGCATTGTTAAAATCGCAGGGCCTGGACGATTTAGTTTGCCGTCGTTTCTACATCGAAGCACCAGAGGCTGACTTAGTCGAGTGGGAACAAGTGCTGTACCAGGAGTCGAACCCGACGGGTGAAATCACCATAGGTATGGTGGGCAAGTATGTTGAATTGCCTGATGCGTATAAATCAGTTAATGAAGCACTGGGCCACGCCGGGCTGAAAAACCGTGTCAGTGTGCATATTAAATATATCGACTCTCAGGATGTTGAAAGCAAAGGCGTAGGCATTTTGGCCGGAGTAGACGGCCTGTTAGTGCCTGGCGGTTTTGGTGAGCGCGGTGTTGAAGGCAAAATTTTAGCAGCCCAGTATGCCCGTGAAAACAAGGTGCCTTACTTAGGTATCTGTTTAGGTATGCAGGTAGCACTAATTGAGTATGCCCGTAACGTAGTGGGTATGAGCCATGCGCACTCCACCGAATTTAACAAAGATACACCTTACCCGGTAGTGGGCTTAATTACTGAATGGCGTGATGCTGACGGTTCAGTAGAAAAACGCACAGATAAGTCAGACTTAGGCGGCACTATGCGCTTAGGTAGCCAGAACTGTAACCTTATCGATAATACCAAGGCCCGTGAAATTTATGGCAAAGCGGTTATTCAGGAGCGGCATCGTCACCGCTACGAAGTGAATAACAACTTACGGCCACAATTAGAAGAGGCAGGATTAGTGGTATCGGGTTTGTCGGCAGACAACCAACTGGTCGAGATGATAGAAATACCCTCGCACCCGTTTTTTGTTGCCGGGCAATTCCACCCGGAATTTAACTCGACACCACGCGATGGTCATCCGCTGTTTCAGGCTTTTGTCGCCGCGGCGTACAAAGCGCAGAAGCAGCAGCGCGTATAACTTGTGCTAAGCCGGGTCATTTTCCCGGCTTTTTCGTTTTAACAGGGAACTCTAAGCATGTCTGAAATCGTAAAAATTATCGCACGTGAAATTATGGACTCACGCGGCAACCCAACAGTAGAAGCCGATGTGTATTTAGCCAGCGGCGCTATGGGCCGTGGCTGTGCACCATCTGGTGCCTCAACTGGTTCACGCGAAGCGTTGGAACTGCGTGACGGCGACAAGAGCCGCTATTTAGGTAAGGGCGTAACCAAAGCGGTCGCCAATATCGACGGCGCTATCCAGGCAGCTTTAACAGGTAAAAATGCCTATAACCAGGCTGAAATCGACCAGATCATGATCGATTTAGACGGTACTGAAACCAAAAGCAAACTGGGTGCCAACGCCATACTGGCCGTGTCATTAGCGGTTGCCCGCGCAGCAGCTGCCGATAAAAAGATCCCGTTATATCAGCATATTGCTGATTTAAACGGCACCTCAGGTGTGTACAGCATGCCAGTACCGATGATGAACATTATCAACGGCGGCGAGCACGCTGATAACAACGTCGACATTCAGGAATTTATGGTACAGCCGGTAGGCGCCAAAACTTTTGCTGAAGCACTGCGGATGGGCGCTGAAATCTTCCACAGCCTGAAAAAAGAGCTGCAAAAGCGTGGCCTGAATACCGCAGTGGGCGACGAAGGTGGTTTTGCTCCGGATCTGAAATCAAACGAAGAAGCGCTGTCTGTTATTGTTGAAGCAGTAAAAGCGGCGGGTTACGAAATGAATAAAGACGTGACCTTAGCGCTGGACTGTGCTGCCTCTGAGTTCTACAAAGACGGCAAGTACGTATTAAGCGGCGAGAACAAGAGCTTTGACTCGTACGGCTTTAATGATTATTTAGCCGGTTTAAGCCAGCGTTATCCTATTGTTTCTATTGAAGATGGCCTGGATGAGAGCGACTGGGACGGCTGGAAAGATTTAACCAATAAAATTGGCAACAAAGTACAGCTGGTAGGTGATGATTTATTTGTTACCAACACCAAAATTTTAACCCGCGGTATTGAGCAGGGTATTGGTAACTCGATTTTAATCAAGTTCAACCAGATCGGTTCGTTAACCGAGACTCTGGCGGCGATTAAAATGGCCAAAGACGCCGGCTTTACTGCCGTTATCTCGCACCGTAGCGGCGAAACCGAAGATGCCTTTATTGCTGACTTAGCGGTAGGTACTGCAGCCGGCCAGATTAAAACCGGCTCACTGTGTCGCTCTGACCGCGTATCTAAGTACAACCAGTTACTGCGTATTGAGCAGGAGCTGGGCAGCAAAGCGCCTTACAAGGGCCGCAGCGAAATTAAAGGTCAGTAATTTAGCTTAGTAAACACTGACTTTATGCCTGCTGCCAGGCAACACAAAGCCACCTTAGGGTGGCTTTGTTGTTATCTAACCGCTACAACGTCAAAATAAATTGGTTAAAAAAAATACACTAAAGCTGCTGCGGCACTTGCTTTGTCATAATGTCCGGTTAATATCGGTACAATTACAGTCAAGGTTGAGCGTGTACATTGCCCGAGTTGAAGCCCCGCAGCTGGTTTCGAGCTGTCCTGCTTTATTTAAGCCTGATTTTAGCCTCCGCCACGGCAGCGCAGGAAAGCTTTACTGTGGCGATTTACTACCCGCAAGTGCCACCTTACATGTATGCCGCTGAAGATAATGTGCCAACCGGCGTGATCCCCGAGCTGTTAGACGCCTTTTTTGCCGGCCAGCCTTACCGCTTAAACTACGTGTACGAAAATCGTTATCGTGCCGAATTGGGCTTGTATGATGGGAAATATGATGCCTCGGTGCTGGCCGAAAACTGGACCCTGCAACCGGAAGAGTTGTTGTTTTCCCAGCCCATAGTGGCACACCGCGACTACCTGTTTGCGCTGGAGCCTTTTAATCGCAGCGGGCAAAACCTGCCAAATAAAACTATCTGTTTGCGCCGGCACTATATTTATAGCGCCTTGCAGTCTCAATTAGAGCGCGGGGAGTTGGTACGTATTGATACTGAGTCTGAATTTGACCAGTTTAATATGCTGCTAAACAAACGCTGCCAGCTAGCCTATATGAACGAGCATGTCGCCAGTTGGTTGATCAATAACAGGTTTGCCAGCGTGAATTTTTACCGGCAACATCAAGCGACTGACAACGCCGATTTAACGCTGGCCCTTAACAGTAAATGGCGCAATCTGAAACCCAGACTAGATGCATTTATCCGCGAAGCGCAGCGCAGCGGGGTGATTGACCGCAGTTTAGCCAGACATATGCGCAAAACAGCCAAACCTTAACAGCCTAACCTCAGCTGACTGTCATATCAGCGTCACATCGGCGTCTTATCATGTTCCGGTTATCAGGATGATTGTTTTTGCCTCGGATAGCGCTGGCCTGTGATCTGTTACCCGGGTAGTGATTTTGGGATTAAGTGATTTTCACCGCAATGAACTGCAGCGTATTTTGGCTGGCAGATTACTAACGCCGCTGTTTCAGCCTTTGGTATCGTTGAGCGATGGCAGTATTATTGGCTATGAAGCGCTGATCCGCGGTCCGTCCGACAGCGCCTTGCATTCGCCTTTGCTGCTGTTTAAAACCGCGCAAACCTTTGATCTGTTAGAGCCACTTGAGCTGCTATGCCGGCAGTTAAGTATTCAGGCCTTTGCTGACTGTGCCGCAAAAGGCTTGCTGTTTCTTAACGTTAACCCCATGCTGCTGTTAACATCAGACCATCCTTCCGGTTTAACCAAAAGCTACATTTCGCAGGCAGGACTGGCACCAGAGCGTATTGTCATTGAGTTGTCAGAGCAGTTCCAGGTAGAAGACACAGAACTCTTTGTCAGTGCCGTTAAACATTACCGCGACTTTGGTTTTAAAATTGCCATTGACGATTTAGGCAGTGGTTTTTCCGGTTTAAAGCTCTGGTCTGAGCTACAGCCTGATATTGTTAAAATAGACCGCTATTTTGTTGACCAGTTACACCGCGATCCGATAAAAAAAGCTTTCGTTAAAAACATTATTGAGCTGGCCAAAAACACCGGCTCACTGATTGTGGCAGAAGGTATTGAAACCAGCGAAGAATTACTTTTTTGTCGTGAGTTAGGTGCCGATATTGGTCAGGGGTATTTACTCGGGCGACCACATGCCGACTGCATAGAGGTGCCTTTGCCGGCTCTGTCGTTGTTGCGCACCGATAAAACGCTGTCATTAAATGAATCCTTAGAGCCAGTAGTTAGCCGGGTGGCTGCCGTGCAGGCGCAGACTGCAGCGCAGCAAGTGGCGGCAATGTTTGCCGCTGATAAAAATCTGCCCTGTGTTGCGGTCGTCAATAAAGAACAACTGCCGCTGGGGCTGGTAAGCCGCAGCATGATTAACGAACGCTTTTCTCATCCGTTTGGCCGGGCTTTGTATGAAAAAAAACCGATCCATCAATGTATGGAAGCGGCGATTATGGTGGAGCGCAACCTGACAATGGATGCGGTTAGTGGCGTGCTGACCGCGGAAATTCATGACGATGCCAGCCCGTATTTTATTGTTACCGAACAAGGCCGTTATTATGGCCTTGGCTCGGTGCGTAAAGTGTTACGCCAACTAAGTGAGCACAAAATTCAGCTGGCACGCTATGCCAATCCTCTGACCATGTTACCCGGTAACGTACCAATTAACCGCCGTATTGACCAGCTGTTGGCAGAAACCACCGAGTTTGCTATCGGCTATATCGATATTGACGGCTTTAAACCCTACAACGATGTTTATGGTTACAGCAAAGGTGATTTGGTCATTGAGTTGCTGGCGCAAATTATCCAGGCCGAAGTCAGGCATGACGACTTTGTTGGCCATATCGGCGGTGATGACTTTATTGTATTGTCTACCGATAGCGCTGCGGTTGAGACGGCACAACGTATCTGCCAGAATTTTAGCAAAAGGATGGCGAACTATTATTTAGCTGAGCACCTGGCGGCCGGTGGCTTTTACGCCACAGACCGGCTGGGTAGCCTGTGTTTTTACCCCTTACTCAGCTTATCTGTTGGTTTAGCCATGCCAGATACCAGCCTGTGTGGTAACTATCATGATGTCGCGGCGTTGGCATCCGATGCCAAACAACAGGCGAAGAAAACCTCCGGCTCGGCGGTATTTGTTAATAAACGCCGGGTGCCGGATCATCTGGCGCGGCTGGCACCAGCTGCGGCCAGCTCAGGATAAACTGATCTGCTGCAAATGGTTCTGAATATGCAGGTAATGGGCACTGTAGTATTGCTCTTTATTTAGCTGACCATAGGCAAAATGTGGCGCTAACTCACCGTGCCAGGCGATGAATTGTTCAATCTCGTTTAATAGTTCTGCCATTGCAACTTCATTAGATACGGTTTGAATAAGCCGGGGAGCGCCGGGAATAGGCGCATCCAGCGGGTGGCTCATCTGGCCTGCGGCAGCAAAAGCAATAAAAGCAGCACTGCCGGCTGTGTGCTGAAACAATGCCGATTTAGCCTGCGGATATCCCAGACGGGAGTAGCGGATACTTTGCGCCAGATGCTGCAGTATTTCACTGACGCTCCAGCTACCCTGGCTGCTAAGTTTATCTGTTGGCAATAGCTGCAACTCACGCTGCAATTGCTGTAACGGATAGTGCCGCGCCGCGGCAACCACATTAACGCCCGCCAGTATAGCGAATGGGGTCAATACAGCAGTTTTAATAAAGTGACGGCGGTTCATAATACACGCTAATCTCGCTTAACCTGGCTGTTGTTAGCATAGCGTTGGTCCGGCAAAAGTAACAGTCTGGCGAGTACAACTTTCCCTGCTAGACTATTTTCATATTAATGCAAGTTTTTCAAACAAATAATTGCTGAAAAAAGCGGCGTATGTTAGTTTCATGCAACTTATATGACAGCAGGATGTTTGGAAAAATGCAACGGAATGCAGTGCTTACTCATTCAGAGCTCGGCTATTTGTCGGATTTGTTTGGCCAAAAGCAGGAAGTGGTGCCTTCATACGGCAGCGTTAATCATATAATCTCGGTAACGACTGAAGTGCCGGAACTCATTAGCGCGTTGCTGGATCAGGCTAAGTTTACCTTACTGGCTGAAGTAGGGCAGTATAAGCTGTGGTTTCCGCTGGATATAACACTGGACGAATTTGGTCAGCTTAATCCGGTATTAGGCATACCTGAAGTGGTTGAGCACAGCGGTACTGAACGTAGCTGGCGTCTGGCGTCAGCGCAGGGTATTACACTGGGCGATGGCCGCTATGCGGAAAAAGTACAGCTGATATCATTATCCAGCACCGGTATGGCGCTGAAACTGCATTGTACAAAACTGGCCGAGCAGCTGATGCAGCAACAGGAGCTTGAGCTTACCTTACCGGATGGCCAGTCGGTGCCAGTGTGTTTTATGCCGGTAAGGCAACAGGGATCGGTTGTGGCGGCGCGTTTTACAACCGGTAAACTACAACGCGACATGCTGCGGCGGTTTTTGTTTCAGTGTCATCGGCAGCATTTTCCTGCTTTGTATCAGCAGCCAGGCTAACAGCAGTACCGGCCGTGCCAGATTTTACTAGGCAAAATCGTCGCTGTTGGCTAACATCTGGCCATGACTGATGCCGGCAGCAATCAAACACATTTCTGGCAAGTATCCAGAGATAACCAGACTTATACTGAGCTGTGCAATGCTTTGTATGAGCGCGAACTGCTGCGCCTGTCACAATTAAACCGCGAGCAACTGCTGCGTATGCCCGAACGGCTGGCCAGCCTGCCATTTTATATTCGTCGTGCCGCCAGCAATATAGTTCAAACCCGATCTGAGCTGGAACTGGATAGCCAGAATGCTTCCTGGTATCACAAGCAGGCCGCCAGCTGCCCGGCCCGCAAACAACAAGCCGATCCGATAGCGGCCTTTTACGGCAAACAGGCGAAACCTGGTTTGGTCGTACCGGTATATATCAGCCAGCTGAGTCAGGAACAGATCGTATTGGACAGCATTGACGAGGTTGACAGCAACAACCAGCGCTTACATTGCAACGAACACGGCTGGTTTAGTTTTTCCGGCACGCCGCTGGCAAACGCAAACAGCGACAAATTTGTGTTAAAACCCAGCAAGGCTATTATGACTGCAGCCTGTTGCGGCCACCAATGGTTAAATGACAGCAAAACCACGCCGCGACGGCTGAATTTACGTGAATTACTGCTGGCCAGCCGGTTAAACTGGCAAAATTTTGCTAAACCTTTGCCGGCCTTGTTAGCCTGATGTGTTATTGCTGCTTTGCAATCGCCGGCTCAGGCTTCATAATAACCGCAGTCTGTTAACTGAAGCGGTACTATGCGATCACTTACTTTCTTGCTTATTGTGCTGTTGGCAGCGTTGCAATACCGGCTTTGGTTTGGCCAAAACAGCGTGGCAGATTATTTTCGCCAACAGGATGAATTACGCAGCCAGCAAGCCAGCAACCTGGAACTGGAAAAGCGCAACCGGCTGCTTAAAGCCGATGTTACTGATTTGCAGCAAGGGCTGGAAGCAATAGAAGAGCGGGCCCGCAATGAGCTGGGACTAATTCGCGACGACGAAGTATTCTTCCGCATGTTTAGCCAGCGCGATATCGAGGGGCGCGATGACTGAGCCGCAAACTATGCCGATAGCAGCAGTGATACCGGCCGCCGGTGTGGGTAAACGCATGCAAAGCAGCCTGCCAAAACAATATCTGCTGTTGCATGGTAAAACTATTCTGGAACACAGCATTGCCCGGTTACAGGCCAGCGGGGTTGTCAGCCAAATTTGGCTGGCGCTGGCGCCGGACGATGGCTATTTTACCGATACCGCCCTGGCGTATAGCGACATCAACCGGGTAAAAGGCGGTGCCGAGCGCATGCATTCGGTGTTAAATGCCTTACAGCAGATTGATGCGCACCGGTATCCCTGGGTGTTAGTGCACGATGCGGCCAGGCCATTAGTGTCGGCCGATGATATTCGCCAGCTTATTGCCCGTTGTCTGCAACAGGACCTGGGCGGCATTTTGGCCTGCCGGGTACGTGACACCATGAAGCGCGGCGAAAACAGTGTTAGCGAAACCGTTAGCCGTGAGCATCTGTGGCATGCCCTGACACCGCAATTTTTTCCTACCTCGCTGCTGCGGGCCGCGCTGACAGATGCCATTGCCGCCGGGGTACAGGTTACCGATGAGGCGTCGGCGATGGAGTGGGCTGGCCATAAGGTGCTATTAGTTGCCGGGCGCAGCGACAATATTAAGATTACCGAGCCGGCCGATCTGGCGCTGGCCGCATTTTATCTGGAGCAGATTGCAACATGAAACTTCGTATTGGTCATGGTTTTGATGTCCATGCCTTCGGTGGCGAAGGCCCGATTACACTGGGCGGCGTTAAAATTGAATATAGTCAGGGGCTGCTGGCGCACTCCGACGGCGATGTCGTATTGCATGCGTTAGCTGATGCATTGCTGGGGGCGTTGGCGCTGGGCGATATTGGCCATCATTTTCCTGATACTGACGCTGCTTTTAAAGGCATCGACAGCCGGATCTTATTACGTAAAGTCTTTACCGAGGTGCAATCCGCCGGTTTTGCCATCGGCAATGTCGATATAACTATTCTGGCACAGGCGCCTAAAATGGCACCACATATCGGTGCGATGCGCCAATGCATAGCAGATGATCTGGGCTGTAGCTTGTCGCAGGTGAATGTCAAAGCCACCACCACCGAAAAGCTCGGCTTTGTCGGTCGCAAGGAGGGCATAGCAGTAGAAGCTGTTGCCTTGCTGGTTGGCGCATGAGTAGCAACGCCGGACTGAATTACCTGTATGGCCCGCCGGCATGCCAGGCAAAGCTGCGCAGCCAGGCAGAAGATTTTATTGTTGATGAGCAATTAAATTTCATCCCCAGCGGCAGCGGGGAGCATCTGCTGTTACATATCGAAAAACGTGGCCAGAATACCCAGTTTGTTGCTAAGCAGCTGGCAACACTTACCGGCTTGCGGGTGCGCGATATCAGCTACGCCGGTTTAAAAGATCGCCATGCCGTTACCCGGCAATGGTTTTGCTTTAAATGGCCGATCAAGCAGGAGTTAGCCTGGCAAGACTGGCAGCTTGAAGGCTGCACTATTCTTAACGTGCAGCGGCATTACCGCAAATTACGTTTGGGGGCATTAAAAGCTAACCAGTTTCAGATCCGCTTACGTGATCTGACTGACAGTGCCGGCTTGTTGCAACGGGCTGAGCAGGTAAAGGCCGGTGTACCAAACTATTATGGCGAACAGCGCTTTGGCATTGGCGGCGGTAATTTGCAGCTGGCGCAACAGCTGTTTGCCGGTAGCAGCATTACCGATCGTAAATTACGCGGCCTGGCGTTGTCGGCGGCGCGCTCTTATGTATTTAACCAACAAGTGACGGCGCGTATTGCCAACGGGCAGTTTAGTACCGTGCTGGACGGCGATGTGCTGCAATTGGATGGCAGCGGCTCGGTATTTCGTGTGGCCGCTGCTGATGCGGCTTTGCAACAACGTTTGGACGCAGCCGATGTGCACCCGACAGCCGTGTTGCCGGGCATTGGCGAGCCGATGGTCAGTGGCGCAGCGGCCGGGTTGGAGCAGCAAGTACTGGCCGGGCATGCACAACTGGTGCAGGGGCTGATAGATTATCGTCTGCGCTCAGAGCGGCGCGCTATCCGGCTGATGCCACAACATCTGAGCATACAACTGCAACAGCAGGATGCCATAATCAGCTTTGCCTTACCGGCTGGTTGCTTTGCTACCAGCGTATTGCGTGAGCTGGTGCAATATCACGATGCCAGCCGAGATGGTACTGTACTGGAGTAACGGATGCGGATTTTATTAAGTAATGATGACGGTGTGTATGCCAAAGGCATGCAGGTGCTGCAACAAGCGTTGAGCCAGTTTGCCGAAGTAACGACAGTTGGCCCGGACCGCAATTGCAGCGGTGCCAGCAACTCGTTAACGCTGATTAATCCTTTGCGGGTGCAGAGGCTGGAAAATGGCTTTTTATCCGTTAACGGCACGCCTACCGATTGCGTGCACCTGGCGATAAGTCAGTTGCTGGATTTTACCCCCGATTTGGTCGTGGCGGGTATTAATCATGGCGCTAACCTGGGGGACGATGTGTTGTATTCCGGCACGGTAGCAGCCGCGACCGAAGGCCGGCATCTTGGCTTGCCGGCTATTGCCGTGTCATTAGCCGGACGCGACGAAGAGCATTTTGCCACTGCAGCTTATGTTACTGTGCAGGTTATTAAAAAGCTTAAGTCGCACCCGTTGCCGGCAGATCAGATATTAAATATTAACGTACCTGCTGTGCCGATAGAGCAACTAAAAGGCATACAGGTTACCCGCCTGGGGCGGCGGCACAAGGCTGAAACCATGACCAGCGCTACCGATCCCTGGGGCCGGAAAATATACTGGTATGGCTCACTGGGGCCGGAGCTGGATGCCGGCGAGGGCACAGATTTCTATGCGGTAGCCAATGGTTTTGCGTCGGTTACGCCGCTGCAGATTGATATGTCGGCCTATAAAAGCATGGACACCTTACGCAATTGGTTAGAGGGGATTTGTTTGTAACATGGCAGTCGCAACATCACGCAGTGCCGCACTGCTGGCACAAAAACTACAACTCGAAGGTATTGGTCAGTCACAGGTGTTGGCAGCTATTGCCAATACACCCCGGCATCTGTTTGTCGAAGCCGTGCTGGCGCATAAAGCCTACGAGAATACCGCCTTGCCGATTGGCCAGGGCCAGACCATTTCGCAGCCTTATATTGTCGCCCGTATGACCGAGTTACTGCTGCAAGATAAAGCTCCGGGCAAACTACTGGAAATTGGTACCGGCTCAGGCTATCAAACCGCTATTCTGGCGCGGCTGTTTGGCCATGTTTGTAGTGTTGAACGCATAAAGGCGCTGCAGTTTCAGGCCAAACGGCGCTTGCAACAACTTGACTTACATAATGTGTCAATGAAACACGGTGATGGTTGGCAGGGCTGGCCGAGTAAGGCACCGTTTGACAGCATTATCGTTACGGCGGCGCCAACTGAAGTACCAACAGCGCTATTGCAGCAGCTGAATGATGGTGGTCGTTTAGTGATCCCGGTTGGTTTGCACGAGCAAACATTACGGGTATATGAGCGCCATGGCGATGACTACAGCAGCCGCGACATTGAAGCAGTGCGCTTTGTACCATTGGTGCCGGGTGAGCTGGCCTGATTATCTGACTGAAGGGATACAAGATGCAGTACCTGCAATGGTTAATTAAAGGCCTGGCGATGGGCGCCGCCGATGTGGTGCCGGGGGTTTCCGGTGGCACGCTGGCATTTATACTTGGTATCTATGAGCGGTTGCTGGCCGCCATCAGCAGTTGTAATTTGGCTGCGCTAAAATTAGTTGGCCGCATGCAACTTGCAGCCTTTTGGCGTCATATCGACGGCACTTTTTTACTCTGTTTATTTACCGGCATCTTACTAAGTATTTTTTCGCTGGCCGGCGTCATAACCTATTTGCTTGAATACCGGCCGATACCGCTGTGGGCATTGTTTTGCGCGCTGATTATTACCGCACTGCCACACCTGTGTGCCAGTGTGCGCTGGAACATCAGCCGGCTGCTGTTAGCCATGCTGGGCATAGCCTGCGCTGTGATGGTAGCCATGTTGACCCCACGTGAGTTAGAGCCCGATGCCTGGATGTTTTTCATCGCCGGCGCTGTGGCAATTTGTGCCATGATTTTACCCGGCATTTCCGGTAGCTTTATTTTATTGATGTCTGGCATGTATGCGCCCGTGCTGCTGGCGGTTACCGAGTTACAACTGACGGTCTTGTCATTATTTATGCTGGGCTGCATTATAGGCTTATTAAGTTTTTCCCGGCTGTTGCACTGGTTACTGCAGCATTATCATGACAGCAGCCTGGCGTTGCTCATCGGCGTGGTAATAGGTGCTCTGTATCGCATCTGGCCCTGGCAGGCAGAGCAGCAGCTTTATTTGCCCTGGCACTATGCCACAGAGGTTGCTGCGGCTGATCTTACTGCAGCGGCGTTTAGTGCGCTGGCGGGGGTATTGCTGATGTTATTGTTGCTGAACATGGAAAAGTGGTTGAAAGTGCCCACAGCGCCTGTTTCAACACCAGACTGATTAAGGAGTCAGGTATTCGTTGTTTTGCAAAATACCAGTCATCGTTAATACCTTATCTTTGCTGCCAGAGTGCCGGCAAGGTAGCATTGCTGCTATTGGCCGCACTGTTGGCAGCCTGTTCGTCAAGTTCCGGCCCGGCGCCGGTAACCACGCTGGAACTTCGGGAAAACTTCTACCAGCAGCGTAACCGTGGCACCCTGGCCAGCCGCACATATGTAGTGCAGCGAGGTGATACCTTGTATGCTATTGCCTTTCGCGCCGGTAAAGATGTGCGTGAACTGGCAGCACTTAACGGCATCGCCAGCCCCTATACAATCTTCCCGGGACAAACATTACGCCTAACCGGCAAAGTGAAAGCTAAGCCGGCTGTAACGGCGGGCAGCCCTAAAACAGTGCAGAACAAACCGACCAGCAGTGCAACAAAAAACACAAATAAGAATAATTCAAGCCCAGCAAAATCAAATAGTTCAGCAAAATCTGTTAAACCTGTTGCACCGCAAAATCAAAAGGGTTATGTTCAGATACAGCCAAAAAATAATAAAAAAACCGCGAATCCTACCCTAAATGGGGACTTAGTGCAATGGCAGTGGCCGGCTAAAGGAAAAATAATTTCTGCTTTTTCCAGCCAGCAGCATGGCAATAAGGGCATTGATATCGCGGGGCAGGAAGGTGGAAAAGTAGTAGCGGCGGCCAGTGGACAGGTAGTATACGCTGGTAATGCGCTGCGGGGGTATGGCAACCTGATTATTATCAAACACAACGATGATTATCTGAGTGCTTATGCCCACAACCGGAAGCTGCTGGTTAAAGAGAAGCAGATGGTTACCGCAGGGCAACAGATTGCAGAGCTGGGAAGTACTGACGCGACAGATGCGAGGCTGCATTTTGAAATTCGCTTCAGGGGCAGTTCGGTTAATCCGTTAAAGTACTTACCAAAATAAAAATAAGATACACAAGTATCAGGAATGGATGCAACAGCGCTTGGCCAGCCCCAGCACCCTGTAGACGTGGGAGAAAGGATATGGGACAAAAAAGTGACGACGATATAGATTTCAAAGAAGACGAGCTGAACGACGATGTGATGCTTGAAGATGATGCAGAGCCTGAAGCAGCCGCTCTGGTTGCAGAAGACAGCAGTAGCGAAGATGTTTTTGCCCGTGACGACAGTCAGAAAACCATGGACGCTACCCAGATTTATCTGGGCGAAATTGGTTTCTCGCCGTTGCTGTCAGCCGAAGAGGAAGTGTATTTTTCCCGTCTGGCTTTAAAAGGTGATCAGGCCGCACGTAAGCGCATGATCGAAAGCAACCTCAGGCTGGTGGTAAAAATTGCCCGCCGTTATATCAACCGCGGTCTGGCCTTGCTGGACCTGATCGAAGAAGGCAATCTGGGCCTGATCCGGGCCGTAGAAAAATTTGACCCTGAGCGCGGTTTTCGTTTTTCTACCTATGCCACCTGGTGGATCCGCCAGACCATAGAACGCGCCATCATGAACCAGACCCGTACTATCCGTCTGCCGATCCATGTGGTTAAAGAGCTGAACATATACCTGCGTGCAGCGCGCGAACTTTCACAAAAACTGGACCATGAACCGACACCGGAAGAAATAGCCACAGCGCTGGACCGGCCGGTGGATGAAGTGCGTAAAATGCTGAAGTTAAATGAAAAAATTACTTCAGTCGATACGCCTGTAGCCGGGGCGTCGGAAAAACAGTTACTCGATGTTATTGCCGATGAAAAAGAACTGGGGCCGGAAACCGAACTGCAGGATGAAGACATTCGCCAGCATTTAGTGGTTTGGCTGAACGAACTTAACCCGAAACAACGCGAAGTGTTGGCCCGGCGTTTTGGTTTACTGGGCTATGAACCGTCAACTCTGGAAGATGTGGGGCATGAAATTGGTTTAACCCGTGAGCGGGTGCGGCAAATTCAGGTTGAAGCACTGCGTCGGCTGCGTGAGATAGTGACACATCAGGGGCTGAATATCGAAACCCTGTTTCAGGAATAAGCTGCCAGCGATAAATTTTAGCAAGGCGCCGTCAGGCGCTTTGTTGTTTGTGTAACCACTGCACCAATAAGGCACCCGCTTCGGCTATATGCCGGGTTAACAGCGCCACCGCAAGGCCGCTGTTGCCATGGCGTAACAAACTAAGCAGTTCAGCGTGCTCTGCTGCACTGGTATCAGCATAAGCCTGCACCTGTTCCTGATAGCCCAGATAACGGGCAACTTGCTGGTGCAATTGCGCCAATAACCGCAGTAAATGTGGCTTGGCGCAGCTTTGGTACAGGATGCGGTGAAACTGCCAGTTTAGTTCGCCGCGCTGGTAGGGCGCCAGGCTGTTACTCGCTGTTATATAAGCTAACAGATCTTCAGCCTGGCCCAATTGACTGAAACTCATATTGGTCACAGCGTGCTGCAACGCCAGCGGTTCCAGCTGTAAGCGCAACATACACAATTCTTCTGCTTCAGCGGCACTAAAGCCGGGCACCTGCATACCGGCCTTGCCATGGGCGACTAACCAGCCTTCGTTCATCAGCGCGTGCTGCGCGTCACGCACGACGATACGGCTGACAGCATAATGCCGGGCCAGTTGTTGCTGCGTTAACACCTGACCGGCTGCCCAGTGTTGTAACTGAATGTCCTGCTTGAGCTGGTGGTATAACTGCTGCTTTTTTAACATTTTAGCGACGCCGGCTATTAACTAGCAGCAGGGTTGCGCCACCGGCTACTATGCCCCAGAACGCTGCGGCGATACCGAAAAAGCTTACGCCACTGGCGGTAACTAATAAGGTGATCACGGCGGCCTCGCGGTGCTCTCCCTCAGCTGTTGCGACGGCCAGATTAGCGCCGATAGTGCCCAGCAGCGCCAGGCCAGCCAGGGCGGCAATCATCTCTTTCGGGAAGGCAGAAAACAATGCCACTACGGTAGCGCCGGCCAGGCCTGCCAGCAGATAACATACGCCGGCAGCAATACCGGCTATGTATCGCTTGTCTTTGTCCGGGTGCGCTTCTGGCCCGGTACAGATAGCGGCCGTAATAGCGGCAAGGTTAATTGAAAACGCGCCCCAGGGCGCCAGCAGCAAAGTAGCTAAAGCGGTACTGCTGATAAGCGGTGACACCGGCGTCTGATAACCACTGGTGCGGATAACCGCAACGCCCGGGATATTTTGTGATGCCATGGTGACCAGCAACAGTGGCAGACCTACGCCCAGTAGCGCGCTGACTGACCAATGTGGCGTTACCCAAACCGGGGTGGTCAGGCTCAGGCTTAAGCTGTCCGTAGCAAACTGGCCTTGCCAGAGTACGGTAACAACGCCGGTTAACAGCACCCATAGAATGGCGTAGCGGGGCGATAAGCGTTTGGCCAGCAAATAGCTGACACACATCAGGCCGACCAACAGCAGCTGAGTGTGTAAAGAGGTAAAAATACTCAGACCAAATTGCAGCAATATGCCGGCCAGCATAGCACTGGCCAGCGGCAAGGGTATTAGCCGGGTAAGTTTATCAAACCAACCGCTGATACCAATAATAACGCCCAGTGCAGCGGTAAAAATAAACACCGCCACGGCTTCGTTTATGCTCAGGCCTTGCAGGCTGCCAGCCAATAAGGCGGCACCGGGTGTCGACCAGGCGGTAATAACTGGCGCCTTGTAATACCAGGATAAGCCAATGCAGGTAGCCGCCATACCAATCCCCAATGCCAATAGCCAGGATGCCATGATGTCTTGCGTTGCCCCTGCCGCAGCGGCCGCTTGCAGTACTATCGCCACTGAGCTGGCAAAACCTACCAGCACAGCGACAAAGCCTGCCACTATCGCTGACAGGCTGAGATCTTTAATCCACATAAATTCACTCAAACAAAAAAAGTATACCTAATATAAAATGTATACATTTTATGTCAAGTTATAGCTGTTGCTTTAGCTGATACAGCAATTCCAGTGCCTGGCGTGCGCTGAAATCATCCGGATTAATATCGCGTAGCTGCCCGACAATAGGGTGTTCGGCGTCCAGTAAGCTAAGTTGCGGCGCCGTCGTTGTCACTGCAGCGTTTGGCTTAGGTGACACCGGTGTGCTGTGGTGTTCCAGCTCAGCCAGTTTTTGCCGGGCCCGCTGAATAACGGCTTTGGGCACGCCGGCCAATTGGGCTACCTGCAAACCAAAGCTTTTGCTGGCGGCACCGTCCTGCACATGGTGCATAAACACGATATCGTCACCATGCTCTACCGCATCTAAATGCACATTGGCCAGGCCGGGTAACTGCCCGGCCAGTTCGGTCAGTTCAAAGTAGTGGGTAGCAAACAAAGTTAAGGCTTTAATTTTAGTGGCAAGATAATCGGCACAGGCCCAGGCTAAGCTTAAACCATCGTAAGTGCTGGTACCGCGGCCAATTTCGTCCATTAATACCAGGCTGTGCTCAGTGGCATGGTGCAAAATGGTGGCGGTTTCGGTCATTTCCACCATAAAGGTCGAGCGGCCGGAGGCTAAATCATCCGAGGCCCCTATGCGGGTAAAAATACGATCTACCGGGCCAATAACAGCTTTGTCTGCCGGTACATAACTGCCGATATAAGCCATTAGTACGATAAGCGCTGTCTGGCGCATATAAGTTGATTTACCGCCCATATTTGGCCCGGTGATCATCAGCATGCGCCGTTGTTGATGCAGCGTCAGCGGGTTGGCGATAAACGGCTCGGTCAATACCTGCTCGACCACAGGATGGCGCGCTTGCTCCAGCACTATGCCGGTGTCGGCACGTAGTTGTGGCCGTTTATAGTTCAGGCTGTCGGCGCGTTCGGCAAAGTTACACAGTACATCTAACCCGGCCAGGGCCTGAGCCAACTGTTGTAACTGGGCTAAAAACGGTACTGTCAGCTCAAACAACTGTTCGTACAATTGCTTTTCCAGTGCCAGGGCTTTGCTCTGGCTGCCCAGCACTTTGTCTTCATATTCTTTCAGCTCAGGAATAATATAACGTTCGTTGTTTTTCAGCGTCTGGCGGCGCACATATTCGGCTGGCACCTTAGTGTCGGCACTGCGGCCGGTTTCAATGTAGTAACCATGAATGCGGTTAAAACCGACTTTTAACGAAGCAATACCGGTGCGTTCCCGCTCCCGCTGTTCCAGTTGCTCTAAATAGTCGGTGGCACCGCTGGCTAAAGCCCGCCATTGGTCCAGCTCGGCGTTATAGCCTGCTGCTATCACGCCACCATCACGTATAAGCACCGGCGGGTTTTCGACTATTGCCTGCTCTAACAGCTGGCAAAGTGCTGGTAAGGGCTGGCTGCTGTGGCTAATCTGGCAAAGTAAGTCACTGCTAAATTGACTTAACTGTGGTGTCAGTGCCGGCAGTTGCTGCAGCGCCAGACGCAGCCTGGCAAAGTCGCGCGGGCGGGCACTGCGCAGTGCCAGGCGGGCAATAACCCGTTCAATATCGCCGATATGTTTTAACTGCTGTTGCAACTCGTCGAAGTTGCTGTCTAACTCAGTTACGGCATCCAGCCGGGCATTGACTTCGGCCTGGCTGCGCAGCGGGGCGTGGATCCAACGCTTTAGCAAGCGCGAGCCCATGGCTGTCTGGCAGCGGTCGAGCACTGCTGCCAGCGTATGCTCATAATTACCGGCCAGATTGACGGTAAGTTCCAGATTGCGCCGGGTTGCCGCGTCCAGCACTATATTGTCCTGCGAGCGTTCCAGCGCAATAGCACGGATATGCGGCAAGGCAGCACGCTGGGTATCTTTAACGTATTGCATCACGCAACCGGCAGCCATTAAGGCTACAGGTGCGTCTTCAACACCAAAACTGAGTAAATCTTTGGTAGCAAACTGCTGGCAAAGCAAACGTTTGGCGGTTGCCAGCTCAAACTCCCACAGTGGCCGGCGGCGTGCGCCCTTGCGTTTTTCTATCAGATAGCTGGCAGCAAAATCTTCCGGGTATAGCAGTTCTGCCGGGTTTAAGCGTTGTAGCAGGGCGGCTAAATCATCGCTGTTGTCCACCTGATTGAGCAAAAAACGACCACTGCTTAAGTCAATCTGAGCCAGGCCATATTGGTTGCGTAACTGCACTATTGCACATAGCAGATTGTCCTGGCGCTCATTTAACAGGGCTTCATCTGTCACGGTGCCGGGGGTGACAATACGCACGACCTTGCGCTCTACCGGGCCTTTACTGGTGGCCGGATCACCTATTTGTTCGCAAATAGCCACTGACTCGCCCAGCTGTACCAGGCGGGATAAATAGCCCTCAACCGCATGATAAGGCACGCCCGCCATCGGAATAGGGGTGCCGGCACTTTGGCCGCGCTTGGTCAGGGAGATATCCAGTAAGGCGGCGGCGCGTTTGGCATCGTCGTAAAACAGCTCGTAAAAATCGCCCATCCGGTAAAACAGCAAAATGTCGGGGTGTTGGCTTTTCAGTCCCAGATATTGTTGCATCATTGGGGTATGTGAGCTTAAGGCTTGCTCCGTTTTCGTCTCTGACGGCATAATGACAGTATTAATTCCCTGTTGGATAAAATATGACGGTCGTAGCAGATAGTCTGCAGCTGGCGACGACACTAGGCCAGCTATTATTACGGAAAAAATGGACTATCACCACTGCAGAATCCTGCACCGGTGGCGGCCTGGCCTATTGCTTAACGGCAATCCCCGGCAGTTCTGCCTATGTTGACCGCAGTTTTATCACTTACAGCAACAAAGCTAAGCAACAAATGCTGGCGGTACGCAGTGCAACCTTATTGCAATTTGGTGCAGTCAGTGAAGAAACGGTGCGCGAAATGGCCGCCGGTGCCGCCAAGGCTGCCGGTGCTAACGTTGCGGTGGCCATTTCGGGTGTTGCCGGGCCGGATGGTGGCTCTGTTTACAAACCGGTTGGCACGGTTTGCTTTGGTTTTTATGTCGATGGCAGCGTTGCCAGCAGCCATATGCTGTTTGCCGGTGACCGCCAGCAAGTACGCCAGCAGGCAATAGATTATGCGCTGAAACAAAGCATCCAGCTGTTGACAGCACTACTAAACTAGACTACTGTACGAGCATACAGTGTTAATTGCCGGCCCGCGCCGGCGCAACCATGGATATTAAGATGGACGACAACAAGCAGAAAGCACTCGCCGCCGCCTTAGGGCAAATTGAACGTCAGTTTGGTAAAGGTTCTATTATGCGTCTGGGCGACAGCACAGCGCTGGACATTGCAGCAGTATCGACCGGTTCATTGGGGCTGGATATTGCACTGGGCATAGGCGGTTTGCCTTATGGTCGTATCGTTGAAATTTATGGCCCGGAGTCATCCGGTAAAACTACTTTAACTTTGCAGGTGATTGCAGAAGCGCAAAAAGCCGGTAAAACCTGTGCTTTTATTGACGCCGAGCACGCACTGGACCCGGTATATGCCAAGAAATTAGGCGTAAATGTCGATCAGTTACTGGTATCACAGCCGGACACCGGTGAGCAGGCGCTGGAAATATGCGATATGTTAGTACGCTCTGCTGCAGTAGACGTAGTAATAGTGGATTCTGTTGCGGCGTTAACACCAAAAGCTGAAATTGAAGGCGATATGGGCGACAGCCACATGGGCTTGCAGGCCCGGTTAATGTCTCAGGCACTGCGTAAGCTGACAGCTAATATTAAGCGTTCTAACACCTTATGTATCTTTATTAACCAGATCCGGATGAAAATTGGTGTGATGTTCGGTAACCCGGAAACCACTACCGGTGGTAACGCGCTGAAATTCTATGCCTCGGTGCGGCTGGATATCCGCCGTATTGGTTCGGTAAAAGAAGGTGACGAAATCACCGGCAACGAAACCCGGGTTAAGGTCGTTAAAAACAAAGTTGCACCACCGTTTAAACAAGCCGAATTTATTATTCAGTATGGTGCCGGTATTAACAAACTGGGTGAGCTGATTGATCTGGGCGTAGCGCAGGGCCTGGTTGATAAAGCGGGCGCCTGGTATGCCTATCAGGGCAACAAGATTGGCCAGGGTAAAGCCAATGCGATGAAGTTTTTGGCCGACAACCAGCCAATAGCCGATGAAATTGAAAAAGAATTACGCAGCCGTTTATTGTTAAAGCCGGGTGAAAAACCGGTGGAAGAAAGCATACCAGAGGCATTTGAAGCCGACTTATAAACATTGTTCATCTGACGTTAATAAAGCCAGCCTATGCTGGCTTTTTTTTGTGGCAAATTTCCGCTTGCTCTGATTTCAGTGCGGCGATAAGCTGTGATTCTGCGATTAATTGCGGATCTTCCCAACGTGGATATAGTGTCAACGCTGCCGGTAACATAATAATGATAACAACAACCAGGCTAAGTTTTTTCGTTGTAACATTGCTTTTAGTGGCCTGTAAAGCCGATATCAGCGTGCAGGATGAGCCTGTAGATCCGGTTGTGCAGGAAATAGCCCTCGCTTTTGTCGAACGGCCGCTGGTGGTTGACGACCAGCCATTTGACAGCGGTTTACAAGACCCCGCCAGTTTTAACCCCGGTGCCCGGTTGATACTAAAACAAAATGCCTTTGCCGAGTCGGCTGAAACAGACTTAACCGCAGAGCTGTTTGACGGCGATCAGCTGTACGATGTAAAGGATTTAACCGCGTCGCCCGATGGTTTAACCTTGTTGTTTGCGCTACGCGCACCAGAGCTGGCCAATACACCGGACGAGCTGCAGCCTAAATGGGATCTGTGGCGCTATGATGTACTTAGTAAAACTCTGCAGCCTGTTATCAGTGATCCACAGCAAGCTCAGCGTGGCCATGATATCAGTCCGGCATTCTTACCGGATGGCCGTATTGTGTTTAGCTCGACCCGCCAGACCCGTTCCCGGCAAATATTGCTGGACGAATTTAAACCACAATATACCGCGCTGGATGAAAATTTAGCCACGCCGGCGTTCAACCTGCATGTGATGAATGCCGACGGCAGCGGCATTGAACAGCTTAGTGTTAATCTGAGCCACGATCTGCACCCGGTGGTGTTGGATGATGGCCTGATCCTGTATAGCCGCTGGGATAATCACGGCAACCGCTCGATGTTTAACTGGTACCGGATGCGCCCGGACGGTAGCGAAAATCAGTTAGTTTATGGCTGGCACTCCCACAACAGCGGGGCAGAACAAAGCCGGGTAGAGTTTGGCAAAGCCGTGGTGTTGCAAGATGGCAGTATCAGCCTGGCCCTGGCGACAACCGGCGCAGAATATTACAACAGCTGGCCGCAGCAAGTAGCACTGGCAATCGCCAGCGATAACGAGCAGCCATTATATGGCGAAGTATTGAATTTACCGGCGCAAACACCGTTGTTTCCCTGGGCTTTTGATAATACCAGCCGGCCTGAACGCGCCGGTGCCATTAACAGCTACGCACCACTAAAAGACAATAGTGGCCGCTATCTGGTGAGCTGGTCGCCTTGTCGTGTGGTGCAAAACGATACCGTGTACAGCTGTGCTCAGGTAGCGGACGCCGACGAACTGGAACTGGCGGCACCGCTGTACGGTTTGTGGTTATTTAATACAGTACAGCAAACCCAGGTGCCGGTGCGGCCAGGGCGCGAAGGCATGCTGGTTAGCGAACCGACAGTGCTGCAGGCCTATACCGAACCGGCATTTGTGCCGCCTAACCCCGGGCTGAATGCCGGGTTGGCAGCTGAAAATGCCGGTATTGTTGATATTCGCAGCGTATACGATTTTGCCGGTGTGGCTGGCGTTAATCTGGCTCAGCTGGCTGATCCGCTGCAAAGCACCGCGGCACAGCGGCCGGTGCGCTATCTGCGTTTGGTGCGTGGTGTGCCCCAACCGCCGGAAGAGGTGCTGGATGTACCTGCTTTTGCCTTTGGTGTCAGCCGCTTGCAGTTAATGCGCGAAATTTTAGGCATGGTGCCGGTCGCGCCGGATGGCTCGGTTCGAGTCAAGGTGCCGGCAAATGTACCCTTTAATCTGGCGCTGTTAAATGCGCAGGGCCAGGCCGTGTCACCGCTGCATCAGCAATGGCTTAGCGTGCGGCCCGGCGAAACCTTAAGCTGTAACGGCTGCCACAGTGCGCAAAGTACTGCGCCGCACGGCAGAAGCAGTGGCGAGGCGCCATCAGCCAATCCGGGGCTGAGTGACGGCGGCAATTTCAGTAACACCAATCCGCTGCTGATCGCCCAGCCTGGTGAGACTATGGCGCAGATGGCCGCGCGCCTTAATGGTGAAGCTGAGCTGGAGCAAGCGTTGCACTATATCGATATCTGGACTGATCCGGCTAAGCGTAGCCCTGATCCAACCGAGCTCATCAGTCTGCAGCAGTTAACCACTACCGCCCCTGTAGGCACAGAATGCTACACGCAGTGGCTGGCCAGTTGCCGATTACGTATTGACTACCCAAGCCATATTCAGCCGTTATGGCTGGCCGATAGGCGCCAGCTTGACCCTGTCACCAATGAAGTGCTTGCCGATCATAGCTGTGTAAGTTGTCACAGTCGCGTCGACGCGGATGGTAATACCCGTGTGCCGGTAGCGCAGTTGGAATTAGATGCTGAACCTTCTGATGTACAGGCACAGCATCTGCGCAGTTACCGTGAATTGTTAAGCGCAGATAATGAGCAAGAGCTGGTTGGCGATGTGCTGGTTGATCGCATGGTACAGGCAACCGATGCCAATGGTAACCCGCTGTTTGTTACCGATGCAGACGGAAACCTGGTGCTGGATGATGATGGTAATCCGATACCGGTAATGGTGCCGGTTGCCGTGGCTCCGGCGCTGAGGGCCAATAGCGCTGTTGCCAGCAGTGCCTTTTTCAGCCGTTTTGCCGCAGGTGGTTCGCATCAGCAATACCTTAGTGCGGCCGAGCTGATGCTGGTTGCCGCCTGGCTGGATATTGGCGCTCAGTATTACAATTCGCCTTTTGCCGTGCCGGAGCAATAAATGGCCAGAATAGCGTTAATGCAAAAAGCCCTGTTATTACTGCTCTGCAGCTTAAGCTGGCCGCTGTTGGCCAGCGCCGTGACAGTAAAAGTAAACGATGGCTTTGTTAATCTGCACTCGGGGGCCGGCAAGGGCTACCCTAAAGTGCAGGTCGCGCTAAAAGGCGAAACCCTGGTATTGCTGACCCGGCGCACTGACTGGGTAAAGGTAGAGTTTAAACAACAGCATTACTGGTTGGCCCGTGCCGATTTAACCAAGCTGATAACTGCTGAGCAGCAGGAGTTTGAACTCAATGATCAACGCCTTGACGCCTATCAAAACCGCAGGTTGGAAGCCGGCCTGTTGTTTGGCGATTTTAATGGCTCCAGTTTATATCAGCTAACACTGGGCTATCAGTTTAGCCCCTACATTCAGACAGAACTGGCCCTGGGGCAGGCAAATGGTGCTCAGGCAGATAATTTATCGGCGGAACTCAGCCTGTATCTCAGTCCGATGCCGCACTGGCTGGTATCGCCATATTTCGGTCTTGGTGCTGGTGCCTTGCGCACGACTGCCCGCACTGTGCTGGTACAAACACCAGACAGAAATAATACGCTGGCCAGTGCTGAATTAGGGCTGCGTTACTATATCAGCCGTAATTTTATCGCCCGCGCAGCTTACCGGCGCAGCGTAATAATAACCGATCGTAATGATAACGAAGAGATAGACACATGGAAGCTTGGATTCAGCGTATTTTTCTGACATTGGCGTTGTCGCCGCTGGCCGTAGCCGCACAGACGGCGCAGCAGCCACTGATCGAGCCGGATATAGCGCGACAAGTGGTGAGCGAAGATTTGCTGGATAGCGAAAACTGGCTGTTAGGTATTCGCGGCGGGGTACTGGGCATAGAAGATTTTGGCAGCAGCGCACTGGCGGCTGTGCAGCTTAGCTACCAGATAAACGAAAGCTTTTACCTCAGTGCCGAGTATGCGATGGCCAAAGCCGGGCTTACGTCTTTTGAAGAACTCAGTGGTGCCGCCCCGCTGTTAACAGACAGCGAGCGCGAATGGCGCTATTACGGTGCTCATCTGGGCTATAACGTGCTGCCCGGCGAAGTGTTTTTCGGCCGTGACTACGCCATGAACAGTGCGCTGTCGCTGTTTGCCGGTGCCGGTAACGTCGACTTTGCCGGCGATAAGGTATTTGCGTTGCAACTTGGTAGTCAGTTCCGGCTGTATGCCACTGACTGGCTGACGCTGGAGCTGAGCGTCAGTGATTATATTTTTGAAACGACCATTCTGGCGCGCACTAAAACCACGCATAACCTGGCATTAGGCCTTGGCGTAGCAGTGTACTTTTAACTGGAGACATTATGAAACAGTGGATTATCAGCTTGTTGTTGCTGCTTGCCAGTAACCAGCTGTGGGCAACAGCGCCGGATTTTACCCTTAAAGCACTCGATGGCAGTAATTTGCGGCTGGCAGAGCAAAAAGGCGACATCATGCTGATTAACTTCTGGGCCAGTTGGTGTGGCCCCTGTATTCAGGAAATGCCGGCACTGGATAAACTGGCGCAGAAATATCAGCCACTGGGTGTACAGGTATGGGGCGTTAACGTTGAGAGTGACAGCAGCGCAGCAAAAAACTACCTGAGCAAAGTGCAGGTGGCGTTTCCTATCTTGTTTGATCTGGATAACAGTGTGTCTAAGGCATATCAGGTGGATGCGATGCCAACGACGGTGATTTTAGATAAAGATGGCAAGGTTCGGGCAGTGCATCGCGGTTATCAGCCCGGCTACGAGAAAAAATATGAAAACGATATTAAGCAACTTCTGCGTGAATAAGCGCGGTTTGCCTTCATGCCTGCTAGCCATATTGTTATTGGCTAGTACGGGCTGTGCCAGCATTGAACCCTGGGTTAAGCCGTACGAGCGAAACCAGCTGGCCGATCCGATAATGGCGTTTGGCCGCCACCCGGTGGCGCTGCAGCATGTTGCACACGTACAGGACTCCCGTGAAGCGGCAAAAGGTGCTAATGGCAGTACAGGCGGTGGCTGTGGTTGTAATTAGACTACTGATTGTATTGCTATTGGCTGGCAGCGCTGCAGTGCACGCTGCTGTATTGCCGCAAGATAGGGCCGATCTGCTGTATCACAGTTATCAGGGCGGTGGCGTGTCTATCGACGGCCCGGCGCTTATGCTCAGGAAAAAAGCCGGCCAGTCGGTGTCGCTGTCGGCTTATCATTATGTAGATACGGTTTCAGGTGCCTCTATTGATGTGCAGGCAACAGCATCGGCCTATACCGAAACCCGCCGCGAAACGCGTTTGGGTGTCGACTACCTCAGCGGCAACAGCATTATCAGCCTGAATTATGCGCAAAGCGATGAAAATGACTATAACGCCAAATCGGTATCCTTTGGTATAGCCCATGACACCTTTGGCGGTATGACCACGCTGAGCCTGGAGGCCGGTCTGGGCGATGACACTGTTGGCCGCAATGGTGATGACAGTTTTCGTGAACAGGTAAAGCGCTCCAACTACAAAGTTGGCTTAACCCAGGTAATTAGTAGTCGTTGGATCGCGGCGCTGAATATGCAGGTCGATTTAGATCAGGGCTTTTTAAACAACCCGTATCGCAGTGTGCGCTATGTCGACAGCGCTGATCCGCGTGGCTTTGCCTGGCAAGCCGAAGTCTATCCTAACAGCCGCAACACGTTTGCATTGTCACTGGTCAATAAATGGTACCTGCCATACCGAGCGGCCTTAAGCCTGAATTTACGCCATTATCAGGATAGTTGGGATATCCGCGCCTTTGATACCGAGCTGGAATATGTGCACCCGCTGACAGAACGCTGGATACTCGAAGCCAAACTGCGCTGGTACAGCCAGAGTCAGGCAGAGTTTTACCGTGACTTATTTGATTTTGCCAGCCAGCAAAATTTTATGGCACGTGATAAAGAGCTAAGTGAGTTCAGCAACCTGACATTGGGTTTGGGCGCCAGTTATCAGCTAAGCCGCTGGTCGTTCTGGCCCACCGCCAGGCCTGAGCTGAATCTGCAGTGGGACCATATCCGCTTTAATTATAAGAATTTTCGCAACGTAACCATTACGCAAACAGCCACCGGGCAAGAGCCACTTTACCGGTTAGATGCCAATGTGTTGCGGGCGTTTTTCAGTCTTTATTTTTAACAGGAACACAGCATGAGAGCCTTAGTACTGATGGTGTTAATCTGGTCCGGCAATCTGGCCTACGCCAATACGGCACCAGCAGCGGAACAACTGGAGCAGCTACGACAGCAGGTTATACAGTTGAACCGCGAATTATTTTTACTGGAAGAAGAACTGCTGTTTCCGCCACAAACTCAGCTGGCACTATTTTTATCGGTAGATACCGGCCAGTTTTTCCGCCTCGACAGCGTAGAGCTGCACCTAAACGATAAACCGATAGCCGCCCATCTGTATACCGAGCAGCAGTGGCATGCGCTGCAACGCGGTGCAATTCAGCCGCTGTTTAAAACCAATGTTAATGCCGGTAAGCATAATCTTACTGCCGTTTTTGTTGGCAAAGGGCCGGACAACCGTGATTATCGCCGTGCCGTCAGCTACCCGTTTGATAAAGCCGAAGATGCCGTGCTGCTGGAGTTACAGATCAAAGACCGCAGCAGTGATTACCAGCCAGAATTTGTTGTGATGCCATGGTCCAACGATTGACGCTAGCTGCAGCTTGCTGGTTAGCGCTATGCAGTGTTGCTGTATCGGCGCAACCGGCGCCGGGCGACCAGCACTACCGGCAGGCGGCCTGGGCTTTTTACCTGCAACAACCGGCACAGGCGTTGGAAACCCTGCAGCTGGCGCCACAGCAGGATCAGCGTACGCAGTTACTTGAAGCCGGCTTATACCTGCAACTGGCGATGCCACAACATGCCGCTAAGGTATTGGCACCGCTGGTACAGGACGACGCCGCAGCGGGGTTACCGCAATCTTTGTTAAATATTGCCCTGTTACAGTTTGCCCGCCATCAGCTGGAGCTGGGCAACGAAAGCGCGGCCAAACACTACTTGTCACGGGTAAATATTGCTGCCGATCAAAGCTGGCTGGGCCAGCAACAGTTGCTGCAACAGTTACTACACTGGCCGCACATCGACATCCCGGCAGCACCGGATTTCGCCGCCCTGCAACAGCAGGCAGAAATGCCATATATCATTAGTAACCAGGCGCTGGCGTTAGCACAAGCACAGCCGCAGCAGGCGCTGCAATGGCTGGATGGGCTGCAACAGCATTTACAGCGCCCACAGCAGCAAAGTTTCTGGCAACTGCTGTTTAGCGGCCAGTGGCAACTGTTGTTCAGCAGTGATTGGTATTTAGCGTCGAAGCCACAAGGTTTTGTTTATGCCGAGGATGAATACCAGGCACTGCATGATTATCTGCAATTGTTACAGGCCCAGCTGCATATCAGCCAACAGGACTTTGCCGCTGCAGATGCCATTTTAAGTGACTTCGCCGCCAACAGCGTACTGAGCCCGGCTGCGCTGGGGCTATACAGCCACATTCTTACCGAGCAACGCCATATCCCGACGTTACTGTCGGTGTTGCAGCAACAAATTAAACTGCAGCCCTTTAGCATCATCGCCTGGCAGGCGGCAACCCGCATCGGGGAACAACTGGAGCGGGCACTGCAACAACAAGACGCGCTGGCAGCCTATTGCTGGGCAGATCAGTATTACCGCCAGCAACAGCAATTAATAGAACAACAAGCTGCGCCGTTGCAGGTTACCCAGTTAGAGCAGGGCCTGTCAGACTGGCAGCAACTGCAAGTGTCGCAGCACAATGAATTAAACCGGCTACAGCAGGACATCCTGGCTCTGCAGCAACAATTACGCCAGGCACCGGTGCGGCAGCAACGGTTAAACCGGCTTGAGCAGGTAACGGCGTATAAACTGGCGCAGCAGCAACAACTGTTAAGCAGCCAGCTACCTGTTTTGCAACAGCGGCAACAAACGCTACTGCAGCAAGCCGGGCAACTTAAGCAACACATCAGCCAGGCCGGCGCAGAGCCTATGTCGCTGCTGTTGGCCGATAACAATCTGCATCCACAGCTGAGTTTGTTGCAACAGGCCGAGCAGCGTCTGGCGCAGCTGCAGGCAAGCGGGGCAGAGCCCGCTAACTCCAGCTATCAGCTGCGGCTGCAACGTCTGCGTGGCCTGTTACAGTGGCAATATTACGACAGCTCGGCGCAACGTCAGTTGCAGCGCCAGCGCGCGCTGGCCGCACTCGATAGCGCTGTGCAGCAGCTGGACGTTAATCTGGCCGCACTGCAGCAACAAGGCGACAAAGCCGCCCGGTTAAGCCAGGTAGATCTGCGCCTGGGCCAGCTTAATGGCCAGCAGCAACAGCTAAACCTGGCATTGCTTAGCCAGCAGCAACGGCTGTTGGCACAGTTAAACCAACAGTTGCAGCAACGACGGCAGCAGGATTTGGCTACGCTGGCAGATTTACAACGCTACAACAAAGAAGCCATGGCGCGGGTGATGGAGCGGGTGTTGCTGCTTGCCGGGCCGGCTGAAGCGGAGGCGCGCAATGATTAAGCGGCTAACTGCTCAGCCATGTCAGCGCCCGCTATTACTCTGGCCACTTCTTTCTGCCCTGACGCTGGCCACGGTTGCAGGCTGCAGCGGGCCAGCAGGCCAGCACAGCCGGCCCCGGCTTGGTGATATAGCGCCGTTTGATCGCAGCATACTGGCGCAGAATGTCAGCGTCAGTGAACAACAGCTGGCACAGTTGTATCAGCAGATCTTGCAATTGCAGCCGGCGGCGCAAATGCGGCAGAAAATTCAGTACCGCTTATCGCAAATGCATACCGCCAGATTAGATAAGGCAGAGCTGTCAGCACAACAAGAACAGGCAGAATTGCAGCAACTGGTGCAGCAATACCAGCAGTTGCTCAAGCTGTACCCGGATGATCCTAATAACGAACTGATCAGCTACCAACTGGCCCGCAGCTATGACTTACTAGGTCAGCAGCAGGCATGTCTGGAGCAGCTGCAGCAGTTTTTACAGCATTATCCAAGGTCAGAGTTTGCCGCCGAGTTATGGTTTCGTCAGGCGGATATTTTGTATAGCCGCAGTCAGTATACTGATGCACTGGCCGCTTATTTGCAGGTATTAGGCGCCGGCGATGCGCAGCTACAACAACATGCCCGTTATATGGCAGGCTGGAGTTACTTTAAACTGCAGCAGTTTGAACAGGCTGACGAGCAGTTTTTAGAGGTGCTGGATCAAAGCTACAGTGGCTATCTGGCCGATGAAGACAACCAGCAAAGTCTGCAACAGGAAGTACTGCACACCTTAAGTGTATCGCTGAGTTATCAGCAACAGGGTGAGAGTTTACAGGCGCTGTTACGCCGGGTGCCTTATTACAGTGGCGAGCGCCCGCTGGCCCTGACTGAGCGTTTGTATCGTAATCTGGCCGGCTTTCTGGCAGAAAAACAGCTGTTTGCCGAGAGTCTGGACAGTTACCGCCGGTTTATCAGCGACTATCCGGCCAGTTTGTCTGCTGCCAGAATGCAGCTATTACTGATTGAGTATTACCTGGCTGATGCCGATGCGGCACAGGCTTTGGCTGAGCAGCAGCGATATATCGCCTTATTTGCTCCTGGCAGCGCTTTCTGGCAACAAGGGCGCGAGGCAGAGCTGATCGAAGTCGCGCCGCTGTTACTGCAATATCTGGATTATTTTGCCCGTAACCAATACCGCACAGCGCAGCAACAAAGCGCTGAAATGCAACCGGCGGCCTATGCTGCGGCTATTCCGCTGTGGCAACAGATGCTGACGATATTGTCTGAGCCGGCAGTACAGCGCTCTGCCCTGGCACAGCGTTATTCCAGCGCCGATCTGCGCTACCTGCTGGCCGAGTCTTACGCTGGTGCGGCCATGTCTGAGCAAGCGCTGGCGCTGTACAGCGAGCTGGGATATCAGCAACTGGCAGATAAGCCAACATTATTCAGCCCGCAGGATGCGGCCTACAAGGCGCTGTTACTGGCCGGCACTTTATCAGCCGGCTACAAGGATAACGGCGCCAGATTGTGGCAACAGCAAACTGATTTTGTCCGTTACCACAGCCAGCATGCCGCTGCCCAGCAAGTGGCCTTGCAACAGTTACAACTGCGCTACACCGAGCAGGATTACCCGGGCGTGCTGACGCACAGCAACAGTGTGATTGACTGGCCGCACCCGGCGCAGTCAGATGCGGCCCTGGTACTCGAAGCGCGTTTTTTACACAGCCAGAGCGAGCTGGCACTGGCCCTATACGCCAGTGCCGAAGCCAGTATCACCGCCTTATTGCAAGCCGGCAGCGCGTTAAGCGCAGAGCGCAGAACATTGTTAACAGAGCAGTTGGCGTCCAGTATTTATCAACAGGCGCAGCAACCGCAGTTAGCTGCTGATGCGGTGCTGGCCCATCTGGCGCGTTTACAGCACACCCTGCCGGATTCAGCCTATCATCAGGCGGCTGCTTACCAGCAAATTGGCCTGCTGCATCAGGCGCAGCAATTTACTGCGGTGATCCCGCTGTTAACCAGTTTTATCGCGCGTTACACCGATAGCGAGCGCCAGCTGGCCGCCAAAGCGCTGTTACTTGACAGTTATGAACAGGCCGGACAGTGGGGAGATGCCGCAGCTGAATTACTGGCACTGGTAAAAAGTAGCACCGACGCTGAGCAGCAACGTGAGGCGTTATATTTAGCCGCACAGTATCAGCACAAAGCCGGCGACAATGATGGCGCTGTTAACAGCTACCGCAGCTACGCTCATCGCTATCCGCAGCCGCACCTTGTGGCACAGGAAGCGCGCTACCAACTGGTACAGCTGTACCAGCAGAAACAAGACAGTTATAGGCAAAATTTCTGGCTGGATAAGATTGCCAGCTTTGAACAACAGTATGCAGCCGAGGGCAACGAACGCAGCCGTCAGTTAGCTGCCGATGCACTGCTGGCACTGGGACGGCATGAAAGTAAGCTGTTTAGTGCAGTACGCTTAAACCACCCGCTGCGCAGTAGCCTGGCGAAAAAACGCCAGCATATGACAGTGGCAATAAAGCGCTTTGAGCAAAGTATGCAATATGGCCTGGCGGCCAGCTTTAGTGAAGCACAATATCGCGTGGCCAGTTTATATCAGCAAATGGCTACAGCGCTGCTGCAGTCAGACCGGCCCAAAGGCCTGGAAGAACTGGCGTTAGAAGAATATGAACTGCTGCTGGAGGAGCAGGCCTATCCGTTTGAAGAGCAGGCGATTGCCATTTACCGGCAAAACACCAGCCTGACCAGCCAACAACTATGGGATAGCTGGATAGCGCAAAGCTTTGCGGAGCTGGCTAAGTTGTTGCCGGCGAAATTTGATAAAACTGAACAGTATTCCGGGGTGGCCAATGAAGCGTATTAGTGGCTTAAGCCTGTTACTGCTATCAGCCTGTGCTCAGTTGCCGCCATCGCAACCGCAGCTCGATACGCCGGTTACTGTGCCTGAGGCTGAAGCCGTGGTTACCGCCAGGCCGCAATTAACAGCAGAATTGCAGCAGCAATTTACTGCAGCAAAACAATTGTTACTGGACAAGGATTACCCTGCGGCGCTAAGCCAATTTAGCCAGCTAAGCAAACAGGCACCTGACGCCGGTGGGATCTGGTACAACCTGGCACTGGCACAATGGTATACCAGGCAGACAGACGCCGCTCAGCTTAGTCTGCAGCAAGCGATTGACGTGGCACCACAGCACAGCGACAGCCATAATTTACTCGGTGTGCTGGCACGGCAGCGCGGCGATATGCGAGCTGCCGAGCGGCATTTTAAACAGGCACTGGCCGGTGGTGAGCCCTATGCCATGGCGCATAAAAACCTAGCGTTTTTATATGAATTGTATCTGGGTTTGCCATTGCAGGCGCATTATCACTACCAGCAATATTATCAGCTGACACAAGATGAACAGGTGAAACTGTGGCTGGCTTTACTTGAGCAAGAGCTGGACCAGCAGCAGGTAACCGACAGCACTGTGCCGGCAGCAACCTTGCAGGAGAATGGCAATGACTAAGCGTATCCTGGTCTGCCTGATGTGTTGTTTTAGCCTGGCGCCCCTAGCGCAGCAATCTGTGCAACAAGAGGCGCAGCAATCCGTGCCACAAAGTGCCCAGCAAAGTGTGCAGCAAAACGCGCAACAGCGCCTGCCACAAAGCGTGCAGCTTGAGTCAACCATCAGTGGTAATCAGGAACAGCCGAAAACCATTTATGTGTTGCCCTGGCAGCAACCGGTCGGGCAAATCCGTATTCCACCTTCCAGCCTGGCTGCGCCGCAAACCAGGGTGTCGCCGCTGGACAGGCAGCAATTTTTACGTTTTATCGCCGTGCAGCAAGGCGCGGTACAAACCCGTTTAGTTAACCCGGAACAACAACAATAAGAGGACATATTTGATGGATTTTTTTCACGGCACAATCCGGTTTTTACAGGAAGGCGGTGCCTTTATGTATCCGATCGCTTTTATTCTGCTGTTGGGCATTGTGATTGCCGTCGAACGTTGGTGGTTTTTGCGCTCGGTTTACGCTGTCAATCAACGCGCTTTTCGCCAGGTGCAAACTGCGGTAACCCAGGCTGATACGCCGCGTATTACCGAGCTGGCAGCCAGCAGTGCGGCGCCGTTGTTGGCGATGCTGGCCAGCGGGGTAAACCGGCTGCAATTGTCGCAGCGGCGCGAAGATATGGAATACGCCATGGAAGAGGTGGTGCTGGAATACAGCCTGCGCCTGCAAAAGCGCACGCCGTTTTTAGCCACGCTGGCTAATGTCGCCACCTTATTGGGCCTGCTGGGTACCATAATGGGGTTAATTGCTGCGTTTTCTGCGGTAGCCAATGCCGATCCGTCGGAAAAAGCCAGCTTGTTATCATCCAGTATTTCGGTAGCAATGAACACCACGGCCTTTGGTTTGATTACGGCGATACCGCTGGTGTTTGTTCATTCACTGCTGCAGGGTAAAACCGCCAGTATTATCGACACCATGGAAATGGTCGGCATTAAGCTGATGAACAGCCTGGCAAAAAAAGCAGAAGGTGGCGCGGATGTTCAGAAGGCGTAAAGCTGCCATAGCCGATGCAGAGCTTGATATCACGTCCTTTATGAACCTGATGATCGTGCTGGTGCCGGTATTGCTGCTCAGCCTGGTGTTCACCCAGATCCGGGTGTTGCATATTCAGTTGCCGCCGCTTAGCGAGCAACAATTGCAGCAGGAGCAACAGCAGCCACAACAACTGGAGCTGGAAATTCACGCTGACCGGCTGCGGCTGAATTACCCGGCCGGTGAACCGTTGCGGGTATTTGAGCTTACCGAGCAGGGCCAGCATGATTTTGCTGCACTAAGCCTGTATTTGCAGGATTTAAAACTGATTTTGCAGCAAAAGCAGATTGAAAAGCAGGATATCAGCATACTGGCGCCGGATGATCTGGACTACCAGACGCTGATCACGGCAATGGACACCGTCCGCTCGTTTAAAGCTGTGGTGGCGGCCCAGCTGGTGGATGCTGAATTGTTTCCGCAAATTGCGTTAGGCCAGTTACCGCAGGCGGAGGACGCACCATGAAGATGTCATTTCGTGCAAAACGCCTGGCGCGGCAAAACCAGCGGCTGGCGCAGGCCAGTAAGTTAAATCTGGTGGCGTTGATGGATATTTTTACCATTCTGGTATTTTTCCTGATGGTTAACCAATCCGAAGTTAAGGTGTTGCAAAGTAATAAGGATATCAGCCTGCCGCGTTCGGTGTCAGAGCAGTTGCCGACCGAACAGGTGATGCTGACGATCACCGCTAACGGCATTTTAGTTCAGGGCAAACCGGTATGGCAGGGTGACTGGCAACAGGATGTCAGCGTCTGGCAACCGGAGTTGGCCACTGCCTTAACGGCTGAGCTGAACTATCTTTCGGCACGCGCCGCGCCGTTAACTGAAGCGCAGCAGCCAACCGGCCGGGCCCTGACCTTGCTCGGCGATGCGGCGACACCTTATCTGGTGTTACGTCAACTGATGGCAATTTGCGCCGCTACCGAATACCGGGACTTGTCGCTGGCGGTAGAGCTGACAGCCGCTGCGACAGCGCAGACGGAGGCGCCATGAGCAGTGTGAGTAGCGCTATGACACCGCAGTTCAATCAGACGCTGCAGCTGGCCGGCGAAGATAAAACCTTTTACCGTCTGCTGCTGGCGGGCCTGGTGATATGGCTGCTGGTGTCGGTTGTGGTGCCGGCGATTACGGTGCCCGAGCGTAGCCGGCAGCTACAGGAGCAGTTACCGCCGCAGCTGGCGCGGGTGTTGCTTGAAGAGCGCAAAGCGCCACCACCGCCAGAGCCTGAGCCGCAGCCTGAACAAATTATCGAGCCGCCTAAACCAGAACCGAAACCGGTAGAAGCGACGCCAGAACAGGTAAAACCGGATCCGCAACTGGCACGCCAGCAAGCCGAGCAGGCCGGATTGATGGCAATGCGCGACGACTTAGCTGCCTTGCGACAAAGTTTTCAGCTTAACAATACTGCACCGCAGGTAAAAAGCAGCGGAGAGCAACAGGCTACCCAGGTCGAACGCACTTTGCTGCGCAATGAAGCCGCCAAAACCTTTGCCACGGCCGAAGCGGCTGCGGTAGCCGGTGATATAGTCCGCTCTGAACTGGCCGACACCGGCTCGACGGCGCTGGCCGAAACGGTTCTGCAAGGCTTGTCGGCAACCGGTCGCAAAGATGCCCAGCCGCGCAGCAATAACAGCAGCAGTAGTGGCGGCCAGGGCCGGTCTGAAGCGGAAATCCGCCGGGTGTTGGAGGCCAATAAAAGTAGCCTCTATACCTTGTACAGCCGGGCACTGCGCGCCAATCCGCTGCTAAAAGGCAAGGTAGTGTTTGAACTGGTAATTAACCCGGATGGCAGCCTGGCCGACGTCAGTATAGTGCGCAGCGAGTTAAACGACAGCAAACTGGAGCGGCAACTAACGCTGCGCCTGCGAGGGGTAAATTTTGGCGCGGCCCAGGTAGCGCTAACCCGTTCAACCTGGACAGTTGAGTTCTTACCGGGCTAATCCGGAGGTAAATAACGATGCGTACTATGATAAGAACTATGTTAACAGCGGGCTGCTTTATGCTGGCGCTGTTGCTACACAACAGCCCGGCAATGGCGGGCTCGTTAGAACAAGCCCGGCGGCTGCATGACAGATTAGCCGGGGTACCCGCTGATGCGACGACATTAAGCCAGATGCAGGCATTGCTGGAAAACGGCAATGGCAGTGCTGCGGCCGGGCTGGCGATGCAGCATCCGGACTTTTACCGTACCACATTAAAGTTGTTTGCCACCGCTGCGACTAACCGCGATCAGGATGTGTTTGAGCCGCTGAATGACTATGTCGCAACCGTAATTGGCTTAGTGCGCGATGAGGTCGATTACCGCCAGCTGTTGCAAACCGATATCTTATATATTGGCGCTGACAGTTTAGGGTTGCCGCCTTATCAGAGTGACAGCAATGCGCACTATCTGGCGCTGGAGCAGCAGGCGGTTGATTTGGCCCAGTATCTGCAGCCCAGGGCACAAAGTACACTAAATGGAATACCGGCCGATGCAGCTGCCGGGGTCATGACCAGCCGCGCGGCGGCTAAAGCATTTTTTTACCTCGGTACTAACCGTGCCATGTTCCGTTTTACCCTGATGAGCCAGTTGTGTACGGATTTAGAGCCGCTGCAGGATATCAGCCGGCCAACCGATCGGATCCGCCAGGATGTCAGCCGCAGCCCGGGCGGCGATAGCCGTATTTTTAATAACCGTTGTGTTGGTTGTCATGCCGGTATGGACCCACTGGCGCAGGCTTTTGCATACTACGACTACCAGTTTACCGATGAAGACGGCAGTAATGGCCGTATTTTTTATCAGGCACCGGGCACGTTAAACAGCCAGACACAAAGCCGGGTGCAGCCGAAGTATCATATTAATGCCGGCACCTTCCCGTACGGTTTTAGTACCCCGGATGACAGCTGGCAAAATTACTGGCGTGAAGGCCAGAACCAGTCACTGGGCTGGGACAACACTTTACCAGGCCAGGGTAGTGGTGCCAAAAGTCTGGGCCAGGAGCTGGCGCATACCGAAGCCTTTGCCCAGTGTCAGGTTAAAAAAGCGTTTCGTACCGTCTGTTTACGCGAGCCGCAAAGCCTCAGTGATGTCAATGCGCTGCATAGCATTACCGACAGCTTTAAAGCCGGCGGCTACCGGATGAAGCAGGTATTCGCCGACACGGCGTTATATTGTATGGGAGACTGATGATGAAATACTATGCCATACCCATACTAGTATGCAGCGTGTTGCTTGGCGGCTGTGGTGGCGCTGAAGTGGAGCAGAACCCGCCGCCGCCGGTGCAGGAAGACAATACTAATTACACCGGCCCTGCACCACAAACCGATGATATTCAGTTATTTAAGCTGACAATGTGGGACAATGTTGCGCTGAGTAGCCGTTGTGGTGCCTGTCATGTGCAGGGCAACACAGCCCCATTTTTTGCCCGCAATGACGATATTAACCAGGCTTATGCTGCGGTTACGCCACTGGTGAACCTGGCCGATCCGGCGCAGTCTTTACTGGTGACTAAAGTCGGTGGCGGCCACAACTGTTGGCTGGCCAGCGATACGGCCTGTGCCGATACCTTAACGCAGTGGCTGCGTAACTGGGCCAATAGCAGCGACACTGAAGCCGCTGCGGTAACGCTGGTGGCGCCGCCGGTGCGTGAGCCGGGTGCCAGCAAAGCGTTACCGGCAGAGCCGGCACTGTTTAGCAGTACGGTTTACCCGTTATTGCGGCAATACTGTGTTAATTGCCATGCGCCCGATGCTGCACAAGCGCAAGCGCCGTTTTTTGCTGATGCCAATCTGGCTGCCGCCTACGAGGCCAGCCGCAAGCTGATTAATCTGGATACACCTGAGCTGTCGCGTTTTGTTGCCCGCTTAGGAGGTGAGTTTCATAACTGTTGGTCCGATTGCACAGCTAATGCTGCTGACATGCTAAGCGCGATTACACAAATTGCTGCCAGCGTTGAGCTAACCGCTATCGATCCGGCGCTTGTTGTCTCCAAAGCATTGCGGCTGGATGACGGTGTGGTCGCCTCCAGTGGCGGCCGTTTTGAAGCCAGCCAGATTGCCTTTTACCAGTTTAAAACCGGGGAAGGTGCTATTGCTTATGATACCTCAGGCGTTGAACCAGCGGCTAACTTAAGCCTGCAGGGCGATATTAACTGGATAACAGGTTGGGGCTTGCAGATAAACTCTGGTCGGGCCCAGGCCAGCACCCAAAACAGCCGTAAGCTGGCGCAGCTTATTTCTGCTACCGGCGAGCTTAGTATCGAGGCCTGGCTGGTACCGGCCAATGTTACCCAGGAGGGGCCGGCGGCCATTGTCAGTTATGCCGGCAGCAATACCGAGCGCAATCTGACGCTGGGCCAAAGCCAGTACAACTATGATTTTTTACTGCGCTCTGACAGTAGTGATTTTGCCGGTATACCGGCGCTTAGCACCGCAGACGCCGACGAAGTGCTGCAGGCCACGTTACAGCATGTGGTGCTGACACAGGATCCGGTAAATGGCCGGCGAATTTATGTTAACGGCCAGGACACCGGTGTGCGCGATACGGCCGCCGCCATTCGTAACTGGGATGATACTTATGCGCTGATCCTTGGTAACGAAGCCAATGGTAACCGGCAGTGGCAGGGCAGCATCAGACTGTTGGCCATTCACAATAAGGCATTAACAGCAGCTCAAATTCAGCAAAATTATGATGTCGGGGTAGGGCAAAAGTTCTATCTGCTGTTTGGCATTGGCGATTTAATTGATGTTGCAGACACCTATATCGTATTTGAGGTGGCCCAGTTTGACAGCTACTCCTATTTATTTAATGCGCCCTATCTGGTTAACCTCGAAGGCCGCAGTTTAACCGACGAGCTGCAGATCCGTGGTATGGCGCTGGGGTTAAACGGCAAAGAAGTGGTAACCGGTCAGGCCTGGCTGAAGCAACAATTTACGCTGGCCGGTGGCACTACATTGGCCGCGGGCCAGCCGCTATCGGCACTGGGCACTATAATTGCTGCCGAGCAGGGCATTGCCAGCGATGAGTTTTTTCTGTCGTTTGCCCGTATTGGCAGCCGGGAAAATGTCCGTACTACGACAACAGCACCGCTGCAGCAAATTATTGCCGTGACGCAGCCAAACAGCGATATAGGCCTTAGAACCTTTGCCGAAATTCATGCCAGTATGAGTGCACTAACCGGTGTCGGACAGCAGCACAGCGGCGTGGCAGAGGTATACCAAACCATTCAGCGCCAGTTACCCTCGGCAGATAGCATTGATACCTTTGTTTCAGCACAGCAAATGGCAATTACCCAGCTGGGTATTGCCTATTGCAATGCCGCTATAAATGACAGTGCCATCCGTCAAAGCTGGTTTGCGCAGGTGGATTTTTCTGCCGCACCGGCGACAGTGTACAGCGAGGCTAACCGGGCATTATTTGTTGAGCCGTTACTGGATCGCTTAATGCCGTTGGCAGTGCAAACGTCGGCAGATCGCACTGAGGTGACAGCCGAGCTCGACGCACTGATCAACCGGTTAAGTAACTGCAGCACCAGCTGCAGCAGTGATCGCAGTCAAACCATTGCCAAAGCGGCCTGTACTGCGGTACTGGCCAGTGCAGAACTGTTGCTGCAGTAGGAGAAATAACATGAAACGTAAAGCAAGCTTACAGCCAGACAGTCCGTTGTTGCACGCCTGCCATAGTAAGCCGGTGAGCCGGCGCGACTTTATTGCCTGCGGCATGAGCTTTGGCGCAGCGGTACTCACCAGTGGCTCAGTATTGAGTTTGTTTGCTAACCCGGGTAAAGCCTATGCTGATTTATCACCCGATCTGGAAGCGCTAAAACAGCAATGTGGTATTAATGTGCAGGGCGCCGGTAAAATTCCGTTTATCTGTTTTGATCTGGCCGGTGGTGCCAATATTGCCGGTTCTAATGTGTTGGTGGGCGGCGCCGGTGGTCAGCTGGATTTTCTATCGGTTCAAGGTTACAGCAAATTAGGCTTGCCGGCCGATATGGTGCCGCAGGCGGTAAACAGCGCTGATCCGGCGGCGGGCTTTGTTAACAGCCAGCTGGGGTTAGCTTTTCATAGCGACTCGCAAATGCTGGCCGGCATTTTAGAGCGCACCAGTATGGCCACTCAGGCCATGACCAATGGCGCTGTGCTGCCGTCGCGCTCGGAAAACGATACCGGCAATAACCCGCACAACCCTATGTATGCTATCGCCAAAGCCGGTGCCAGCGGATCGCTGATGCCGCTGATAGGTTCGCGCAATTCTGACTCGGGAGCTAACTCTATGGCACCGATCGAGTTTTATAATCCCGAGCTTCGGCCAACCAAAATAGACCGGCCCAGTGATGTCACCGGCCTGGTAGATGTCGGCGACTTGTTTGGTTTGCTCAACCAAAGCGATGCGGTGGCGGTAATGGAGTCGGTACAGCGCATCAGCGACAGTAAACTGGCTAAGGTTAATACCACTATCAGCCGTGATGCGGTGATTAAAGATCTGCTGCGCTGTGGTTATGTGAAAAGTGCCGATCTGGCCGATCGCTTCGGCAATCCGGCGACGCTGGACCCGGCCGCCGATACAGATATCGTTGGCCCTGCCGGTATTTTCAGCGCGGAAGAATTTAATAGCGACGCTGAGTTTCGCAAAACCGCCTCGGTAATGAAGCTGGTGGTTAACGGCTTTGCCGGTGCCGGCTCTGTTACCCTTGGCGGTTACGACTACCATACCGGTGAGCGCGGTACCGGCGAGCTACGCGATTTGCGGGCTGGCCGCTGCATCGGCGCCTGTCTGGAATATGCAGCCCGGATGAATCAGCCGCTTATGCTGTATGTATACAGTGATGGCTCGGTGGCCAGTAATGGCCGTATAGATGAGTCTGAGCTGGGCCGTGGCAAAGGCGAGTGGACCGGCGATAACTCCTCAACAGCGGCGTCATTTATACTGGTATACAGCCCGACAGGCAGGCCGTCTTTATTAGGTGGCAGCGCCAGTGAACAAGCCCGGCACCAGCAAATTGGCTTTATGCGGGCCGATGCGTCCGTTGAAACCGGCTCGTCGGTAGCGGCCAATAACGTGAATTTGCTGGTACAAACGGTCTTAGTAAATTACCTGGCGCTGCATGGCGAACAAGGCCGTCTGGCGGAAGTGGCGCCCTTTCATGGCCTGGGCAATGCAGCCAGTGTCGATAGGCTTACTGCTTTTGCGCCTATTATCTGACGGCGTGTGGTTAAATAACGGCCGGCAACAGAATATTTGTGCTTGTGACAGGCAAATTTGCTGCCGGCTGTATATAGTTGATCCAGCATTGCCAGACAGGTACAAGCCATTATGAAACTGCTGTTCGCGTTAGTCTTAGCTGTTAGCCTGCCGGCACAAGCCGTGGCCTGCAACTGGCGTATGGGTATTGAAACCAGCTTTGCGCCTTATATTATGCAGCAAGATGATAGCTGGCGGGGCCTGAACGTTGATTTACTCGCCCGGCTGGCACAGCAGCTTGGCTGCTCGCTGGAGTTTATTCACAGCCCCTGGCTGCGCTCGTTAAAGCTGATTGAACAAGGTGAGTTAGATGTACTCAGCCACCTGAGTTATAACCAGGAGCGTAGCAGCCATTTTGCCTTTATCGGCCCGCATCAGCTGGAAATTATCTACTTGGTTGGCGTGCCGCAGGCGTTCAGCGGCCTGACGGATACCAGTCAGCTCAGGCAAAAAGGCACCTCCGGTATTATTGCGTTACTAAACGGTGCCTACTATGGCGATGAGCTGGCTAGCATTTTAGATGACGCGAAAAACCGCACCCGTTTTGTTTTTATCCGCGGTAACGAAGATAAACAGGCGCTACTACTGAATGGCCGGGTACATGGTGTGCTGGAAGACATTACCGCTTACCACTATTGGAAAACCCGCAGTGAATTACCGACAGCCGGTTACCTGCCGTTATTTGAGGTACACCGTAGCACGGTATATTTTGGTTTTAGCCGCGCCAGCTTCAACGCCGAGCAATTACAGCAAATAGCCGACGCCTGGCAAAGTTTGTATGATGACGGCAGTCTGGCGTCTATTGTTAGCCGCTACCAGCTGGAAGAATTTCGTATTAGTTTACCTGAGCCAGCACCGTTATTAACGCGCTAAGAGCGCTACAGTTTCGGCGCCGGGGTAAGCTTGTCAGCATTGATTATCTGATACTTCTGATATATCGGCGTCAGCTCGCCTTCATCATATAACTGCTGCCAGGCATTAACCAACTGATTGAGCTGCTGTGCTGACAATGAGGCTTTGCTAAAACCAAAATATACAGGACTTTCAAACACTTTCAGCAGTGGCTCGTACTTAGCTGCCTGCGGATACTGGTGTTGCTGCCAGTAGCGCAGTACGGAAATATCTTCCAGTATGGCATTTACCCTATGCGCCCTAAGCAGCGCCAGTTTATCCTGAATGCTGCTGATGATAACTAACTGGCGGGCAAAGTTAGGCGCCTGCATCAGCCGGGAAAACTCTTCGCCATAGTAGGCGCCATGTAAGGTGGCAATGCGGCCCAGATCAATGTTTTCACTAAGCTCGGTTAATTCATGCAGTTGCGGCAGGCTTTGCGCTTCGCCAATCAGATAAATGGCTTCAATATGATGCGGGCCGATAAAAGCAAAATGCTGCTGACGTTGCGGATTAAATGACAGATGGCTAAGCACATCCAGCTCGCCGGCTTCACTTTGCTGTATTGCCCGCAGCCAGGGGCTGTTAATAAATTCGAGCTGACAGCCTACTTTAGCCGCCAGCTTTTGCATCAGTTCAACACTGAGGCCGGTCCAATGCTGGTCTTGCTTAATCAGATGGGGTGGAAAGTCTGTTTCTGCTGACATACGCAGCTTACAGGGCGCAGCTGGCTCGGCCTGCAGAGCGGCTGCCATTAACAACAGCAATATCAGACAACAACGCCAGTGCATAGAAGTGCTATTTACCCGAACTGAATTACCTTACACAGAATTTACTGCAAAGTTAGGCCCTTGCCCAGTGTTTTTATTGGCGCTTAGTCAGGCTATTGTGCCAGGCCACTGGAAAAATGCAGTGTATGGTCGGCACTGATAAAAATGGCTTCGTAATCAGGTATTTGTTCTATCAGTTGCATACCCTGTTGCAAGCCCAGCACAAACAGCGTTGTCGTCAGGGCATCCGTGCGGCCGGTGTCGGCACCGATGACACTGACACTCATTAAACCGGTAGTGCTTTGGCCCGTTTTCGGGTCGAGAATGTGGTGGTAGCGCACCCCTTCTTCAATAAAGTAGCGCTCGTAGTCACCTGAAGTGCTAATGGCGGTATCTTGCAGTGGCAGGGTAGCGGCATATTTTGCATCCTGGCGTGGGTGCCTGATGCCAACCAGCCAGGGCTTACCGCGTTTATCGCCAAGCAAACGGCTGTCACCGCCAGCAGTAAGCTGGGCGTGTTTAATATCTGCCGCCGCAATAATTTTCATGGCTCGCTCTACGGCATAACCTTTGGCAATACCACCTAAATCAATCTTGACGCCAGGTTGGGCAAAGCGCACTTTATTATCGCTAAGCAGTTGTACACTCTGATAATTGACATACTGACGTTGTTGCAACAATTGGCTGCGATCTGGTTTTTTACCGGCGCGGTAATCGTAGTAAAAACCCACCGAGGCGAAAGTAATATCAAAGGCACCATTGCTCAGCTCTGACACCTGCCGCGCCTGGCGCAACAGCTGATACAGCTCGTCGGATACCTGCACTGCTGAGTTGGCGGCTTCGCGGTTTAAGATGCTCAGTTCACTGCTGCTAATGTAAGGGCTCATTAACTGATTTATGCGCTCAAATTCGGCCTGAACCTGGGTAATGATCTCAGCTGCATTGGCGTCCGGGCTCCAAAATTCAATATACGCCTGGGTGCCGAGGGTGTGAAAGGCCTGGCGATGCCACTGTGCTGTCGCCGTCTGGGCAAATAGCACTAATGCCAGATACAGGCTAATGCGGCCGAAAGCAAAAAAACGCATAACAGGATCTCTGTAAAAAAACTGCTGCCATTGTTACAGAGCTGACAACTTAACTCAATGCCAGCCGTGCTAACACAACAGCCTGGCTTGTGGTTTTCGCTCCAGTCGATTTTCAGATGATAAATTTGCGATATGTTTGCATTGTCCTGCGCAGCCACTATCTTTAAGTGCGTTAAGTACCCTGCTTGTATAAATAACTGCCGTTCGAGTGTCGTTATTTGCTTTTACCGCCGTTGCAGATCAAGGCCAGCGCGACAGCCTGTTAGTGCTGCTGCGTTGCCAGTCGTAAAGTAATTCAGGATGTATCGGTCACAGCCATGAAGGCTGTGTGGTGTACGTTTGGCTGGAAGAAGAGCAATATGATAGCGAAGACGTTGACGCAACTGGCGGTTCAGCTAAACCGGTTTTTGCGGCAGAATTTTAAGCTAGATGAAGATATCGTGCTGGTGTCGAACTTAAATGAGGCCGACGGCAGCGCCTGCATTCATGCCAATAACAAGCTGGCGCTGTTTTTGGTTGGCATTGAAAAAGAGTCCGCCAGCAGAAACAACCCCAGCCTGCTCGATACCGGCTTTAGCCGCAGTGCCAACAGTGCGCCACCTTTGCATCTGAACTTATATTTAATGTTGGCGGCCAATTTTAACGGTGCCAATTACACTGATGCCTTAACGCTGTTGTCGGCCTGTATCAGCTTTTTTCAGCGTAACCCTCTGTTTAACCGCCAAAACTTGCCTGATTTGGATCAGGCAATTGAACGGCTGACACTGGATTTGGAAAACCTCAGTATTCAGGATGCCAGCAACTTATGGGGCATGCTTAGTGGTAAGTATTTGCCGTCAGTACTGTACAAGGTGCGGATGGTCAGTTTTGACGGTGCCGATATTTACAGTCAAAGCAGCTTGCTGTCAAAACCAATCAGTGAACTGGGCGGCAAAGCATGAGTTATCTGCCGCTGTGCCAGTTTCACTTACAACACAGTTATTTTAGCTCTGGCTATCTGCAACAGGCGCAGCTGCTGCCAAGTGCAACCAGCCAACGGGCGCTGCGTAATGCTCAGCTGCTATTCAAGCCAACAAAACAAGGTGCCATGCTGCTGCTTGATAGCAGCCGGGCCGATATTGCGGCCGCCTGTTGTAAGCCGGCATTAACGCTGTATTTTTTGTTGTATAGCCGTGATGCATTGTTTGGCAGTTACACTGCTGCTGCGCTGCAACCGGGCCAGTTGTGGTACTGCGATAGCCGCAGTGCCGTACAGCAGGACGGGGTGCATCGCCTGCATGCTGGCGCCGAACTGGATAGCGCTGCGCTTATTTTCGCCGATGATGCCAGGCTAAGCGGGCTGGCAGAACTGACACAAGCGCCGCTGCCACAACTGGTGTTGGCCGTTACGCTGCAACACGACGATATCACGGCGCTAGCGGCTGAGCCGGCTAAACATTATCTGATCAAATTTGGCAGCCGGCGCAGCATCTGGCGCTATTACCTGTGTGGCGACAACTTTGCGGTACCGCTGCGTATTCGCGATCTGACACAAGCCGGCTCGCAGGCGGCGACCGCGCAATTTGTACAGCAAGCCGATGTCACTCTGGCTAACGGCCGGCGCGCCAAAGTATTTGATTCTACCGATTTACTGGCCCTGGCACAGCAGAGCCCTTACCGCCTGGCACTGGTAAGCCAGGGTGACAGTAGTGAAAAAGTTTTAATTAAACGGTTGCCGGTAGCGGCAGCCGGGCAATTGGGCACCACAGTAGTAAACGGAGTAAAGCGTAACCTGGCAGAAATATATCTTAACTATTAACCAGAAAGGATCTAATCATGGGGCAGATGAAAACGCCTGGCGTTTATATCGTAGAAAAAAATGCCTTTCCCAATTCGGTAGTGGAAGTTGCAACGGCAGTACCGGCATTTATCGGTTATACCGACAAGGCACTAAATGGCACTAAGTCACTGACTAATCAGCCGATGCGTATCAGCTCGATGTCAGAATTTCACAATTATTTTGGCTTTGCGCCAACGCCGATGTTTGGCCTGGCCGAAGCGACAGCGCCAGCTGACAACACCTTTAGTGTCGCAGGAAAATCCTACCAGCTTAGCCATGACAGCGGTAAAAACCAGTTGTATTACGCCATGATGCTGTTTTATCAAAACGGTGGCGGGCCTTGCTATATCGTCTCGGTTGGCAGCTACAGTGATGATATTGAAGGCGCTAAATTAATGGCCGGTATCGATCAGCTGATTAAAGAGCAGGAACCGACCATGCTGGTGATCCCCGAAGCGGTACTGCTGAAAGAGGACGACTGTATTGCCGTACAGCAGGCCGCGCTGGCGCATTGTGGCGGTAAAATGCGCAACAGGGTTGCTATTTTAGATGTGTGGCAGGGCTATAAACCGCGCCAGCATCCGGAAGGTGATTGCATCGACAACTTCCGCGGCAAATTAGGTATTAACTATCTGGATTTTGCTACCGCTTACTACCCGTGGCTGAACACCAGCATAGTACAGGAGCGCGATCTGAGTTATCAGAATCTGGCACCGGCTGAGCTGTTACAAACGCTACTAAAGCAAGAGCGCAACCTGCCGGATGAGCTGCCAGCGCTGGATGCAAAAGCAACGGCAGCCGATAAAGCGGCGCAGCTGAAACTGCAGCAGCAGCTGGATGCGATTGCCGAGATCAGCGCCGACTGGAGCACACTGGACAGTGCCGAGCGCGTCGCAAAACAAATGTTATTACACAAAAGCCTAAAAGCCATCAGCCCGTTGTACAGCCAGCTGATTAGCCAGATGCGCGCCGTGCTGAACTTACTCCCACCGGCGGCGGCGATGGCGGGTATCTATACCATGGTAGACAACACTAAGGGCGTATGGAAAGCACCGGCCAATGTCAGTTTAAGTGCGGTGGTATCCCCGGCAGTCAATATTACCCACGATGAGCAGGAAGATTTAAACGTCAGCACCCAAGGTAAGTCAGTTAATGCAATTCGTACCTTTATTGGTGAGGGCACTTTGGTGTGGGGCGCCCGCACCCTGGATGGCAACAGCCTGGACTGGCGCTATATCAGTGTGCGGCGCACCATGATTATGCTGGAAGAATCTATCCGGCTTGGTACCAAAGCTTATGTGTTTGAAAACAACACAGCCAGCACCTGGGTCACCATCAAAAGCATGATCCGTAATTTCCTCACCGGCATCTGGAAACGCGGCGGCTTAGCCGGCGCCTCACCGGAAGACGCTTTCAGTGTAAGTGTTGGTCTGGGTGAAACCATGACCTCAGAAGATATTCTCGAAGGCATTTTACGCGTAACGGTATTGGTAGCGCTGATCCGGCCGGCCGAGTTTATTGAAATTACTTTCCAGCAGCAGATGCAGAAGTCCTGATTAACTGACTACGAATAGGCATACAAAGGAGCTAAAAAATGGCTGATGACGGTTCAACTCAATCCACTTCGGTATGGCCGTTACCGAAGTTTTATTTTCAGGTGAAATGGGATTCAGAAGTAATGTCGTTTCAGGAAGTGTCCGGTTTGGATGTTGAGGCACAAATTATTGAATACCGTGCCGGCGACAACCCGGTGTTTTCTGCCACTAAGATGCCGGGGCTGAAAAAGTCCGGCAATGTGACGATGAAAAAAGGCGTGTATAAATCCGACAACAAGTTTTGGGCCTGGTTTAGCCAGATCAAGATGAACACCATCAAACGGCTGCCCATTACCATCAGTTTGCTGGATGAAGCCGGCGGCACCACTATGGTGTGGACGCTAACCAATGCCTGGCCCACCAAGATCACCGGCACTGATCTGAAGTCTGATGGCAATGAGGTGGCGATAGAAACCATCGAAATTGTGCACGAAGGTATCACCATTGATAACCCCTGACAGGTAACGCCGTATGACTGAGCAGGCAGAATATCCGCTACCGGCGTTTTACTTTAGGGTGAAATTTGCTGCCAGCGGTGATAGCGCCGACACCGCCTTTCAGGAGGTGTCCGGCATCGGCGTGCAAATCGATACCGAAGACGTAGTAGAAGGGGGGGAAAACCGCTTTGTGCACCGGTTGCCCAAAGCGGTAAAACACAGCAATCTGGTGTTAAAACGCGGCATCGCCGACCTTAATTCACCGCTGATAAAGTGGTGTCTTAAGGTGTTTGAGCAGGGCCTCGACAGCGCCATTACGCCGATGAGTATCAGCGTGGCGCTGCTTGATAATAAAGGCCAGCCGGCGCGCAGCTGGGACTTTGTCAATGCCTGGCCGGTCAGTTGGCAGGTAGAGGCCTTTAATGCCAGTAAAAATGAAGTGGCGATAGAGAAACTGGAGTTTAGCTATCAATATCTGAGCCGGGAGAAATAAGCCTATGCCGATAGAAGTCAGCCGACTGATTGTCAAATCTACGCTGCTGGAACCTGAACCCGAGCAGCATCAGCTGCAGGCACTGCAAGCCGAAGTGATACGGCAGTTAAAAGAGGATATTTTGCAGGAATGCCAGCGCTTGGTAGAGCAGGCCCGCTTTGAGCAGAGGCCGCGCTGATGAGTGGCAGCAAAACCCTGCTAAGTATCAGTTGTTGCGATCAAAACGGTCAGCCCAGTGGTGCAGGCCGGTTTCAGGCCATGATCAATCCTGCCAGCCTGAACCACCAGCTGGGTATTAGCTATAACAGCGACAGCAGCACTAACCTGCCAATAGGTAAATCGGCGGTGGAAAGCAAGCTAAGCCAGTACCAGCAGGAAAAACTCAGCTTTGAGCTGGTGCTGGATGGCACCGGCGCAGTACCGCAAGCGGCAGCAACAGAGGTTAGCGAGCAGGTTAAGCAGCTGAAAAACGTCGTGTATCACTATGTCGGCGAGAAGCACGAACCCAGCATAGTTAAGTTGCAATGGGGCCAAAGCTTCAGCTTTATTGGCCGTCTGAGCAGCATGACACTGGATTACACCCTCTTTAAGCCCGGCGGAGACCCGCTTAGGGCAAAAATAAAGCTGAATTTTGGCAGTTATATGTCAAATAAACAGGAGGCATTGAAAGCGGACAGGCAATCGCCGGATTTAACGCATCAATACCATGTTAAAGCCGGTGATACGCTGCCGCTGCTGTGTTACCGCCAGTATAAAGACAGTAGCTACTACCTGGCGGTGGCCGAGTTTAATCAGCTCGACAGTATCAGCATGCTGGTCCCCGGTACCGTACTGTATTTTCCACCTTTGAGGTAACCATGGCCAATTCTCCGCTGCAAGGGGCCGAGGGCCCGGTACGCTTAACCATCAGCAGTGATGGTACAGAGCTGGCTGACAGTATCAGTGTGGTCAGTGTGGAAATTACCAAGGCGTTAAACCGCATCCCATTGGCGGTATTAACCTTTAGCGACGGTGACATGCCGAATAAAGATTTTCCGCTGTCAAACCAAAGCCAGCTGGCACCCGGCGCCAAGCTAGTGGTGAAACTGGGTTATGAAGACGATGAACAGCAGGTCTTTAGCGGCGTTGTGGTAAAGCACAGTTTGACTGTGCGCGGTAATAATCAGGCCGAGCTAGTGGTGGAGTGTCGTGATCCGCTGTTTGCCGCTACGCTGGCGCGCAATAACGCCAACTTTGTCGACATGACCGACAGTGACATCTGGCAACAGCTGGCGGGCAAATACAGTGTTAGCTGCGACGCTACCGCAACCAGCGAAAGCCATGCCGAGCTGGTGCAATATTACAGCACAGACTGGGATTTTATGCTGTTGCGGGCCGAGGTCAACGGCATGCTGCTGTGCATAGATGACGGTACTTTACATATAGCCCCACCGGATGTCAGTGGCGAGCCGGTGTTAAAAGTAACCTACGGTGACGATTTACTGAGTTTTAATGCCAGTCTTGATGCCAGCCAGCAGTTCAGCTCGGTTAAAGCGGTCAGTTGGGATCCGGCCAGCCAGCAAATACAAAACAGCGAAGCCAGTACAGAAAGCTTAACCGCCCAGGGTAATCTCAATGCCGATACATTGGCCAAAGTGGCTAACCTTGCTGAATGTCGTTTGCAAACAACAGTGCCACTTAGCAACGATAGCTTAACCGGCTGGGCTAAGGCGCAGCAGCTGAAATCTGCGTTGTCGCGTATTCGTGGTGAACTGCGCTGTCAGGGCTCGGCCCTGTTAAAGCCCGGCGTATTGCTGCAGGTTGACGGTGTCGGCGAGCGCTTTAACGGCAAGGTGTTTATCAGCCAGGTGCGTCACAGCGTGAGCCAGGGCGATTGGGTCAGCCAGGTCAGTTTTGGCATGTCGGCGCAGTGGTTTGCTGAAAATAGCGATATCAGCGCGCCGGCGGCTGGCGGCTTGCTACCGGCGGTCAACGGCCTGCAAATTGGCGTGGTACAGAAGCTGGATGCCGATCCGGCCGGTGAATATCGTATTCAGGTAAAAGTACCGTTGTTGGAAGCGCAAACCGAAGGCGTCTGGGCCAGGTTACTCAGCTTTTATGCTTCAAATGGCTTTGGCCAGTATTGCGTACCAGAAATAGCAGATGAGGTGATTTTAGGTTATCTGAATAACGATCCCTGTTACCCGGTGATCCTCGGCAGTGTTTACAGCAGTAAGCAAAAGCCAGCTTATGAGCATGCAGCAGAAAACAATCTTAAAGCCTTTGTCAGTCGCAGCAAGCTGACGTTGGAATATGACGAAGACAAAAAGAAAATCAGCATTTTTACTCCGGCTGGCAATAAAGCTGTACTGGATGACGATAGCAAAACCATCCTGCTGCAAGATCAGCATGGCAATAAAGTCGAGCTGTCCGACAGCGGTATCCTGCTCGATAGCCCAAAAGACATCAGTTTAAACGCCAAAGGCAAAATCAGCCTGCAGGCTGTGGGCAATATAGAGCTTGGCGCCAAAGCCGATTTTACCGCCGAGGCGCTGAATATCAGCCAGCAAGCCAAGGTAGGTTTTACCGCCAAGGGTAATGCCAGTGCTGAGGTGTCGGCCAGCGGCCAGACCACAGTAAAGGGCGCCATGGTAATGATTAATTAGCGATGCAGTCACAGGAGAGACTATGCCACCGGCAGCACGTTTAACCGATATGCACCAGTGTCCGATGCAAACACCGGGCTTGCCACCTATTCCGCATGTCGGCGGTCCGGTGCTGGGGCCGGGGATACCAACGGTGCTGATAGAAAAACTGCCGGCAGCGGTGCTGGGTGACAGCTGTATTTGTGTCGGGCCGCCCGACAGTATCATCAAAGGCTCGGCAACAGTGATGATTGGCGGTAAACCTGCAGCCCGGCTGGGTGACAATTGTGCACATGGCGGTACTGTGGTGATGGGCGCCGCTACGGTAATAATAGGAGGCTAAATGAGTCGCGAGCAGCCGGATAATGCGTTTATCGGCATCGGTTGGGCTTTCCCGCCGACGTTCAGCGTTAACAATTGTCAGACGACGATGGTGACCGACGAGCAGGACATTGCGCAAAGCCTGCATATATTATTTTCTACCCGGCCGGGTGAACGCCTGATGCAGCCGGAGTACGGTTGCGCGTTGCAGCCTTATGTATTCAGTGCGCTGGACGAGCATGTGCTGGCTAATATTATTGCGGCCATCGAGCACGCGGTGCTGTTTTACGAGCCGCGTATCCGCTTACTGCAGGTCGAGCCAGACTTGCAGCAACTGTACGATGGCGTGTTGTTACTCAGGCTCAGCTACCAAATTCGCAGCAGTAACAGCCGGCACAATATGGTGTATCCGTTTTATCTGCTTGAAGGCAGTGAGGTGTCGCTTTGACGGCCAATAACATGCCAAAAAAACGCTGGCCGGCGCAATGTTATACCGACGGTACAGCGCAAAGCACGCAGCGCTATGCACCGCTACAGCCGGGCTATTTTCAGGTTGATGAGCTGACACTGGAGCAGCAGCTGAGTTTTATTGCCGCACTGGCACAACAGATCCGGTTTATCAGCAGCAGCGATGAGGTGGCCCGCGGCGCCAGCGAGGCGGCTGGCAATAACGCAGCGCAGCGTAACTGGCAGCCATTATTTCAGCATAGCGAGCTGGTAACGCTGGCACAGATTGCCGCGCTGGATCTGGCCGCGCTGCAACGTAACTGGCAGGCGCTGGCAGCACAACCGCGGCGCCGGCAACTGCAGTTTGTCGACAAACTACTGCAGCAGTTTGATGGCTGGTATCAGCAATTGCTGGCGGCAGGCTCTGAGCCGGCGCTGCTGCTGGCCGATAAGCTCAGTACCAGCTGGCAGTTGCACCTGGCAACCTTGTTACCACAGCTGGCTCTGACAACGACAACGACAACGACAACGACAACGCAGCAGCCGCACAGTTTATTTGCGCTGACGCCAGCAGAGCAATGTCCGGCGCAAACTGAGCCCGAACCTGTAGCGCACTGCTGGGCCGCCGCGTTACAGCTGGCACGCTACTTACAGCAGGAGTCTGCCCCACGGCTGCAGGCATTGTGGCATACCGGTGACACTGAGCCGGCACTGGCATTGCTGCTGGCGTTTTTAAAGTTGTATCAAAGCAGGCAGCAGCAATTAAACCAGCTAACCGGACGTCATCAGGCATTTTATTATGATGACTGTTTAATGATGCGGGCGCAGCAGGCGGTGCGGCAACGCTTGTGGCTGAGTTTACCGCTGCAGGGGCCGGCGAAAGCGATGTCGCTGAGTGCCAATACGCTTTTTAGCGCCGGCAAACACAGCGACGGCAAACCGCTGTTGTTTCAAAGCCTGCAACCACAATGGCTGAATAAAGTGCAGGTGCAGCAGCTGTGTAGTGTCAGTTTACTGAGCAGTAAGCGCATCTCACCTGAGTACGAGCTGGGCTTTGTCAGCCGGATGTACAGCAGTGTTCACAGTGCCAGGCCGGATGACGTCAGGCCATTATTTGTCGCGGATGATAGCCAGGCGCGTTTGCCGGGCTTTGCTATAGAATCGCCGGCACTGCAGTTATCAGAAGGCGAGCGCAGCATAGCCGTAAAGCTAACGCTGGCACTGGCCGCTGAGTGGCAGGCAGACTTTAATCAGCTGCTCCCCCAGCTTCTGCAATGCCGGCAGTTAAGCCGTTTTTACCGCTTATTTGGCCTGCTGTTCAGCTACTATCTGTTTGGTCCGGAAGATTGGCTTAGTGATGCAGATAAAGCCCGTTTGCTGCAAAAAGCCAATAGTCTGTGCCTGGCGCAGGGGGCCAGCCAGAGTTATCACTGCATCGGCCAATTACTGCAAGATGACAGAATGACGGTATTTTACCGCTACTGCAGCAATTTATTCCTGCTGCGGCTATCGACTGCTGAGGGCTATAGCGACGTGGCCGAATACAGCCTGCAGCCGCTGGGGGGGGCAGAGCCCGGTTTGCAGCTGAATTGTGTGCTTAGCAGCAGTTTTGCCCCGCTAACGGCCAATGCGCAGGGACAGGCCAGTATGCAGTTGTTGCTTAATCCCGCTGCCAAGTTATGCGGTTATACGCTGTGTAGTCAGTTTGATCTGCTGCACTGTCAATTAGATGTCAGTGTCCGCGGCGCTTGCCAGCTGAATTTAGCAAACCAGCAGGGGCCACTTGATGGCAGTAAGCCGTTCTGGCCATTCGGCCCGGTGCCCGGACGCGGCAGCTATCTGTTGTTTAACCACGCCGACTGGCAGCACAAACAGCTGCAGCACCTGGAACTGGAGCTGCACTGGGCCGATTTACCTGATCACACCGACGGCTTTGCCAGCCACTATTCCGGATACAACACGGCACAGAGCGCAACCGAGCAGCACATTTCCAACCACAGCTTTAAAGCGCAACTGGATTTACTTGATAACGGCCAGTGGCAAAATCTGGCTGAGCAACGCCAGCAAAATACTGCTTTCAGCCTGTTTGCCAGCCAGGCTGGCAGTGCACAGCTGGCTGAACGGCAAACATTAACCTTTAGCGATGTGCGGGCCTATCGCTTAAGTAACACTGAGGCAAGTGCGCCTTATCAAAACAGTGCTACCGATGGTTTTTTCCGCTTAATACTGCGTGCGCCGGCCATGGCCTTTGGGCACAGCCTGTATGCCAGCGCGCTGAGCGATGCCTTGCTGTATAACGCCCGCCACAAAAAGCCGCAGCCGTTGCCATTAGCGCCTTATGCCCCACAACTGCAACGGTTTAGCCTGAATTACCGGGCCCGTGCCGATATTTTTACGCAGCAAGATCCGGCCACCGGCAGCCGGGACCGGTTGCTGCAGTTATATCCGTTTGGGCAGCGGCAAAGTTACCCGTCCGGTGAGCGCAGCGCCGTCCGTTTGCTGCCAGCTTTTAGCGGTCAGGCTTACCTGTGCCTGGGCTTAAGCGGCGATGACATCAGCGGCCGGCTTAGCCTGCTGTTTGATATTGAACCGGCACAGGGCAGCAGTAACACTGTGCCGCAGGATGCGCTGCAATGGCAGTATCTGCACAATGATCAATGGCAGGATTTACCGCGCCAGGCATTGTTGTCTGATAGTAGCTTCGGCCTTACCTGCAGTGGTGTCGTGTTGTTGCAGTTGCCGCAGGTGCTGCAGCAACAACATCAGCTAATGCCCTCTGGGTGTGGCTGGCTGCGGTTGTGCTGTCCGGCGCACAGCCGGCGCTATGGCCGGGTGCGGCGCATTTTAACCAATGCCGTGCCGGTAGAAGCCGTCGATCCGCAGCGGCAACTGAGTGCACAGCAACTCAATGGTAGCCAGAGGCTACAGTGGCAATGCCAGAGTAAATTACCCGGGCTGGCACAACCGGATTATCTGCTGCCATTGCAAATGCCGCAACAGCAGGAAAGCAGCAGTGCGCGCGTGCAGCGTATCGCCGAGCGCTTAAGCCACAAGCAGCGCGCCTGCACGCCTTACGATTACGAACGGCTGGTATTACAGGCCTTTCCGCAGCTGGCTAAAGTGAAGTGTTTCGCTAATGTCAGCTTGCAGCAGGCGCAGCCAAGCCCGGGTAAATTATTGATAGTCGTGCTGGAAAAAGTGGCGCTCTGCCAGCATCAGCGTTGTGCTAATCAGCTGGTTAGCGGTGAACTGCTGCGACAGATTAAACATTATGTTGCTGAGCTGGCCTCGCCTTTTGCTGCGATAGAAGTGGCCAACCCCGGCTTTGAGCAGCTGCAGGTACGTTGTGCGGTAAAACTTAACAAGCTGCGCCAGAGCGGTGACGGTCTGCAGTTGCTGCAACAGGAGCTGGCGGACTACCTCTGCCCCTGGCACAGCAGCGGCGCACTGGCCCGGTTTGGCTGGGAGCTGCGGCCCCAGCTGTTGCAGTCGTTTATATGCCAGCGGCCCTATGTGGATTACGTCACTGATTTTTCCTTGCTGCACATTGGTGAATACGCCAGCCGGCAATACCGCATGCTGGACAGCGCCGGTTTTAGTGCGGCAGAACAACCGGTATTAGGGCCGATGCGGCCCTGGAATTTACTGCAGCCGGCCAGACAACATGCGCTGCAGCTAATTAACCAAAGCCAGCCGATAGCGGCTCAGCTTACCGGGGTAGGTGAGCTGGAAATTGGCCAGACTTTTATTATTTCGCAGGACGCAGGCGATGGCTAAACGTAACCGTAATACGCTGAAAAACTTCTTTCGCGATGGCGCCATGCCGTCGGCACGCGAATTTGCCGATCTGATCGACTCGTCGCTCAATACGCTGGAAGACGGCTTTGATAAATCAGCCAGCAATGGTTTTGAAATTACTGTTCTGGGTAAACATACTGAATTAATAAGCTTTTTTCGCGACAACTTAAGCGAGCAACCGTTGTGGCAGCTGAAGTTTGACGAAAAAAGCAATGCGCTACAGTTTAAACCGCTGGCTGCTGAGCCGGTGCTAACGGTGACGCCGCAACAACGGGTTGGTATTGCTACCACAACACCGGGTAGCACCCTGGATGTGGCAGGCCTGCTCAGTGTGCAGGGCCTGCGGGGCTATCAGCCCACCGGCAAAAAGCAGATAGCCGCCGATGGCCAGTGGCACGATATCAGCGGGCCGCTGCACGGTTGCCATGCGTTTGATGTGATGGCCGGCACCGGCAATAAAGGGACCGGTAAATACGCGCTGTTAAAAGCAATCGCGATAAATACGTTTAATCCAAGTGGTTGGTGGTTTAATTTTCTTAATCATAAAAAGCGAATCCGGGTGCAGCAGGCCTTTTATCTGGCACGCAGCAGTAAGCTGGAACTGCGCTGGCAGACGCTGCCGGATGACAAATACTGCCTGCAATTGCGCTCGCGCAGTGATCTGGGGCCGCAGATCCGCATTAGTTATTATCTGATCCAGCTGTGGTCTGATGCCCTGATGAGCCAATGCTGGCAAGCTGAGGATCAAACCGGCGCCGGCAATGGAGATGGCAATGGCTGAGCACAAGACAGCCGCGCATGCCGGCCCCAGCCTCGCCAGACGGCAAACCCAACAACCGGATAGCTTTAACCAGCTAAAACAACAGGGGCTGGCCGACATTGTCAGCCTGGCCGGCAAACGCTGGACCGACTACAACCTGCATGATCCGGGTATTACGCTGCTGGAGCAGCTGTGTTTTAGCCTGACCGAACTGCAATATCGCTGCGATTTTGATATCAACCAGTTGCTTAGCAATGCCGACGGCCAAATTGATTACGCGTCGCTTGGGCTGGTGGCGCCACAACATATTTTAACCAGCCGGCCAACCACAGCGGCCGATTACCGGCGTTACCTGTTAGATCAGCTGCCTCAGCTGGCCGATATTTATCTGCAAGCGGATGACAGCAGCGGGCTGTATAGCGCTCAGGCGCTTGTTGCCAGCGCCGATATTGATGTAACGCAGCTTGAGGCTGACATCCGCCGTTGCTACAGCGCCCAGCGTAACTTAGGCGAGCAATTGGGCGAGGTTAACCTGCTGACCCCGCTGGCGTGCCAGCCGGTAGCCGAGATTGAGATCCGCGCTGCCGCTGATCCGGTAGAGCTATTGGCCGAATTTTATTACTGCTGTCAGCAATTGTTGCAACGCAGTACAGAGCGGCAAAGCTACGCCGATTTACTGGCTCAGGGCCACAGTTATACTGAGCTGTTTGACGGCCCGCTTACGCCGGGTGGCGTATTACAACGCGCCGGGCAAAGCGCCAGTGTGCAGCTGCATGAGTTTTTTCAGCCACTGCAAAGTATTGCCGGGGTGGTACAGCTGACGCAATTTGCGCTGCGTTGTAACAACAACTTGTACTATGACAGCCTGCCATTGCAGCAGGGCCTGGCGCTGTACGCCTTACAATTGCCGGGCGACAACGCAGATTTAAGCGTGCAGCTGCTGGTGGGCACTAAAGCAGTCAGCGTCGATATCACGGCAGTGATGCAGCGCTACCAGCAAAAGTTATTTCGCCAGCAAAGCCGCTGGCAAACTGATCCCGACCGGCTGTGCCCGCTGCCACAGGGGCGTTACCGGCCTGTGGCGCAATATCATTCGTTGCAACATCTGTTGCCGGCAGAATACAAGTTAGCGCTTAGCGCTGCGCAGTTGCAGCCGCCGCAATGGCAACTAAAGGGCTATCTGCTGCTGTTTGAGCAGCTGCTGGCTAACTTTTTGGCCCAGCTGCAGCAACTGCCGGCGCTGTTTTCGCCGGGACAAACCTCACAAAGCTACTATTGGCAGACACTGACAGAACAGCAGATCAGCGGCATCAGTCAGCTATACCCGGCCGATATTAATGCCCAGCTGGCAAAACTATACCAGCAGTTTGACAATGTACTGCAACGTAAACACCGTTTGCTGGATTACCTGCTGGCGCTGTATGGCGAAAGCCTGTATCAGCATAGTCTGCAGCATTATGATTATTATCACAGCGCTGCCAGCAGCAGTGCGCGGCGGCTGGCGCAGAAGATCCGCTACCTTAAACATATTGTCACTATGACGCGGGATCGGGTGGCGGCGCCGGATCATTATGCGCCCTTGTGGCGTGATGCCGTTGGTGGCTTTGTGCAAAAGCAAGCCATAGTGCTGGATCTGGGCCAGACGGCGCAGTCATTAACCACAGCGGTATTGCAATATAAGCTGCGTTTAAGCAGTAAACAGCGACTACAAAGCCTGTATCTGGATGAAACCCGGGCCGATAATTTGCTGCACTCTGTGCCGGCCATCCGGCTGCTGTTTGCGCCAGACAGCGCCAAAGCGCGCCGGCGCCTGGCCAGTGCCGTGTGCTTGCAGGCCGATACGCTGCCACAGCAAATGGTGCAAAGTGGGGTGGCGCTGAGCAACTACCGTATCAGTCTGCAGCAACAACGCTATCAGCTGTTGTTGAAAGTGCCGGACAGTCAGCATGACGAATGGTGGCTGTGCGGCAGTTACCGGCATTATCGTAGTGCGCTGATCCTGGCCAATTGTTTAAGCCGGTTTTTATGTCATATCAGTCATACCTCAGAAGGCCTGCATCTGGTCGAGCATGTGCTGTTACTCAGTGCTAAAGCCCGTGCCCGGGTGCCGGCTGACTACTATGCCGGGCGCATTACCATTTTGTGTCCAAACTGGACGGCGCGTTTTGCCGACGCCGGTTTTCAGCAACTGGTCAGCGAAAGCCTGCAACTTAATTGCCCGGCGCATTTAAGTTGCCAGGTGTTATTTATCAGCTTTGAGCGGATGCACCGGTTTGAGCGCCTGTTTAAATACTGGCGCAGTGCTATGAAGGCGCAGCAGGACGCGGTCGCAGAGTCGGTGGCATTGGCGCAGTATCTGTATGCACTGCGCAAAGCCGCCGGTTTGGAGGATGCTGATGCACCGGCTGACTGAAATTGAACTGGATTTTGCCTGCCACAACCTGGACAGAGCGCAGTGGTTTAACGCCAGCGCCGAGCATCTGTGGCAGCACGAGCTATTGCCGGTGGCGCAACAGGTACTGGATGAATTTGATATAGCCGCCGAGGTAAAACTGGATGAAATTTGTCTGCAGTTGCCTGCACTGTGCCTGCCACAAGACCGCTATCTGCTACAGCATAGTTTTCGTCAGGCATTGCGTACCCAGCTATGGTTACTGTTACCCCATGCCACCAGCAACGCCACCCGGCTGCAACAGCAACTGAGTGCAGCCCAGCGTAAAGCCTTGATCGCGGCCTTGAAAAGCGCCGACACAGCAGCGTTAACACTGCACTGGCCTTTGTACCGCCGCTTTAGCACTGAACTGGTGGCCATATTACGCCAGCTGGCTGCCAGCGGTGATATTTGTACTGTGCTGGCATTTGGCTTAAACAGCGACATGTTAGCAGAGCTGGTGCAATTACTGGCGCCCGCCGAGCAGCCTTTTATATTGCAGCTGATGGCCCAGCCGCAGCTGTTTGCTGTAACACCGGCAAGGCTGTCCGGTGCGGCCCGGCAACAGTTACCGGCACCGGCTTTACGCCAGCGTCAACGCCATTTATGGCAGCTTAGCCTGAGCTTTTTACTGGTAGAGCGCGGCAGCCGCTTTAACCGGCAAAGTTATCTGCATTATTTACTGCGCCGCATGGCAGCGCATGACAATGTATCGTTGCCAGCATTGGTGCAGCATATGTTGCAAACCTTAACCGACAGCCAGCGTTATTTTGCCGGCCATAGTCCGTTATTGCTGCAGCTAAGCGAACTGTTACAACCTTTGCTGACACAGTATCAGAATGACAAAACTGGCCCGGCGCTTGTGGTACCGGCTTATGCCAGCCAGCGACGGGCGTTAGCCGCGGCGGCATTGCCGCAGGTGCAGCGCCACCCCGGTGTCGTGCCTGGCGTGCAAGCCGGGCAGGCACCGCTGCAGCCTGTGCGACGCTGGCAGCAATGGCAGACTTTATTGCGCCAGCAGCGGCTGACACTGGCGGAAAAACGCCAGTTTAATACGCTGCTGCAACAGCTACTGCAGCAAAACAGCAGTCTGTGGCTGGATCAGCTGCGCCTGCAGCTCCAGCAGCTTAGTCTGTTGCCGTCATTGGTGCAGTATGCTCAGCCCGAGCTGTTACAGCGGCTGTTTCAGCAGTTGCAACCCGCCAGTGTGGCCGCGATGACACCTTATATCCGTTTGCTGCACTGGGCGCTGGCCGCCATCAGCTTGCCGCAGCCATTGCAGCAACAGGCCAGATGGCAGCCGTTGTTGCAATCTGCGCTGCAGCGCCAGCCACTGACATTAAATGTATTGCTGGTGCAGTTACAACTCTGGCTACAGGCCCAGCAAGGTGCGGTTGCCGGCCGCCAGACACTGCAGCAATTAAGCGGCCAGCTGCAATTTTACAGTGGCCATATTGTTAACACTGCCGACAGTCTGAGTACCCGGCTGTGCCAGCAATTGCAATGGCAACTGGCGGTAACCGCCCCCTGGACCACGCCAGTGCAGCCGCTGCCGCCTGCTACGCCGCGCGCTGCCGCAAAGCCCGGCAGAGACCCGCTGTGGCAGCAACTACTGCAGTTGCTGGTGCAGGCGCTGCCGGCGTCAGTACAGCAACAGGCGCAGCAATTGTGTCAGCAGGTCGTAGCGCAATATCTGCCTTCGTTAGCGCTATCTTTGCCGGAGTTGGCACCGGCAATGGCACCGTTAAACTCTGGCAGGCCGCTGAATGCTGCCGGGCAAACCCAGAACCTGAGTGAACCACACCCTGCACAGCCGCAGACGCCATCAGCGGCGGCCATGCCCGCCAGTGCCGCGCTGTTACTCAGTCACGCCTTGTTAACTGCGCTGGCCGCAGCGCTGGCACCGGCCAGCCAGGCGACATTTTACCAACGGCTACAATCTAAGCTGCAGCAGGCAACAGCCGGCCGGGCACGTAATTTAGTGTTACGCCAGCTACAGCGTTTAGTCAGCTTTAGCTTGCCTGCGCAGTCTCAGCTAAAGGCGCAGACAGCAGGCAGCAAACAGCCCAGCCGTGCTGAGCCAAATAGCGGGCAGCAATATGGCCAGCAGCAGATACAAAGGCAAACCCGGGCGCAAGCCGCTAACCTGGCGCAGCCGGTGAGTCCGGTAAATTCAAGCCGGTACAGCCTGCCACAGCACACAGCCGGACAGGGCGCAGAGGCCGCGTCAGCAGATGCGATGCAACCGGTTAGTAATGCCGGCCTGGTTTTGGCGGCACCTTATCTGCCGATGTTATGGCAGCGTCTTGGCTGGCTTGACGCGCAGCGTTTTAGCCAGCGCCAGTATGGCTGGCAGGCATGTGCGCTGCTGCAGTATATGGCACTGGGTGAAACGACAGAGCAACTGACGGCAGATTACTGGCAGCAATGGCGGCTGGCCATGTTGTTGTGCGGTTTGCAACCGCCTTGCCCGGAGCAAATCGATATTCACCTGAGCAGCACACAGCGGGAGCTGACCGACAGCTTGCTGGCTGGCATACTGGCGCAGTGGCCCAAGCTGGCCAACAGCTCGGTGGATACCTTGCGTCAGTGCTTTTTACAGCGCAGCGGCGTGCTTAGCCGGCTGGGCAATGGCAGTGGCTGGCAATTACAGCTCGATAGCGGCCCTTACGATATGTTGCTTGATGGCTTGCCCTGGTCATTTTCACTGATTTGTTATCCATGGATGCAGGGAGAACTTTATGTCCACTGGCGCGGTTAAGTTAAGCCCGGTAGCGGTTGATGGCAATGCTGCTTGCCTGCAGCAGGAGCTGAACTGGCTGGCGCATTGCATTGAACTCAGGCTACACAGTTATTTTCAGCAACAGCCGCTTAACTTGCTACAGCAAGCTGCGCCGCCGGTGTTGTCTGCTGCACAGGGCAGCTACGCCACCTTTATACTCAGGCAGCAACTTAGCCTGTCAGAGCGGCTTATCGTGCTGCTGGCGCTGGCTCCGCATATACAGCCGCACTTGTTGGATAGCTTCTTTGTGCGTAATGATAATCTGGGGCGCAGCTTCACCGAGTTTGGCGGCTGCAGCAGCAAACAACACAGTGGCTTTTTACCCAGTGCCGAAACCGCGGCGTTTTTACTGGCGGGCAATGATCTGGCAGCACGACTGCAGCTAATACAGCTGTTGCAACCTGAGCAACAGCTGCGGCGCGACAATGTTATTCAGCTGCAGCATGACAGTGGCGATGAACCCTTTTTAAGCGCCCGCTTAAGCCTTAGTGCCGAGTACCTGCAGTTATTTTTAACCGGTACCCGGCAAAAACCGGACTACAACAGTTATTTTCCGGCCAAATTATTAACCACCCCGCTAAACTGGCAGGATTTGGTGTTGCCAGAGGCGGTGATGGCCGATATTGCCCATATCACCGGTTGGATCCGGCATCAGCAAACCCTGATGCAACAGTGGCAGCTAGGCCGCAGTATTAAACCCGGTTACCGCGCCTTGTTTTATGGCCCGCCTGGCACCGGTAAAACCTTAACGGCAACCTTAATTGGCCAGCAAACCGGTGCCGATGTCTACCGCATTGATTTATCTGCGGTGGTGTCCAAATACATTGGTGAAACGGAAAAAAACCTGGCGGCGGTGTTTGATCAGGCTCAGGCCCGGCACTGGATTTTGTTTTTCGATGAGGCCGATGCGCTGTTTGGTAAGCGTAGCCAAACCAGCAGCAGTAACGACAGGTATGCCAACCAGGAAGTGTCCTATTTGCTGCAACGGATAGAAGATTTCCCCGGCGTGGTGCTACTGGCAACTAACCTTAAAGCCAATATCGACGAAGCCTTTGCCCGCCGTTTTCAGACCATGGTGTATTTTCCGTTACCCGAGGTGTCAGAGCGGCTGCGGTTGTGGCAGCACATTCTCGGTAAAGCTGTGCAGTTAGCGACAGATGTCGATTTAGACTATCTGGCGCATGAGTTCGAGTTATCCGGCGGTGCTATGACCAATGTGGTGCGCTATGCCGCTATCGCGGCGTTATTGCGTGGCGATAACGCCCTGCATCAGGCTGACTTGTTGCAGGGGATCAGCCGCGAGCGGCGCAAAGAGGGCATGATGGTATGAAGCGCCGGCTAAGTCAGTTTATCGTCAGGCTCGCTGTTATGCTCAGTGCGGCTTTGCTCGCAGCGGCCTCGCTTGCAGCGTCTGCCTCAACCAGCGCCAATGAACCGGGCCCGGTAGCCGTTATTGGTTATTACCAGCTGACAGAGCAAAATTTAGCTGACATGGCACAGCGACAGGCGCTTATTGATGCGGTGGCCGCATTGGAGGGGCAGCTGTTTACCGAACGTTATCAGCTGGTCAATGCATTACAACCCTTGTTGCGGCCGATAAAGCGCCACACTGACGACTATCTGGCGCAGTTAATAACCAGCAGCAGCCAGCCTGCTGAGGCAAACGACAGCGATACGGACAATGCCGCCCAAACAAGCACGGTTTATACCCTCAGTAGCGAAGGGTTGCTGCAGTGGCAACAACGGCCCGAAATTGCCAGCCTGCCCGAGGCCGAGCTTAAACCGCTGGCGCTATTGCAGGATCAGATCTTTAACAGCGAGCCGCTAATGCAGGTGGCGCTGGATAATATTGGTTTTGCTGCTGTTGATGCCAATACCGGTAAGCCACTGGCTAGCGCCGAACAAAGCCGGCTGCGGCAATTGGTTTATAGCAACGCCTTTAAAGCGGGACATTGGCCAGAGCAGGCGCCGCTGCCTTTGCGCTGGCAGGCCACTGCGGATTGTGGCTGTGCGGCAGAAATCATCAAACAGGAGCGCTTTACCAATTTCAGTTATGGTTTTGTGCCGTACTGGCAAACTGATGTCAGCGAGATTGCGTTTAATACCTTTAACCGTATTGGCTTATATTCGTTTACGCTGGGTGAACACAACCAGCTGCAAAGCCCGCCAAACTGGCGCAACAACCGTCAGTTTAATGACTTTATTAATACCGCACAGGCGCACAATACTTATCTGGATATCGTCGTTACAGCCTTTGATCACATCAGCTACCAGGCCGCCGACTTACAGCGCTTGCGTCAGCAACTGGTGGCTGAAGTTACGACACCGATGGCCGGCTTTGCGCTGAATAACCTACAACCCTGGCTGAGCTTTGGTTTAAGCTCCCGCCGCACTCTGGCTGACGGTATTACCTTTAACCTGGATTTAACTGCGCTGACGGCGGCTGAACAGCTAAATTTTGCCACCTTTTTGCGCGACTTACGTGCCGATTTAAAATTGCCGGCACAGGCGGCAACTACAGATAACTATTTTATTAATTTAAAAGTACCGGCCCGCGCGGTGCTTACTGCGGCGTTACCGCAGTTAATGCCATCCCTGAGTGAAACTGCCGCAGCGGCGAATATGGCCGATACGCTTTATGCACCGGAAAAGCTGGCCGAGCTGGCGCCGCTGGTTAACCTGCTGTTGGTGCGGTTTGATCACAGTGTCGAGGCAGCACTCAGCCAGCCGTCAGGTGCGGCGCACGAACCCTACCCATTTCGCCGTGAGATGAAGTTTTTAAAAACCGCTATCGATACGATGGCCAGTGCTGAAGAAGCGACGATGTTGCTGGAAAAGATCCTGCCGCTGTTTGAAATGACGCAGCTGCAGCAAACTGGCCAGCTATCTGAGGCGGATTTTAGCAATGATTTGACCTACGCCAACTGGAACTTCAGCGGTGCGGCATTTTGGACTTTGCCGCTAAGCCAGGCGCAGTATAAGGTTGTGCAACAGGCGTTTAGTGTTCCGGACAATTATGCTTATCAGCACGCGCTGCAACAGCTCTGTGATCAGGTTTGCCCAAAACGCTGGTTCTGGCGTTTAGTGCTGGCGTTGTTATTGCTGTCGGTACTGTTGCTGTATCTGTTGGCCACATTGTTTTACTACCCGTTGCAACGCTGGCTGGAGCATCCGGCGCTGTTGTACGGTGTGCCACTGGTTTTCGCTGTAGGTTTACTGCTGATTTTATCCTGCGATCCGTACTGGCATCAGTTTCAGTCGTTAATTTTAGTGGCGGTGCTGGCTGCGGTTGTGCTGGGTTTTATGCTGTACCGTCGCCGGCAGTTAAAACGTGAACATTACCCCTAGCCGCTGCAACAGCGACTACACTCTATACAATTTTTGAACAACTTTCGCCGCAGTTTTGGCACAGCAAAAGGATACCTAAGATGAAATTTGCTAAAGGCCGTACCCAACCTGCTTTAAGTCCGCGCCATGCGGCAGCGTCTGGTGTAGCCAGCGCGGCGTTACGACAAAGCCCGTTACTACAGCAGCAGGCCGCGCAGTTAATATCTGTTCAGCACAGTGCGCTGCAGCAGTTACAACGCAAACAGCTGGACAGCACGGTTAGCCAGCAAATCAGCCTGGACGAAGAAATACCGATGCAGGGCAAGTTTGATGTTGCGCAGCAAGCAGCATTAGAGGATGAAGAGCCGTTGCAGGGCAAATTTGCCGCTGTAGTCAGCCAGCGCCAGGCAGAAAGCCGTAACAACACCGGTATGCCGGACCAGCTGAAAAGCGGTATTGAGACGTTATCCGGCCATGCGATGGACGATGTCAAAGTGCATTACAACTCGGCCAGGCCCGCCGCTATGCAGGCACATGCCTATGCCCAGGGCACTGACATTCACATCGCGCCGGGGCAGGAACAACATCTGCCACACGAAGCCTGGCATGTCGCGCAGCAAAAGCAGGGTAGGGTAAAAGCCACCACCCAGCTAAAAGGTGAAGCCATTAATGATGACCCTGGGCTGGAGCACGAAGCCGATGTAATGGGCGCCAGGGCACTGCAGTGTAAACTGATACAGGCCAAAGTAACGCAACGGGAAAAGTTTGATGCGGGCAGCGGCAGTGTCTGGCACATCCATTACGACCATATAAAGCTGGGTAATAATCAAGACTCGCGGGTAAATTTCAATGGCCGGTCAAAAAAAGAAATCCGTCAGGAGCTGGGAGAAAAAATCGACCGCTACGGCCTGAATGTCGGTGGTGATCTGGCCGCCAGTTTCCGCGCCTGTATAGATTATATTAATGCGCACTTTTAGTCTGGATACCGGTCGTTAGCGTTGTCTGTTTTTGTCGTAATTAAGTAATAATAGACATTTTTGCTGCGTTATGATGTCCTGCGGAGGATATCGACAATGACAACAAAACTGCTGTTTTTTATTGCTGACGGTTTTCAGGCGCTGGACCTGTTTGGCCCGCTGGATGCGTTTATGGAGACTAACAGCTTTGTTAGCCAGGCGTATCAGAGCAAAATAATGGCTTTGCAAGCCGGTGCTGTTAGCAGCGCTTACGGTCAGGTGGTAATGGCAGACTATGCACTTGCCGATGCGCCAGAGGTCGATTACCTGATTATTTGCGGCGGCACAGGCATGCGAACCTTAACGCTGACTGAGCTGCAGCGCCAGCAGTTGCGCACACTTGCCGATAACGCCAAACAGGTATTAAGCATTTGTACCGGCGCCTTTATTGCTGCCCGGCTGTACCCGGATGTAGCGTTAACCCTAACCACACATTGGCGGCATTGCCAGCAGTTGCAACAGCAGGCCGCACATTGCCGGGTTGAAGAAGCTCCGCTGTTTATCCAAAGTGGGCCGGTATGGTCATCGGCCGGGGTGTTGTCTGGTGTCGATCTGGCGCTGGAAATTATTCGTCAGGACCATGGCGCTACCGTCGCCGCCAGGGTGGCAAAAGAGCTGGTGGTGTACCTGCAGCGCCGCGGTGGTCAGGCGCAATATTCCGATGCGTTGCAAGCGCAATCGGGCGAAAGCCTGCGCCTGGCACCATTGCTGGAATGGCTGGTGCAAAACCTTGCCAGGCCGGTTACGGTAACCGACATGGCCGACTATGCCGCACTAAGCAGCCGGCAACTTAGCCGGTTATTTAAACTGCATTTACACACTACGCCAAAACAATACCTGAACCAATTGCGGCTTAATCATGCCCGCGATCTATTGTGTCAGGAAAACCTCAACCTGGAGAAAGTGGCCGGCAAAGTCGGTTTTAGCAGCTACGACAGCTTTCGCCGGGCGTTTTACAGCCAGTTCGGAATTTCACCGTCTTTTTATCAGCAAGCTAAGTGAGCGCTATGACGCATTTTATCCTGCCGGCGGTAATGGCGGCCATGGCACTGTTTAGCGCGGCCAGCCCGGCCTTGTCTGTGCAGCAGCAAAACGCCTGGCGTGAGGATATTTTAAGTTTTCAGGCACAAATTAAAACGCACCATATCGCAGCTTTTCATCACATCAGTGAGGCGGAATTTGATCAGCAGATTGATACCTTATGGTCGCAATTGGCGGCTTTAAATGAAGCTCAGATTGAAACCGAGCTGATGCGGATAAGCCGCAGTATAGGTGATGCTCACACTGCTTATAACCTGATGTCAGGTCCGCACCGGCATTATCCGTTGCGCTTTAAATTCTTTGCCGGTGAACTGCGGGTTATTGACACTATTGCGGCTTATCAACACCTGCTTGGCGCTAAGTTGATTGCCATCAATGGCATACCGCTGGCTCAGTTGCAGCAGCAACTAAAGCCCTATGTAAACTATGTCGAAAACCAATACAGTTTTAACGTCGCTTTTGCGTTTCAAATTACCATCAATAAGTTTTTATACGGTACCGGGGTAAGCCCGCAATTAGACAGGGCTGAATTTAGCTTTAGCAGCGACAGTGGTATCAGCAGCGTGACGCTGGACACAGTAACAATGCAGCAGTTTGGCAGCCTTAGCAGCGCCTACACCATGACAACGCCGCAACTGAGCCTAACCAGCACAGGTATTGAAGGCCTGCAATTCTCAATGCTAACCGCCTACGACACGGTATATCTGGATTTTAACCATTACCCTGAACCTGCAGCTGTGCAGCAACATTGTCTGGCACTGCAGCAATCGATTAAACAAAGCCAGCTAGCGCATTTAGTGATTGACCTGCGCGGCAATATGGGCGGCAATTTTTACAGCGGTCTGGCGTTGTCGTCCTGTTTGTCAGAGTTGGATCAATTTGACTGGTTAAATGGTATCTATGTGATGATAGATGGCGCGACCCAATCTGCAGCTATGGCAAATGCATCTCAGTTTAAACAGCTGTTAAATGCCACTCTGGTCGGCCAGCCCAGCGGTGCGGACCCGAACCACTATATGGAAACCCGCCGCCTTAGCCTGCCAAATTCCGGCCGTAAGTTTAGTGTATCCAAGCGCTACTATCAGTTTGTGCTGCAGCCAACTGATGCGTTATATCCGGATATCAGCTATCAAGAGTCGTGGCAGGCTTATAAAAATAATCAGGATGCGGTGTTGCTGCAGTTGCTAAACCATATAGAGAAAAACAGCGGCGCGTAGCCAGGCACGATTTTCCCGCACTAATTTTAGGTTGGTAATCCTGTCTGAAGATAACAAATACAACTCTGAAGCCAGAATAGCCTTGTACCTATTGATTTCGGGGCGGCTCATACCTGTTAGAACTATCGCCGCCAAACCATGAGTTTGGCTTGCGAAAATACAAAACTAAACAAAGTACAGCCAGTATCACCGGATCTAGTACTGACTGATACACAGTACTGCCACGATATACGAAAATAGCGATATTTATTATGAATGCAGCAAACATAGCTATTAGTGCAAAGCGAGATTTAAACAATATGCCGACAACAAGAAAAGAGCTTAAAACTGAATAACTAAATTGATGCACTGGTTCAAACACGCCCTTTAATGTTGGTTCGACTTTGGAGTAATCCGTACCCCAGAATAGTAACCACCAAACAAATACTTTACCCAAAAGTAAAACTGACAGTAATGCATACGGTATTCGGTTTTTCATAATTCCTCTAGAGTACTGACGCCTGTAACAGCCGGGAGCAAAGCGATTTGAGGGCTGAAGGCCCGGTGCGCTTGTGCTTGTTAGCTTTCAACTAGGCCAAGCCAAAAAGCAAAAGTATTTAATCCGGCTTTCTCGCTTTTCGAAAGCGGCTCTGTATTTAGTTGTTCTAACACCTCTAATACCCTTGCCTTACCGCACTGCTCGGCAAAGTAAAGTGGTAGCTCTTCGACACTTACATCCCAAGTATGTAAGCACATTCTAATTTTTTGTTTTAAATCGATAAACAGTCGCGGTTTCAACTTGTAGAGGATAACTCCTGCATTTTGTTGCCGAATGTACGACTTATTATCGTTTTCTAACAGAAAGATACTGAACAAGCCTTCAAACAACTCTTGAGGCTCAACCTGCCTTAGACTCTTTTCAATTGCCTTTCGCTCAGGTCTGTTTGTTGGGCCAAATTGATCCGCATATTCAATGACGATATTCGAGACTTGAGTTCGATGCATGTTCATTCCTGAAAGCTAGCGTCTGTAACAGCCGGGAGCGTTAGCGAATAGGCTGGTTGCGATTGTTATACGTTTTCACTTTAACTTTGCCTCAAGTGTGCCAATTGAACTTAGCCATTCTTCTGCGCCGCTTTCAGACCAAAGTTGGGCTAACTCTGATTTTTTAGTGTTTTTGCAGATCTGTAGTGCTTGAAGTGTAAATTTAGACATTTCTGGTTCATATACATCTTTGTTTTCCAATGCCCACTTTTTCAATGATTCCGGTAACGGCTCATAATTACCACTTTTGATTGAAGCGACAACTTCTGCTGCAGCAATTGCAGAAGAACAGGTATCAACTTCAATATACTGAGGAGTGAATACAGCACGGATGGTATCTAGTAATTTACCACTACCTTTTTTTTGTTCTAATTCGTATACCCAATCGCTAGCAGAGTCATTTTCAAAACTTCCTACGCCCCACGTTCCTGCCAAGACCTGCAATGAAAAAAACATAAAAAAAAGAGCTATAAAATTAAATCGCATTCTTCGAATCCATTTACGTAGACAGCCCAAATTTCGCGCGGAAAGTTGCGCAGCAGGTTGACGTCGCAGCCAGCTTTTTTTGCTGGCGATAATAATTGTTTGTTAGCTTAATTTCCGACGGGTAAGGCAATATTACTTCCCCAATCAGACCATGAACCATCATACAAAATTAAATCCCGGTAGCCAGCAATTACTGCGGACAACAAAATAATACACGCTGTAATTCCCGAACCACAGGTAAATACGAGCGTACTGGTTTTGCTATCTAAGCGCGCAGAGAATATTGCAGCTAACTGCTCATCAATTTTAAAGCAATGTCCATCCAACACCTCAGAGTACGGCAAGCTTATTGAATTTGGAATATGCCCGCTTCTTACACCGTCCCTTGGTTCAGGAGCTATACCCAAAAATCTGTCTCTCGAACGCGCATCTAGCACAGCTAACTGTTTATTATTCATTTGTTCAAAAATGAAGTTTGAATCGCATATCAGCTGCGGATTAAAAATACCATTAATATTGCCCACTTCAGTTTCAATGTTGGATGTATTGGGTACAACCCGTCTGTTTTCCAGCAACCATTGAGGTAACCCACCATCTAGTACAAAGACGTTTTTGAACCCCATTACCTGAAATATCCACCACGCCCTCGGCGCTGAATAAATTCCTTGGTTATCATAAAACACTACAATACTTTCTGAATTTATACCTAGTCTCTGTGCTACTGCAGTAAATTGCTCCTCGGTGGGAAAGGCATGTGTTTGCGATGAGTTCGGATCACATAAGGATCTTTCCAAATCAAGACGCCTGCTATTAGGTATATAAAGAGGCATTTCGTATTCTATGGCTTTTTTCCCAACCACTTTACTCATGCTTGCATCAACAAGGATGAGCTGCTCTAAGTTTAAATTTGTCTCAAGCCAGTCGGTTGTGACTAGGGGGTAACTCATAACATCTCCAGAGTATCGGTTCAAGCTAAGGCCCGCCACAGAATAAATGGGATCAAAACAAAATTAAACTTAATATCTTCAGCTATTTAAATTTAATCTGCCCCCAGTTATTTGGGTTAAATGAGCAGATCGAGCCGCAAAATGGCTGAGCGTCGTTTGGTCACATGCATGCGGTTGTTATGTCTAGAATCCGCTTGCGGTCTTAATTGCCGCAATGGCCACGCCAATTCCAATTTTTTCGGCAACACCAAGGCTCCATTTTCCTACTTTTGAAAGTGCCTTAAGTGCGTCAGATCCATTTCCGTTTTGCGCTGCAATTTCCGCTGTCGCAACATCGCCTATTTCTTTGAAATCTTCGGCAGATTTCGCTTGCACCTGCAGCGTGGTTCTCAAAGTGCCAAGCTCTTCTTTTAACTTATCGATATCAATAGAACCTCTATTTTGGTTCCATATTTGGTTGAAGTTCATATCATGCGCATGAGAATTTGGACCTTGCGCACCCACCTGCCCGGCTTCATATCTGTCGCCCATTGTAATCTCCTGTATGATATTTGTTCTGAACTCGTGAGTGTAGTGACCTTGCGTATTCGATAAAGCTAACTTGTTTGCATACTGCTCTGCCTTATGTGTTGAATCAATTTGTATGAAGTCCTCTTCGTAAAGATCAATTTGAGCGGTAAGGATCTGCAAATCATTTTCGATTTCTCTATTGGATATGATTTTCCTTTGATATTCGTTTGGAACACCTCGAATTTCTGGAAAATCACCGATGGATAGGGTAATGGTAGGAATCAACTTAGAACGAATGACACCCAATACATATGCGTCTGATGCAGACATATTTGTAAGAACACTTAGTGCTAAATTCGTATTTTGGATTTCTGATTGTGCTGAAATTGATATGGGAAGTTCATTCCGAGAGTTTGCCAGCTTCTTAATTGAATAACCTTTATTAATTAGGATTTTCTTAATTGACGCTTTCAACTCTTTATTTAGTCTAGATTCGCCCAGCAAAATGCACGAGCGCTGTCCTTCAAATCCACGGTAACGTGGGAGTTGGTCTTTACCAATATAAATACTCAGGCTTTGGAGAGCATACAAATGATCTATTGTTTCTCGGATATAAGATTTTTCTGAAAACCTTTTAGTTAATACACATTTAGGGATAACAGAATCCTCAATACTGTCTTCTACAAACACAAGCACTGGCTTTCCGCATCGTACAGCCATTGATATCTCATAGAGTATGTGTGGAGATGGTCCTGTGTCTCTGTTTGACAAGACCGCAACTAAACCACTCGTATAGCTTAGGTGCCGTTCTAGCTTCGCTGAATTCACATCATTTGAGGGTGGATCGAGACTTGGTAAGAATCCAACTTTGGCCATCAACCCTCCAAAGAAGGCTGCAAATGGTGCTTCTCGCTCACGGTATCCATGTGAAAAATATATTGGATGCATATTATTCAACCGAAATTTGAAAATGGCAAACTGACATAACGCTTATTCGGCGACTCGACCCGTGCTTAAACACGGGCCAACCCGCCTTTGTAAATTTAATGTTTATAACACTACACCGCTTTTTTAAAACTGACAATAACTTATAGGTACAGCTAATAGTTGTGCCAGTGATAAGTACGGGCTAATCCGTCTAAGAAAGCACGGCAGCTATGCGGTTATAGACTTTTCCCAATGATCTTTTGCGTACGTAGCACTTGCTCCCCGATATGTGTTTGTTACAGGCTATCGCCTGGCAACCATTATCTTAGATAAGGCAGTCTATCTTGCTGATGGATAAACAAGCTGGCCGCTAACGCGGCCAGTAGATCGGTCTTACCTATTGACTCCGGGAAGCCTCATATGTGTTAGGCTGATTGCTGACGGAAGCAGTATCCCTGACATCTCGATCAGCGCCAATACGTCCAAAAATGTAACCCGCAATAGTTCCGAGCAAGGTTCCAAGTGTCTCTGTGTTAATTTTTCCACCGGTACCGAGAATAATTATTGTGATAAGCATGAATGCCATACCCACTACTTCAATCAATGCGCGCCGTTTAACAAGTTCCAATGCAACATCAGAGTGAAATAATCGTAATGACAAAAACATCAAAAGTAAGACTCCAATCATTCCGTATACAGCAAATATTAAACCTTGATCAATAATTGTTTGCTTTGTTCGCTTGGCTTCTAATTCTTGGTTAATTTCTCCAAGTTCTTCAAGTAGCTTTTTGTTTAATGCTTCACGGGTTTCAACTTCTTTTTGTAGCTCTAGAGCCAATGATGATAACTTCTGGAGTAGTTGAGCTTTCGATGCGTCAAATATCATTTTAACGTTAGTTTCCGAGAAAGCGGACAAATAGTTTTGTGCATTAACAATTTGCTCTTCAATGTCAAGCTTTGTAATTTTATCGCGATACCTTATCTTTCCATAAAGTATAGAAAGTGCTGTTTCATTGTTGTCTGATTCAACTCCATCACTTTTTGGAATTCGGGCAACAATTCTAGTCAACAATCGGTCAACCTCCGTATCTGCCCTAACTTGATCCCTGAAATAATCGCTAGGTAAATATGTTTCTAATTCAGATAGTTCGGATTCAGGGTCAATTGTAGATATGCTGCGAAGTTCTTGAAATGAACTTATGTACGCCAGCCAGACAGGGTTATCTCTTTCAAGTTGTGTTTCCGGAGGAAGAGAATTCAGCTTGGTTATGGCAGATTTTAAAAGGTTGATTGTTTTTTCGATATCGTTTTTATCTATTTGTTTTTTCTTAATATTTTCTTCAGCGCTTTTAATCACTACTATTATTTGAGATAGGTCTCTGATGACTTTTTTCAAAGCCTTTCTTTCTTCTTGTATTTCTTTATATCTTTCCTCTAAAACTATTGTAGGTGTGGAACTGGCGCCTTGAGACTGGCTATCGGAGGCATGAGCGCAAGTTAACCCCAATACACTCACTGTGAATATTAAGTTTGAAATATATTTTATCATTACCTTTCTCTCCGTAGCGAATTCGCCATGCACATCACTCGGTGCCCTAACACTTATCCGGCGTGTCGACCCGCATTTAATGTATAGACCACTACACCGCTTTTTTAGAACTGACAATGAATTATAGGTACAGCTTATAGCTGCGTCAGTGACAACTACCGGTTAACCGGTCTAACAAAGCCTTTGTTGTTAAAACAGCTGTCATCAAAACAACGCCCAGTAGCTGATTAACACCATCGCCAGCAGCAGGCTGGGCCAGTAGATTAGTTTGGGTAGCATAAAGTCGTGCATTACCAGTTTGCGCTGCACATTTACCGGAGCGTTAAAGATAAAACTACACAGCACCACCAAGATCATCGCGATATACAGCAACAGATAAAAATACTCGATATACACTATGCTCTGCGCCGGAAACTTAGTGCGGGTATTAACGTGCGATAAAATCACCACAAAAAACAGTGCCGAAATCGTGCCGATAACCGACATGATGGAAAAGCCATTAAACGCCAGCGTGCTGCGTTTGCGGCTTATTGTCATTAGCACGGCAAACAGCAGGGCGGCGACGGTAAGCATTGGAATAAGGTTAACCACAAAGGCATTGACAAATTTACGCTTAAGTACCACGTTAAAATGCAGCTCCGGGTTTAGTTCGGTAGTGGCGGTGTGGTAACCAAAGTTGGTGTGATAGGTGGCGGTTTTAAAATCGAAAAAGGTTTCGTCTATCTGCCAGTCGCCCAGCACTATGTCACGGTCGAGGCCAAAGTAGCTTTTAATACCGGTATCGGGATAGGCATCAAGGTCCGGGATCAGCGTACTGTAGCCATCAAAGTCATTGGATAAAATACGCAGCCAAACGGTTTGATGATCCAGCGGGTACTTGCTGTAGTCAAACGGCTGGCGCACTGTGGTTTCAAAAATCCAGCCATGCAGGGTTTCGTTGCCCTGCACATATTCGTACTTTTTGCGCAGCTCATTCGCGCCTTCTACTGCTTCCGGGAAGTAAAAACCGGCTTTGGCCTGCACCGGGCAATCTGGCGCTATGGGTACTTTTTGCCAGATATAACCGCTGATATGCACATCGTTAGCTGAATGAAAATTCAGGGATTGCAGGTAGACGCCGGTGGCAATTTGAGCACACTGCGGCACAGTGTTTTTGCCGGCCAGGGCCAGTTTGGCTTTCAGGTTTTCCCGGGCCATGCTCATCGTGGTGAGCTGGTGTTCGGTTGGTGCAAAGGCTTTGTCTGCCTGATACCACATAGCGGCCAGCGCGATAATGCCAAACAGGGTACTGCTTAGGCTTAGCACTAAATAAAAACGGAAGTTTTGCATCAGGCGGGAGCTGGTTTTTTCTGGCATATCAATACGATCGTCGTGGTTAGTGGCTTGGCTAAGCCTAGCTGCTGATGCCGAAAATGCCAGCAGTGCTGTAATCGAACGCTGACATAGCCGCTCTTTTTATTTGGCCATCTAAACGTATAGAAGTTGACATTGCTGCTGCATTTGCGCAAAGTAGCGGCTATGTCAGCTAAGCGGGTATGGCTATGCCTATTAAAGTGATCGATCAGTTGCCGGCGGTTGAAGCGCTGTCGGCCGAAAATGTGTTTGTAATGACCGAAAGCCGGGCGCAGTCGCAGGATATCCGGCCGTTGAAAATTGCCATTTTAAATTTAATGCCAAATAAGATCGCCACGGAAATTCAGTTGCTACGTTTGCTGGCTAACAGCCCGCTGCAGGTGGATGTCGATTTGCTGCGCATTGATGATCATGTCAGTAAAAACACGCCGCCCAGCCATTTAAACTGCTTTTACCGTTACTTCTCTGAAGTACAGCAGCAAAAATATGATGGTTTAATAATTACCGGCGCGCCGCTGGGTTTAGTGGACTATGAAGATGTCACTTACTGGGCGCAGTTTGGCGATATTTTGCGCTGGGCCGACAATAATGTCACCTCGACGTTATTCTTGTGTTGGGCGGCGCATGCTGCTTTATATCAATACTATGGTTTACAGCGCGAAATCCGTGGCGAAAAACTGTCCGGCGTGTACTGGCAGCAGGTAACTCAGCCGTTGTGCCCGTTGGTACGCGGTTTTGATGATGCGTTTCTCGTACCGCACTCGCGTTATGCCCAGGTACCAAAACAAAAGTACCAGCAGCATGATGATTTACATATTCTGGCCGAGGCCGATGTGACCGGCGCATATTTGCTGCAAAATAGCAGTGGCAGCCGGGTGTTTGTTACCGGCCACCCGGAGTATGATTTAACCACGCTGGATGACGAATACCAGCGTGATGTGGCCGCAGGCGTTGCAGCCAAACTGCCGGAAAACTATTATCGCCAGAATGACCCTCTGCAGGGCCCGCAAAAATTGTGGCAAAGCCATGCCTTTTTATTGTTTAGTAACTGGCTGAACTATTATGTGTATCAGGCTACGCCGTTTGAGCTAAGCCAGATTGGCCACAGCGCTTAAGCTAGTACAGCTTTGGCCTTTTAGAATTACAACGAGCATTTTATGACTGCAAGACTGACGCCTGACCATTTTCGTAAACTGTTATCTGAGCGTATTTTTATTCTCGATGGCGCCATGGGTACCATGATCCAACAGCACCGACTGGAAGAAGCCGATTATCGCGGCAGTGAATTTGCCAACTGGCCCTGTGATGTCAAAGGCAATAACGATTTACTGGTGCTGACACAGCCGGATCTAATCGCTGATATTCACCGCCAGTATCTGCTGGCTGGTGCCGATATTGTTGAAACCAACAGCTTTAACGCTACTACCATTGCCATGGCCGATTACCAGATGGAAGGTCTGTCGGCACGGATTAACCGCGAATCTGCAGCGCTGGCGCGCAAAGTCTGTGATGAAGTGACCGCACTTGAGCCGCACAAACCGCGCTTTGTTGCCGGGGTGTTAGGGCCAACTAACCGCACCGCGTCGATATCGCCGGATGTAAACGACCCTGGCTTTCGCAATGTCAGCTTTGATGAGTTAGTAAATGCTTACACTGAATCAACCCATGCGCTAATCGAAGGCGGTGCCGACATTATTATGCTGGAAACCATCTTTGATACGTTAAATGCCAAAGCGGCGGCTTTTGCTGTGCTTAAAGTATTTGATGAAGTGGGTTTTAAATTGCCGGTGATGATCTCCGGTACTATTACCGATGCCTCGGGCCGTACTTTGTCGGGCCAGACCACTGAAGCCTTTTATCACAGCCTGGCGCATGTTGAGCCGGTGTGTTTTGGCCTGAACTGCGCCTTAGGCCCGGATTTACTTCGGCCTTATGTCGAGACGCTGTCTGGCGTGTCAGAAGCCTATGTCTCGGTGCACCCCAATGCCGGTTTACCGAATGAGTTTGGCGAATATGATTTGGGTGCAGAGGAAATGGCAGCAGAAATTGCTGATTGGGCTAAACAGGGTTTTCTCAATATTGTTGGTGGCTGTTGCGGCACCACACCGGAGCATATAAAAGCCATCGCTGAGGCGGTAAAAGCTGCGCCGGCGCGGCAACCGAAAACGCCGGACCATAGTTTTAACTTAGCCGGCCTTGAAGCCTTTTCTCTGGAGTGGTAATGCAACAACAAGCCAGATTTATCAATGTCGGTGAGCGGACTAACGTTACCGGCTCGGCAAAATTTAAAAAGCTGATTTTAAACGGCGACTATGAAGCCGCACTGGATGTAGCACGTCAGCAGGTAGAAAACGGCGCGCAAATTATCGATATCAACATGGACGAGGCCATGCTCGACAGCAAGGCTGCCATGGTGCGCTATCTGCAGCTGTTGGCGTCCGAGCCGGATATTTCGCGGGTGCCGATTATGGTCGACTCGTCGAAATGGGAGGTGATTGAAGCCGCGTTAAAATGCATTCAGGGCAAGGCGGTGGTTAACTCCATTTCGCTCAAAGAGGGCGAAGCGCCATTTTTACAGCAGGCACGCTTATTACGCCGCTATGGTGCGGCGGTAGTGGTAATGGCGTTTGACGAGCAGGGCCAGGCCGATACCAAGGCTCGCAAGGTCGAAATTTGCCAGCGCGCTTATAGCATCCTGACTGAGCAAATCGGCTTTCCGCCACAGGACATTATTTTTGATCCGAACATCTTTGCCGTAGCCACCGGCATTGAAGAGCACAATAACTACGCGGTCGACTTTATCGAAGCCACTCGCGAGATAAAACGCTTATGCCCGCATGCGAAAATCTCCGGTGGTGTATCTAACGTATCGTTTTCGTTTCGCGGCAATGATGCGGTACGCGAAGCTATTCACTCGGTATTTTTATACCACGCCATCGCTGCCGGTATGGATATGGGCATAGTAAATGCCGGCCAGCTGACTGTGTATGACGATATCCCACCGTTGTTAAAAGAACGGGTCGAAGATGTGATATTAAACCGCCGTGATGATGCTACCGAGCGCTTGCTCGACATTGCGGCCCAGTTTAAAGGTGATGGCAGCGTCGCTGAAAAGCAGGATGACGCCTGGCGCAGCCTGCCGGTAAATAAACGGCTGGAGCATGCGCTGGTAAAAGGCATTACCGACTTTATTGATATCGACACCGAAGAAGCGCGCCAACAGGCAGAAAAACCACTGCATGTGATAGAAGGGCCGCTGATGGACGGCATGAACGTGGTGGGTGACTTGTTTGGTGAAGGTAAAATGTTTTTGCCACAGGTGGTGAAATCTGCCCGGGTAATGAAAAAAGCCGTGGCCTATTTGCAGCCTTTTATTGAGCAGGAAAAAGAAGGTGGCCGCGCCCAGGGCAAGGTATTGCTGGCCACAGTTAAAGGCGATGTGCACGATATCGGCAAAAATATTGTTGGTGTGGTACTGCAGTGTAATAACTTTGAAGTGATTGATTTAGGCGTGATGGTGCCGTGCGCCGAGCTATTGCGCGTTGCCAAAGAGCAAAATGTCGATGTGATAGGTTTATCGGGTCTTATTACACCGTCGTTAGATGAAATGGTGCACGTGGCGAAAGAAATGACCCGTTTGGGCTTTAGCCAACCATTGCTGATCGGCGGCGCGACGACGTCAAAGGCCCATACCGCGGTGAAAATTGAGCCAAATTATGCCAATGGTGTGGTCTATGTGCCCAATGCGTCGCGCAGTGTGTCGGTGGTGCAGTCGTTAATCACCCCGGATAGCAAAGCCGATTATTTAGCCCGCATTAAACAAGAATATGTGGTGGCGCGTGAGCAACATGCGCGTTCGCGCCCCGGTGAAAAGCTGCTGAGTTTAGCCGAGGCCCGGGCGAATAAATTCCAGCTCGATTTAACCAAGGTTGCACCGGCACCAAAACAGCCCGGCGTGCACTTGTGGCAGGATGTTGATTTAAACCTGTTGCGCGATTATATCGACTGGACACCGTTCTTTTTAACCTGGCAGTTATCCGGTAAATACCCGGCCATTTTAAACCACGCTGAAGTCGGTATAGAGGCGCGTAAGCTGTTTAAAGATGCCAATGCCATGCTTGATACCATGATTAATGGCGGCCATGTCAAAGGTAAGGCGGTGTTTGGTTTATTTCCGGCCAACAGCCTGGGTGATGACATTATTGTATACACCGACGACAGCCGCACAGTCGAAAAAGCCCGGCTGTGTAACCTGCGCCAGCAGCTGCAGCTTAGAAACAATGCGCCCAATTGCAGCCTGGCCGATTTTATCGCGCCGGTCGATAGCGGCATAAAAGATTATATCGGCGGCTTTGCAGTGAGCACCGGCTTTGGTGCTGATGAGTTTGCCGCTAAGTTTGCCGCCGAACATGACGATTACAACAGCATCATGGTTAAAGCCTTAGCGGACCGCTTAGCCGAAGCCTTAGCCGAATACCTGCATTTAAAAGTGCGGCGTGAATATTGGGGTTATGCCGCTGATGAAACGCTTGATAACGAGCAGCTTATTCGTGAGTTATATCAGGGCATAAGGCCGGCACCGGGCTATCCGGCCTGCCCGGAGCATACGGAAAAAGGTACTTTATGGCAGCTGCTGGATGTGGAAGCGCAAACCGGCATTACGCTTACCGAAAGCTACGCCATGTGGCCGGGCGCAGCGGTAAGTGGCTGGTACTTTGCTCACCCGGACAGTAAGTATTTTGCCGTCAGTAAAATCGACTTTGACCAGCTTAATGAGTACGCGGCGAAAAAAGGCTGGAGCCTTGAGCAGGCGCAAAGCTGGCTGGCGCCAAATTTACGTTAACAATTTGCCACCATCAGCCTGAGTAAGTATTTGTTATTATTCAGGCTATTGTTGTTCCTGCATTAGTAAACAGCTTGCAATTAAGCATTGCAGTCAGGTAAAACCAGCTAAACTTAAGCAAAATATTATCAGGAGTGCCTGATGCGTAAATTGTTTGGCTGCTTTGCCTTACTGATCTGTGGTTTATGGCTACCGGCAAGCCATTTAACCGTGCAGGCCGCAGCGCTTAACGTGCTGGTGGGGCAAAACAAGCCGCCTTATATCCGGCTGGAAACGGTAAGTGGCTACGAGCTGGAGTTGCTGCGTGAAATTGTGCGGCGCATGGGGCATGAAGCGGTGTTTGTTTTTGTACCTAACTCGCGGATCCGTGGCTTGCTGGAGAGCGGCAACGGTGATATTGCCAGCTTACAGCCAAACGACACCGCTGATGCCGAACTGTATTTCTCCCAGCCCTATATCCGTTATCAGAATGTACTGGTAACCCTGGCTCGTGACGAGCTAACTATTACCCATCCGGCAGATTTATCCGATAAACAGGTGGTTGCTTTTCAGGGCGCCAGCCGGGTGCTGGGTGCCGATTACCGCGATGCGGTAGTGCATAACACTGGCTATCTTGAAACGGTCGATCAAAAGGCCCAGGTCGATATGCTGTTTAGTGGCCGGGCGCAGGCGATAGTGCTGGACCGGAATATTTTTATGCATCATCAGCAAACCAGTGGTTCACCGGCGGCGGTGCAAATTCATGAACTGTTTAATTCCAGCTTGTATCGTGCCGCCTTCAGAGATCCGCAATTGCAGCGCAGCTTTGACCGCGCCTTATTGAGTGTGTTAATGGATAACTGGTACCAGCAATTACAGCTGCGTTATTTTATGCAGCTAAACCAGCAGCTGCCAAACCGGTTTTATTGCGACGATTAACAGGGCAACGGCTAAGGCTGCAACCAGTGTTTTAGTAGCTTGGCCAGGCTGGCGGCTTCAATAGGTTTTACCAATAAATCATTCATCCCGGCTGCCAGACAGGCTTGTTGGGTATCTGCGCCGTGATGCGCCGTCATGGCAATGACCGGCAAGCTGGCCATATTGGGCAACTGGCGTAACTGTTGCGTGGTTTCGTAGCCATTAATGCCCGGCATTTCAATGTCCATTAGCACCAGATCTATGTGTTGCTGTTGCAATAACGTCAGCGCTGCCTGGCCATTGGTCGCTGTCAGCACCTGATAGCCCAGTTTTTGCAGAATAATCTGTGCCAGCGCCTGATTAAAATAATTGTCCTCTACCAGCAGTATCTTACGGTTGCTTACCGGCGCAGCTTGTTTAGTTTTGCTGCTGTCAGTGTTGTCCGCTGGCGCTGCTATCGGTTCAACCCGTGGCAGGGTAATACTGAAACTAAAGGTACTGCCTTGCCCGCTTTGACTGACAACCTGTAGCTGGCTATGCATCAGGCTGAGCAGGCGCTGACAAATGGTTAAACCCAGGCCGGTACCACCGAATTTACGGCTGACAGAGCTGTCGCCCTGATTAAAGGCGATAAACAGCCGCTTTTGCTGTTGCTCGCTAATGCCTATACCGGTGTCGGTTACGGCAAAATGCAGTTGGCAATGTTGCCGGGCGCTGCTGGCACTGATGTTAAGCGTTATGGCGCCGCGCTCGGTAAATTTGATGGCATTGCCCAGCAGGTTAATCAGTATTTGACTTAGCCTCAGGCTGTCACCGCTAAAGCTGTCGGGTACACTGGCGTCCAGTTGCAAGGCAAAGTGCAGTTGTTTTTGCGCCAGTTGCAGGCTGAACATATCGCTAACCTGCTCCAGCATGCGGCGCAGGCTGAAAGGCCGGCATTCCAGTTCAAGTTTACCGGCCTCTATTTTAGAGAAATCAAGTATATCATTGATAATGCTTAATAAAATCTTTCCTGAGGCATGAATTTTTGCCACATAACCAATTTGCTGTTGTGGATCCGGGCTTTGTTGGGCCAGCTCTGCAAAGCCCAATACTGCATTTAGCGGTGTACGCAGCTCATGGCTCATATTGGCCAGAAATTCGCTTTTTGCCTTGGCAGCGGCTTCCGCAGTCTGTTTTGCCTGCTGCAATTGTTGCATAGTCTGTTTTAAATGGGCCGTGTGTTGTTGCACCAGTGCAGTAAGCCGCTGTTGCTCCTGCTCTAGTTGCCAGGTTCGCCCTTTCAGCAACAGATAGATGGCCAACAACAGTAGTAACCCATACAGCAGCAGCATGGCTGAGGATAGATACCAGGGGGCCGGAATTTGTATCGTCAGCGGCGCTGATAATAGCTGATTACCGGCATGGTCGCGGCTGCGCAGCATAAACTGATAATCACCGGCGGGCAGGTTGGTGTAATCGCGGTACATTTCGTTGTTCCAACCCGACCAGTCGTCGTCATGTCCCTGTAACTTTACCTGAAATTGCGGCAAAAACAGGTGGCTGTAATTCGGGCTGGCGTATTCAAACCGCAATTGGTTTTGGCCGGCATTTAGGGCCAGCTTAGCCGGTAAGTCGCCGCCATGATAAAACACATCGCCGGTCAGAGCGCGAACGCGGCGTAGCAGCGGTTGTTTCGGTGCCAGATTGCGGTGTTCGCTGCCGGCAAAGCGGAAAATACCTTCAGCGCCGCCAAACCACACTACGTTTTGTTCATCAATTAATAGCGTATCCAGTGGTATATCCAGCAATGGCTGCAGCGCAGAGGCTTGCCATTGATACTGACCGGCAGCATCGGCCTCAAGCATGCCGGCCTGGCGGCTACCGGTATCGTTGTCCCAGGTTAACAGCCAGAGGTTATTGTTTTTGTCTGTCTGCGGATAACGCACCCAGGGCTGAGTGTGGCTAAAGGCAGAGCCCAGTTGTGGGTCAAGATAAAACCGCTGTTGCCGCTTGTCGAAGCGGTAAAAACCGGCCACGGTGGCGAACAATAACTGGTCTTTATACCAGTGTACCGAGTTGCGGTTGTTGCTGGGTAAACCGTCTGTTTTATTAAAATGCTGCACCACAACCTGGCCGTTGCTATCTGGCCAGCCTGCAGGCAACGACAACAAATAGACGCCGTGCGCCAGAGTGCCGAGCCAGATTTCGCCGTTTGCCGTTTGCAGTATGCTGTTTAAATTGCCCTGAATGCCGGGGATCAGGCCTTCATCTGTCCAGCTGCCATCCGGCTGTTGTTTTATGCTGGCCAGGCCGTCTTGTAAGCCAACAAAAAACCGGCCAGGTTGCAACGGCGACGGATATAACACTTTAGATGCCTGAGCTGAACTGCGCAGCAAACTGGCATGCTGACCGTCGTAGCGGTATACGCCAGCGCTGTTTGCAATAAGCAAATTGTTGTCAAAGCTGGCAAAGTCCCAAGTTTGTTTTTGCAACCCGGGGATCAGGCTAAAGCGGTTGTGCTGATCTTTACGAAACAGGCCCAGGCTGGTGCCGGCATAGAGGGTGTTTTGGTGCTGATGTAATGCCAACACATTGCCTTGCAGGCCATGAGCACTGTTGTATTGCGAAATAGCAGCTGCCAGATCAATACGGCTTAAGCCGTGGTCCAGCGCCAGCCACAAACCTTGCTGATGATCCTGATACATGGCTCTGATGTTTTGGTCTACTAAACCAAAGGCCTTATTGATATGGCTTTTTAGCTGAGCATCGGCGCTGACGATATATAAACCATTCTGGCTGCTGCCGAGCGCAAAATCGCCATTCTCCAGCCGCATACCGGTATAAATGCGGGCCTGCTGCAATTCCTCGTCAATATTGGTGTGCCAGCGGGTTAGCTGCTTATCGGCAAAAAGATATAATTTGCCCTCACGGCTGGCGGCCAGCAGTGTCTTGTCATCAAACTGCTGCAGCATAAATAAATTGAGCTGGCTAAAGGGCTCTGAGCCGGGCAACAGTTTAAAATCATCGTTGTGCAGCTCCAGCAGGCCGGTGTTTTCTTCTTTCACCAGCAAGCGGTTATTTAACTTAAAGGCTTTGAGAAAGGTGCTGTTGCTGCGCCATACTTTAACCTGGCCGGCGTCTTGCTCGTTGTAACGAAAAATATAGTCCCGGCTAAAAAAATAAATACCATCTGGCATGACATAGGTTTGCCTGACATCCTGAAATTGCCGGTATTGCGAGGGGACGGCTGACAGCAGTGAAATATATTGCTGGTTTTGCGGTAATGTCGGGTCTATATAGCCTATTTCGCCCTTTGAACCGACATAAATACGGCCACTGTCGGCCAATGCCAGCGAGCGCACCACGGCTTTGTTGCGGGTGGGGATCATCCGCCACTGGGCGCCATCAAACTCCAGTACGCCGACATTGTTGCCGACATAGAGCAGGCCGCGTTGATCCTGCACTATGGCCCAGTTTTGCGTGCCGCCATTGTAGTCTTTTGGCTTAAAGTTGCTAAGTAGTGGAGTGCCGTACTGTGCCGCGACTGCACGCCAGGCAAAGGCACAGGCCAGCAAGCCTAAGCTTAGCCAGCCGAATGTTGCTGCAAGCCGCTTAATCGTCACCCCCAACCTCCTGTATGTCGAGTAGTACCGCCAGTGTTACAGCGCCAGGTTATTTACGCAGCACTTTATCCAGATAGCCCATCGCAAATGCGGACAATACAAAGGTAATATGAATTAGCAAATACCACATAATTTTATCGTTAGCGATACTTTCGGTATTCATAAATACCTTTAGCAGATGAATAGATGAAATAGCGACGATAGAGGCGGCAACTTTGTTTTTCAGTGAGCCGGAATCCAGTTTACCCAGCCAGCTAAGTTTGTCGTCATTGCCTTCTAAGTCGAGGCGGGATACGAAATTTTCGTAGCCGGAAAACATTACCATCACTATCAGGCCGCCAACCAGCGCTATATCAATTAATGACAGCACGACCAGTATCAGCTCGACTTCTTTCATGCTGAGGATAATAGGGATGATATGAAACACTTCCTGAAAGAACTTAATGCCCAACGCCAGCAGCGCCAGACTGAGTCCCAGATAAATTGGTGCCATGATCCAGCGCGATGAATACATCAGTTTCTCAATAAAATTTTCCATAACATTTTCCGTGCAGAACCGTCGCCGTATTATGCGGACAACAGGGCAGATATCAAGCTCTGGCACGGATTTTTGTCAGCGCTGTCAGTGGCAGTGGTCGCAAATAATGGTGCTTTACCGCAAGCAAGATAAGCCGGAGGCTTTGTTGTGGTAGCGTGCGCCGGTGAAACTTTATCAATACCAGAGTATGAGAATATTACTAGCTGTAGCGCTGTTATGCGGGTTTAGTGGCTGCAATGTGCAAGCCGGTGAAGGATTTTGGTTGCCAGGACAGTTGTCTGGCGACAATGTTAGATCGCAAGCCCAATTTGAACAGCCAAACAATATCGTTGCGCTCAATAGCATTCGCCACTCAGTAGTAAAACTGGGGCAGTGCAGTGCGGTGTTCGTGTCAGCTGATGGCTTGCTGCTTACCAGCGCACGCTGTATCACGCCTTATTTAACAGCAGCGCAGGCTAACGGTTTTGGCGTGGCCCAGGCGCAACATGAAGCTCGTCTGCCCGGGTTAACCATATATCAGCCAACAGAGCAGCAAGACGTAACTGTCGCGATAAACCGCCAGCTGAATGAAACCGCTAATGACCTTGCCCGCTCTGACCGTTTGTCTGAGCTGGAGCAGGAATTATTAAATCGCTGTCAGCAACAGGGACGCCTTTGCCGGCTAAACAAGCTGCACTATGGTTTGCAGTTTGCCTTGCAGTATTATCAGCCGTTTTCCGACATCCGGCTGGTGTATTTGCCGCCACAGCATGTGCCGCAGCAGGACGACAATCATTGGCCCCGCTATGATGCCGACTTTGCCCTGCTGAGGGTATATCAACCGGATGGCCAGGTTGCCGCTTTACCATACAGCCGCATGACCTTTGATGGTGTGACAGAGCAGCAAAAAGTGTTAGTGCCTGATTTTGTACCGCAAAGCCAGCGTTATAGCTCTGTCGAAGAACTGCAGTTTTTGTTTGAACAGCTGTATCCGCAGGCGCAAGCACAATCCAAACGTACCATGGCGGTGCTGGACGAGATCAATAAGCTGCAACCTGAAGCGACGTTAGCGCTGCAAACAGAGTTAGCCCGCCAGCACCGGCACCGGCAGGCGATGTTGCAGGAATATCAGCAAGGGCAGATGATTGCCAGGCGGCAACAGAAGCAACAACAGATCAGTGACTGGATAAGTGCCAGCCCGGTACGGCAGCAACTTTATGGTGCTGCCATACAACGTTTTCGCCAGTTGCAGTTACAGCATCAGCAACTGATGCTGCGCGATCAGGTATTGGATAATTTGTATTATGCCAGATTGCCGGCGTTAGCCTTGCAGTTGTATCAGCATGCGCTGGCGGCCGATCAGCAAAGCCGTGCTAAGCACCGCAACAAGCTGCAACCGCAATTGACGCAGCTTGATGCCAGCTTTGATGCCAGGGTTGATCAGACATTGGCGCTGCATTTTCTCGAGTTATATTCGGAGCTGCCGCAGACTTTGCGTCTGCCGGCGCTGGATCAGTATTTTGCCCTCAGCGATGGCTTTAACCGCGAAATTGTACGGCACAAACTGTCGGCGATCTATCGCCTAACCGGCTTGACTCGCAGCACCAGTCGCCTGGCATGGCTTGATGCCGACAGCAAGGCTTTTGCTGACAGCGACGATCCGCTGATCAATTTTGCCGTAGCCATGCAGGACACCACGCAACAACTGGCCGGGCAACGTCAACAGCTGGCGGTGCAACTGGAGCAGGCCAGAGCAGCGCTGATGGAAGTCATCATGGCGTACAATGATGCCAATAGTAAGCCTACCTATGCCGAAGCTAACGGCGATTTACGCTTTAGTGTTGGCGAGATAAGTGGTTACCAGCCACAAGATGCGGTGTGGTATTTACCCTTCAGCCGTCTGCAACACAGCGTCGATGGTAAAAATGACAGTGTTCATGCCAATTTTTTATCCAGTGTAGACAGTTGCGGAGAAGTGACCGGTGCACCTACGTTTAACCGTCAGGGCCAGGTAGTGGGCCTAATGTATGCCGGTGCCGGGCAGCGTTTGCTGGCTAACTGGCACTATGAGGCAGAACTTAGCCGGGCAGTGCATGTTGATAACCGCTTTATTCGCTGGCATTTGCAACAAAGCGATGCGGGCCGCAGTTTGTTAAAAGAATTGCAGCCAGACAAAAACTAAGGCAATAACCGCCGTTGCAGCCACAGCTGGCTCTCTTAATTTACGCCGTTTTGCAGTATCATTAGCCGCCAGTGCATTAAGTGCTGCGGGCAAACAATGCGGAGTAATGGTGGAAAAGCAGTTTAAAGTAAAACTAGTGATAAGACGGGCGCCGGCGCTGGCCGCTTTGGCCTGGTTAAAGCAAAGCTGGCAAATCCTGATGCAGGCACCCGCGGTATGGCTGTTGATGTACCTGCATATGGCCGGTTTTATGTTGCTAAGCATGATGCTGCCGCCTGTAACAACCTTTATTGGCGTGTTAGCTATGCCATTTCTTACCGCTGGTGTTTATAAAAGCATTGTAGCGGTGCAGCAAAAAAAGCCCATTAGCTTATTGGGGCTGTACCAGCCGTTTAAAGAGCCAGGCTGCCGGCCGGTTTTTATCCGCTTGGCACTGACCGAGTTATTTGTTTCTATCCCGCTGATTTATCTATATGCCCTGCTACAGCAGCAAGTTATCGACGGCAGTATTAGTATGCCGGCGGTATTGCTGTTTGCCGTCTGGTTTAGCTTAACTAAAATGATATTTGCCTATTCGGTGGCGATAGCCTATTTCCTGCAAGAGCGCAGTGTGCTGGCAATTATGCAAGCCAGCTTTGCTGCGTGTTGGCGTAATATAACGCCATTGGCGCTGTTCAGCCTCTTGAGTATGCTGCTGATAATGCTTACCATGCCTACGTATTTTATTGGCTTAATAGTGGTGCTACCGCTGCTGCATATTGCATTCTTTTTATCGTTTAATGAGTTTTTTGCCTTGCAGATCAAACCCACTGATGAAGCCGTGCTGGAAGTGTAGCCGTGACTGAACTGGCTGAACTAAAACGCACAGCTTTGAATTGGCTGAGCCGGCGCGATTACAGCGAAAGCCAGCTGAGCCAGCGGTTGGCTCGCCAGGGCGCAGAAGCCGGTGCTATTGCTCAGGTTATTGCCTGGTGTAAGGCAGAAAACTATCTGAATCAACAGCGGTTTATTAGTATGCTACTGCGTAGCCGGGCCAATAAAGGCTATGGTTTAGCTTATATAGTGCAAGAATGCCGGCAACAGAACATCAGCCGTGATCAGGTAGAGCAGTGTGCAGCAGAGCTTGAAATAGACTGGTTTGCCTTAGCACAGCAGCAATACCAGAAAAAATACGGCCAAACCGCCGTAACCGAATATAAAGACAAATATAAACGCATGGCGTATATGCAGCGCCGTGGCTTTAGTAACGAACAAATTCAATTTGCCATTAATCAAACAGAGTAATACTCAAGCGGACAGGATTTTTCCATGACTATGACATCGGCCGGTATCAGGCACGCCTTTTTAGATTTTTTTGCCAGCAAACAGCATCAGGTCGTTTCCAGCAGCTCGCTGATCCCGGGTAACGATGCCACCTTGTTGTTTACCAATGCGGGTATGGTGCAGTTTAAGGACGTGTTTCTCGGCCAGGACCCACGCAGTTACAACCGTGCCGTGTCAGCACAGCGCTGTGTCCGGGCTGGCGGTAAGCACAATGATCTGGAAAACGTCGGTTATACCGCACGTCACCACACCTTCTTTGAAATGCTGGGTAACTTCAGCTTTGGTGATTACTTTAAGCAAGATGCTATCGCTTACGCCTGGGAGTTTTTAACCGTAGTGGTGAAGCTACCAAAAGAGAAGCTGTGGGTAACCGTATACGAAACCGATGACGAAGCGTACAACATCTGGTTAAACGACGTAGGTGTGCCGGCAGAGCGTATTATCCGCATTGGTGACAATAAAGGCGCGCCTTATGCGTCGGACAACTTCTGGGCTATGGGTGACACAGGCCCTTGTGGCCCCTGTACCGAGATTTTCTATGATCACGGTGAACATATCTGGGGCGGCCCGCCAGGTTCAGCTGAAGAAGACGGTGACCGTTATATCGAGATCTGGAATATCGTCTTTATGCAGTTTAACCGCCACAGTGACGGCCGGATGGAGCCGCTGCCAAAACCCAGCGTAGACACCGGCATGGGGCTGGAGCGTATAGCCGCAATTTTGCAGCACGTGCACAGCAACTACGAAATCGATACCTTTGTTGCCTTGATTAAAGCGGCAGCAGACGTGACCGGTGCCACAGATTTAGCCGATAAATCGTTACGCGTGGTGGCGGATCATATCCGTAGCTGTGCCTTTTTAATTGTTGATGGCGTGCAGCCTTCCAACGAAGGGCGTGGCTATGTATTGCGCCGTATTGTGCGCCGTGCAGTACGACATGGTAATAAACTGGGCGCCAAAGGGGCATTCTTTTACAAACTGGTGTCGGCCTTAGTGGCACAGATGGGCGAGGCCTATCCAGAGCTGGCCGCCAAACAAGCCGTAGTTGAAAAAGTACTGAAGCTGGAAGAAGAACAGTTTGGCAAAACGCTGGAGCGTGGCCTGGCCATTCTGGAAGAAGCTCTGGCTGGCTTAACGGGTAGCGAGTTACCTGGCGATCTGGTGTTTAAACTTTACGACACCTATGGATTCCCGGTTGATTTAACTAACGATGTTGCACGTGAGCGTAACCTGACAATTGATCAGGCCGGTTTTGATGCCGCCATGGCCGAGCAGCGCAAACGCGCTCAGCAGGCGTCTAATTTTGGTGCCGATTACAATGCCGCACTGACATCAAACCAGCAAACTGTGTTTACCGGTTACCAGCATGAGTTTGGCAATGCCACTGTGGCAGAAATACTGCGTGATGGTAAGCACTGTGACAGCCTGGGCGATAATGAAGAAGCCTTAGTTATTCTGGACCAAACGCCGTTTTATGCTGAATCGGGCGGCCAGATGGGCGATACCGGCAGCTTAACCCTGGCCGATGGCTCAGTGTTTGCTGTTAGCGACACCATTAAAGTGGCCAAAGCGTTCGCGCATAAAGGTAAGCTTAGCGGCAAGCTGACGGTTGGCAGTAAAGTTGAAGCCCGGGTCGATGCTGCGCGCCGCAGCGCTATCAAGCGTAATCACTCTGCCACGCATTTGCTGCATGCTGCACTGCGCCAGGTGTTAGGCGAGCACGTTACGCAAAAAGGCTCGCTGGTTGGCCCTGACAGATTGCGGTTTGATTTCAGCCATTTTGAAGCGGTAACAAGCGCAGAGCTGCGTACTATTGAAAGCATGGTTAATGAGCAGGTGCAGTTAAATCTGCAGTTGCAAACCCGGGTTATGCCAATTGACGACGCCAAAGCCGCTGGTGCTATGGCGCTGTTTGGCGAGAAATACGACGATGAAGTACGGGTGCTGTCGATGGGCGATTTTTCCATCGAATTATGTGGTGGTACCCATGTCGAGCGTACCGGTGACATTGGCTTAATTAAAATTGTCTCTGAAGCCGGTATTGCCTCTGGCGTGCGCCGGATTGAAGCAGTCAGCGGTGCCGGTGCGGTTGCCTTTGTGCAGCAACTGGAGCAACAGGCGCAGGCGGTTGCCGGCGCGCTAAAAGGTGATGTGTTCAGTATTGCTGAGCGGGTGCAGCAAACGCTGGACCGTAGCCGCCAGCTGGAAAAAGACATTGAACAGTTAAAAGCAAAAATGGCCAGCCAGGCCGGTGCGTCATTATTGCAGCAAGCACAGCAAATTGCCGGTGCTAATGTGTTGGTGACCCAATTACCGGCTACCGATCCAAAAGCGTTGCGCACTATGCTCGACGAGCTGAAAAATCAGTTAAGCCCGGCAGTGATCCTGCTGGCAACGGTGAATGAGGATAAAATAAGCCTGATTGCCGGTGTTAGCGCCGATTTAACTGACAAGGTACATGCCGGGCAATTAGTCGGCTGGGCGGCGCAAAAGCTGGGTGGCAAAGGCGGTGGCCGGCCGGATATGGCTCAGGCTGGCGGTACTGATGTCGCTGCGCTGCCACAGGTAGTAACTGAAGCAAATAGCTATATCCGTGAAAAATTGAGCTAAACTGCTTTTTATGTTGTCAGAGAAGGGCGCATGCGCCCTTTTTTGTTGTCTGGTAAACAGGCCCGACTGTTGTTTTAAACGGCTGTTTGCCTTACCGTTGCGGTGAAGTATCGATTATTTGCCGGAAACGGCGCACAGATTGTTACAATACGCCGCTAAGACAGCAAAATTGCTGTGATAAGATATCATTTATTTAAGTGCCTTACTTTTAATCGGCAAGTCTGCTGGGTTATGATACGGCGCTTTAGTGTATACCGGTGTGGGTCACGCTGGGAAAAAGGAACAAGGAGCAAACGAATGCTAATTCTTACTCGTCGTGTTGGTGAGACACTGATGATCGGTGATGAAGTTACCGTAACGGTACTGGGCGTTAAAGGTAATCAGGTACGTATTGGTGTCAACGCACCAAAAGATGTTTCTGTACACCGTGAAGAAATTTATATGCGGATACAGGCAGAAAAAGGTACTTCTGGTTCGACTTATGGTGAAGACGACTAGTTTTGTTGTTTTATCTGCGCTTAGTAGATCAAATATACCGTTTTTGTACGTTTTATGACTAAAACACGGTGAGTTGCTTAAAAGGTCAGCAAACAGTTGGCCCGGTTCCAAAAATTGTTTGACTTATTTTCCTGAGACATTAATATACACGCCGCAACACAGAGCGGAGAAATGGCCGAGTGGCTGAAGGCGCACCCCTGCTAAGGGTGTATAGGGGAAACTCTATCGAGGGTTCGAATCCCTCTTTCTCCGCCATTTTTATTAGACCGGACGCATAGCTCAGCTGGATAGAGTACTCGGCTACGAACCGAGCGGTCGGAGGTTCGAATCCTCCTGCGTCCGCCATCTGATATGGGCAGCACCTTGCACTGTGCTTTAAATAAAATGTGCTAAAATTTGCTTCACCCCGGACGCATAGCTCAGCTGGATAGAGTACTCGGCTACGAACCGAGCGGTCGGAGGTTCGAATCCTCCTGCGTCCGCCAT